>CAZWZW010000077.1:0-12741 GCA_964639125.1 uncultured Verrucomicrobiota bacterium
GCGGACATCGCGGTTGCAACCAACGCGGGCCAGATCAAAACCGGATCGCTCAGCCGATCCGACCGTATCTCCAAATACAACCAGCTGCTCCGTATCGAAGAAATGCTCGGTGCTGACAGCCGTTATGGCGATGCATAATTAGCGCTCCGGCGTTGAATAAAAAAGGCGGCCTCCGGGTCGCCTTTTTTATTTCCCCGAGACTTGTTGAAATATGGAATCCGGGTATATTGCAGGGAATATGCAGCAAACGGAAAAATACTGGAATTTGATCAACCGCATCGTGCTGATTGCGGTCATGGTCATGGCTGCCGTCGGAATCGTGCTGGCCTTCACCCCAAAGGTGAAGCAGATGAAGGCCTATCAGAATACTCGCGACACCCTGCAGCAACGGATCGATGTTACTGTATCGAACGAGAATGAGCTCAAAGAAAAGCAGCGGCGCTTCCTGAGCGATCCCGACTATGTGGAAAAGGTCGCGCACGAAGTCGGCTATGCCCGCCCGGACGAAGTCATCTTCCAATTCCCCGAAGAAACCGGCACGCATGACCAATAGAGCCCCAACCCCCACCGCATGGACCATTGCCGGGTCCGATTCCGGTGGTGGTGCAGGCCTTCAGGTCGACCTCAAGGTTATGTCAGCAATGGGCGTGCATGGCTGCTCCATCATCACCGCCCTCACCGCTCAAAACACATTGAGCGTTCAGGCGTCGGAACCGGTTTCCGAAATCATGCTAAGCGCACAACTCGAAGCGCTTAAAACCGACCTTCCGCCAGCCGTCATCAAGATCGGGATGCTCGGCTCGATGGCCAACTGCAGAATTCTCGCGGAACACTTCCAATCACTCGATGTTCCAATCATTTGCGACCCTGTATTAAAATCAACATCCGGCTCCGACCTGCTCGACCCCGAAGCACTCGATATTCTAATTCATGAAATATTTCCGAAGGTTAAGGTTCTGACACCCAACATTCCCGAGGCTGAAAAAATGATCGGTGTCGCAGGCCAATCCACGGAACGGATGGCGGAGCACCTGTTGGCATTGGGCCCCGGTTCCGTACTGGTTAAAGGCGGGCATGCCGATGACGAGGAATGCCGCGACTACTGGACGGATGGCAAGGAGTCAATGTGGCTATCCAGCCCGCGCATTAAAACCGTTGCCACGCATGGCACCGGTTGCATCCTCTCTTCAGCCATTGCATCGGCGATTGCGCTGGGGCAGAATATCCCCGAAGCGATTGTGACCGCTAAAACCTTCCTGAACCAATGCCTAAAGAATCCGGCAGGTGTTGGAGGCGGGCACGGCCCGATGATGATTGATTCATTGCGGGATGATCCACGAGATCGGCCGAAGGTTGTAGGTGGGATCGCTGATCCCGCCCTCTAGAGAAACTCTCTTTCAATTTGTCGCAACGACAGGGCCGCCGGGCCGGCGGCGATACGTATCGCAGATAGGATGAGAAGGCGGCGACTACAGCTGCGGGATCACGGCTCGACAGAACTCACCGAAGTCCGCCCCCAGCTACCCCCTTAAAATGTCGTGAGTCCGGCAATGGCTGCGCCGACGACGGGGGCGTCGTCTACATGAATGCAGCGATAGTGCAGGTTTCGGGCGCTTAGAATCCGTTTAAGGTTCGCCTGGGTCTTCTCGGCAAGCTGGTAGGTTTTGTAGTAGGTCGTGCCGTCAATATTGATGCAGACCGGTCGCTCGGGATCCTTTCCTTCGCCGCATTTCACAACCGCTGCTGCAAGGCTGACCGCAGCAAACAATGCCGCGCGTTCGACGACGGATTCGAAAATGGTTTTCATGATGTCCCGATCCAGGTCGGTAAACACCTCCGTGCCCAGCACACCGATCTCACGACCGTTGTTGGCCGTTAGATTGTCAATATGGATCGTCGAAAGATCCTTCATGATCGCCAGTGCCGCCCCGCCACTGGGAGAGAACAAATTTTCCGAGGCCAACGCCTGGAGCACCTCCAACGCAATGGTCCCCAAATAAACACCAGAGATCATTTTTTCAAAGACATGACCTCCGGCATTTTCAGTACGTTCATCCAGCTGGAGGTCAAAAGCCCCTCGCTTGAAAACCGAAAACCCGCCCGACTCCACATTGATGACCTGCGAGCCCGATTCAAAATATCCATCAAGTTTTCCAATATTTTCATTGCGCTCTACATACGCGGCATTTACCCCCGTACCAATAATCAATGCGATATAGGAAGAAGCATTGAAGGTTTGTCCCTTGGCCATCCCCGCCAAAAGTGCCGCCACCGTGTCGTTGAGAATAACAATATTCTTATCCCCAACCCCGCGTCTTTCCAGCGCAACAAGCAATTCAGCTCCAATATGCTTGCCAACCAGCCCGGGCATCTTGATCTCTTTCGTCCAGTGCAACAAACGCCCGTCATAGTTGGGCAGGATGGCTGCCGGATAGGAAAAGCAAAAACCGATGCAGTCAAATTCGTCTTTCATGGGCTCCAACGCATCGGCCAGCACAGCATAGAATTGGGCAACGGAGATTTCTTCATCGCGACCGGGCATGGGTTGCTTGGAAAAATTGGAAATATCGATATTGCCCTGCTCATCGAAACGGGCGATACAAATTCTCAGGTTGGTTCCACCCGCATCAATCACAGCAACGGATTTTTCCACCGGAACCTGGTTTTCGGTGTTCACATAGGCGGGAATCATGGCCAGCGAACTGGCCTCGCCATTAATCCCCTTCTTCATCTCCGCAAGAAACGCGTCCAGCAGTGTATCTGCATCGTATGCATCTGCGGAAACCAACTGATCCTTCAACCAACTCGAAATATCCATCTAAATCCCCTTTTAAAGGGCCATTAATACACATTGACTTCCCGTGTTCAAGTACACACCGCCGAAGCGAGAAACCCCGCTTGATAAAAAAAGAAAACATGACAGTTGCACATACCGACGATTCCAGCCAATACTGAGCACTCAAGACGCAACACAGACGATCTGTACTGAAACCCATAGAGGATAAAATGAAAACGTACCTGCTCATACTTCTCGTATTTTCGGCGGCTACGATACGGGCGGAAACCAAAACCTCACTCGTTGCCGGCGAATTAAAAATCCTGGGCGACACCTTCACCTTCACCGAAGGCCCTGCCGCCGATGCGATGGGCAATGTCTACTTTACCGATATCCCAAAGGAGCATATCCATCTCTATTCGATAGACGGCAATCTGAAACTCTTCCGCGAAAACAGCGGCGGTGCCAACGGACTCTACTTTGCAAAGAATGGCAGCCTCTATGCCTGCGAAGGCCTGAACCGACGCGTCACCTCCATCTCAATGGACGGCAAAGTTGAAATTTTGGCCGATGAATATAACGGAAAGGGCTTTAACAAGCCCAACGACCTGTGGATCGATCCGAAGGGCGGAGTCTATTTTACCGATCCCGCCTACGGCCGCACCATGAAGAAACAAGATGGAGAGTACGTTTATTATCTCCCCCCCGACCGCTCAAAGATTATGCGGGTTATCGACGACTTTGTCCGCCCCAACGGCGTGATCGGAACGCCCGATGGAAAGACCCTCTACGTGGCCGACCACGGTGCCGGAAAGATCTGGAAATATTCGATCAATGCCGACGGAACGCTGGCGAATAAAACCTTTTTTGCCGCGGTAAAAAGCGATGGCATGACGCTTGATGTTCGCGGCAATTTGTATGCGACACAGGATTCCGTACTGATTTTCAGCCCTGAGGGTAAGCTGATCGAGGAAATCAAAACTCCGAAACGCCCCTCCAACATCACCTTCGGGGGCAGGAAAAACCGCACACTCTTCATCACAGCACGCACTCACTTTTGCTCCATCGAAATGCAGGTTGAAGGAGCGCATAAACCGTAAAGAACATCTATTCGTTGTGGTAGGGATGACCCTCGACGACGGTAGAGGCTCGATAGAGGCCTTCGAGCAGGACGATGCGTGCCACGCCTCCAGCCATCACGAGCGACGAGAGCGCCCACACGGCATCGGCCTTTTGTCGAACGGATTCGGCAAGACCCAATGCGCCGCCGACCACGACCACCATCCGCCGCTTGCCGGCCAGAGGATATTCGCCGCGGCGCGAGGTCCTGATGAGTTCGGCCATTTCGAGCGTCTGGATCTTTTTTCCACGCTCATCGCAGGCGATCAAATAATCCCCGTCTTTAAGCAATTTAAAGATACGTTCAGCTTCGGCCTGCTTGGTTTGTTCCGGAGTTCGTGACGAAACTTTCTCGTCTTTATATTCCGCTACCTCCACGCCGAAACTTTTCAGCCGCTTGATATATTCTTCCTGAGCGGCTGCCAGCGCCTTGGGCTTTATTTTTCCGGGGAGTAGAACGCAGATTTTCATAAACAACCCTTATTCCGACGGCAGGTGCATCAGGGTGATTCCATTGTAGAAACAGGGTTGTCCCTCCGTCACGAGCCCGACCTGCGATGCTGGCCAGTCGCCCTCAACAGTCAGCATCGGCTTCCCATTGAGCTCAATCATTACCCGGTCCTTGAGTTTGACGCATCGGAAAAAGTAGCTCGATTCAAGTTCAACATTGACGAGCGTTTCCTGTGGCCGAGACGAGATATCAGAAGAAGAACCGATTTCCTCCATCGCCACTCCGTGCTTTTCCGGATCAAAAATAAAGTCGGGAAGGAGCCAATCAAGCAGTTCGCCGGTTACCAAATCAAAAACGCTGTTCGTGATGGAACCACCAGAATAAGCGTCCATCACCATATAATTACCTTCTTCTTCGCGTATATCGATTCGATTTAGGATCCCTTCTTTCTGCTCGAAACTTTTTAGGATACTCGCTACATTTGGACTCTCTACCTCAAGCTTTTCAATGGAAAAATCCCGCTTGGCGCGCACATTTCCACAACCAACAACAATCTCATCTGCCGGAATATAGTACTGCTCTTGCAAATGGTCATATCGACCTTCCTGCCAACGCACTTGAAGCCCGCTGATGATCGAATGCGACGGCAGACGGTAAACCCATTCAGAAGTGTCTCCGTACATATCCTGCACAGAGAATGTTCTGGCTAACGATGCAATATACGGACCAACGGCCGTTCCCTTCCGTCGACCGGATACGACCAGCTTCCGTTTACCCAAATCAAGCATTGCCTTTAGGTAGTTGTTCTGGTCGATAAAGATGGGGAAAACACCATAGTGACAATCGTCATCATCTTCCAGCTTTTCAGTTCGTGCCGTTACTGCAAACTCATATTGATCCAGCAGGTCCCCTTTAAATGCCATTCCCGACTCTGATTTCTTTTTCTGCTCCAGCCCCGTTTTTTTGTCCTGATTCCATTTGCCAGATGCGGGGGTTCCATCGATGGCAGATCCCCAGCCCGTAATATATTTTCCGTATTCATCCCATCCAACGGTATAGGTAACACCATCAAAAGCCGCATGACCATATTGGCAAAAAAGCCCGGGAACACCCGCTCCGGAAAATTTGGTCATGATGGGTTTCTTGGCCGTTAAACTGATTTTATCCAGCATTACATTAAAATGTCCGCCATTTTTCGTGATACGTAACCGGTGCCAAGGCAAAGAAGAATCTTTCTTATCCTCCGGTCGCTCAACGAAGCGGAATTTTTCCGGCAGCGAAAAGCTTTTCGCCCCCACCCTCCCGGGGCCCACATGATAACCCCATGTGTGTTCGGCGGGATTAAGCCACACCACCAGATCATTTTTACCATTACTCCAGGCAACCAAACCGACCCGCCCTTTCTCTGAAGGCGACATGCGAATATCAGCCGCAAACAAATAGTTTTTAGCCGGTTTTTGTTCCAGATAGGCCTTGGCGGTTTTTTTGCCTTCTTCCTGCACCAATACGCCGGCGGTAACGTTCCATTTCCCGGAAGCAAACCGCCATCCCGTCGAACGCTCAAAAGAATCACTGAATGTCGGGAGGGAAGGGCCCGGATGATATCCCGGCGTATTTGCTGTAGTAGGTCCATCCACTATCATTTCATAGTCATGAAAAAACACACGATCCAGCCCCGTTCCGGGCTGACTATTCCAATACGCATCGTAGGCCATCCATTTTTCAAATCCGTTCGGACCGGTCACGATCCGGGGAGCGCCCGCTCCACTCACAACGGGCTCAACCGGGTGATCACCCGCATCATACAGCCCAAAGTCCAGTAACTGATATCCATCTACAGGGTTTGCAACGGCATGCACCGCCAATACGTTTTCCTGCGGACGGATCCGCTCAAGAACCTTATCCGGCAACGCAATATTGCGATATGATGGCGATGGATGGATCGCCTCATAAACTTTAATGCCATTCAAATAAACCCTGACAGCTCCGCCGTGACGAATTTGCAGCACCGGGGTTTCCATCACCCCCGAGATTCCGCCAAAACTGCGACGCACCCAGATGTGCGGTTTGTTCCATCGACTGCGAACTTCGGAAAGCTGTATCGGGCCAACTTTATCCGGTGCCCCGAATCCCCCTTTACCCGTGCGCCATCCGGCGGGCTTGAAGCCGGGAAGCGTCCACCCTTTATCAGGAGCTTCAAAAGTATAGACCCCTTCCCAACCCATATACGCCGCAACAGGTAGCACCGTGCGGTACGCACGTACCAACCGGTCGCTGTTTCCTCTCAGAACAACATCGGGCTGAATATACTCATTTTCAATTTCGAGCGGCTTTTCGTTTACGGCGACACCGATCCCTCGCAATCCGATTCTCGGATCAGAAAGATTACCCGAGTAAAGCAGATAATAATTGCCACGATAGTCAAACAGGTCTGGCATCCCAAAACCTGTCCCATCCAATGTATCCCACATGCCGCGGCGTGCCTTGAGCAAGGTCCGTGGTGTTCCATAAGGCTTCCATGGCGCCGTAAAACGCTGGATCGAGATATCGCCGGATTCTTTGACTTTACTGATGTTCCGATCCTCCATTTCGCGCATCACGCAAAGCAGCTCACCGCTCTTATCCTGAAACAGGCGGGTATCCAGCCGTTCGTGACCGCGTTTATGAAACTTGGAAAATGGAATGTCAGGGGCTTCGGAATACGCATAACCGGCATCAGCAGCAAAAAGGTGGACCAAACCATTGCGCACCGTCAGATCGAACGGACCTGTAATCCCGGACGGAATCACCTGAACCGTATTGGTCCAATCGATCAGGTTGTCCGATTGGAGCATATGGCCATCGCCCGCCTGCGACATGGCATAGTAATGGCCATTGTGGCGAATCATCGAGCCGGAGACCGGAGCCTGAATCGGGTTGTTCACCGCAATGGAACTATGGATTGCCAGCAGGCATAGAATGCCTGGAAGATAGCCTCTTTTGAATCCTGTCATATATGCCTCCCAAAATTTTACGCCGATCGAACGGTCGACTTTAGAATGGATTGTTCAGCAGCTCCCCGGAAATTGCCAGTTGATTTTGGCCCTGGGCACCATTTCCCCTTATTTCGCATCGTCAAAACAGTCATCCTGCCCCTCGGACTCATGTACGTGCCCGGAATTCAATGGTGTGACTGGAGGAGCATGATGGTTTAATCCGCAGAGTGTTACGCCGTGACAACACAACTAGAGGTTATCTGCTAAACAGAGAATGGAGCACGTCGTATTGCTCAAGCAGGGACTGGGGCATCACGCGGGTGCCGGAAAGTACCGGCATAAAGTTGGTATCGCCGACCCAGCGCGGCACAATGTGCTGGTGGAGGTGATCTTTCAGCCCGGCCCCGGCTGCTGCGCCCAGATTATACCCCACGTTGATCCCATCGGGTTTGAGCTCAACCTTCAGAACCTCGACGCACTCGATCATCAGATCAGTCATTTCGACTCGCTCTTCGGGAGTCATGTCCTTGAGGTTTTCAATATGGCGATAAGGGAAAACCATCAGGTGGCCGCTGGTGTAAGGGTAGCGGTTCATGACAACGGCACAGGTTTCACCGCGTTTCAACAAGAGGTTATCCCGGTCGGTGCTTTCGCTATGAATCCGGCACAGAAAGCAGCCCTGCTCCTTCTCACCCAGAATATACTCAATCCGCCATGGTGCCCATATCGTCTTGTTCATTATATGGCCTTTCTTCCGGCTAATTTGGTGGAATGCTTATGTAAGCAACCATCTCCGCTCGGTTTTCGGTTTCAAACAGCACGATTAAATCATATCTTGCTCGGATTGGAAGAGGAAGTATTACATGGCGGACAACATATATCTTTTTTACGGAAACGACGAATATCTGGTGGGGCACAATGCCCGCCAGAAAGTGGATGCCATCTGCCCGGAAGCGGAAAAGTCGTTGTCGCTGGAAGTCATTGATGGCAGGGCATCGAAGGTCGACGATGCGGTGGCGGCGATCGACCAGTGCGTGGCGGCATTTCGAACGGTCAGCTTGTTTGGCGGAAAGAAGGTGGTTTGGTTCCGCGAAGTTTCTTTTTTCAAGAATGCGGTCATCATGAAAAACGAGCGGGTGAAACGGCTGCTCGGAGCGCTTACAAAAGATCTTAAAGCAGGCCTGTCCGACGACCAGTTTTTGATCATGTCCGCACCGGGCATCGATAAGCGCTCTGCCTTTTACAAGGCGATCAATGAGGTGGGTACCGTCTCGGAATATGACATTCCCGAACGCGACTATGAAGCCCGGCCCGTGGCGCTGAAACGCACGACGTCGCTTTTTAAGCGAGAGGGCTATACCATCGATTCTGCGGCGACCGATGTGTTTGTGGATCGGGCAGGCTTTGAAACTCGCCAGATCATGAATGAAGTCGAAAAGATGGTCCTCTACAAGGGCGAAGACAAATCCATAACCCTCGACGATGTGCAGACCATCACATCCTCCTCCAGCGAAGCAATTGCCTGGGACTTCACCGATGCCATTGCCGAACGCCGGCTGGGCGATGCCATTCGTATCTTCCGGCAGCTGCTATTCCAGAAACAGACTGCGATTGGACTGATTATCCAGATCGAGAGCCAGTTTCATAATCTGCTGCGCTTCAAGGAATATATGGAAGAGGGTTGGCTGCGAATGAACGGCAACCGTATTCAGTGGAGCAGCGAGCCGGAACTGGACGACTATTTTTCCGAAATGGCGGATGATCCCCGCAAGATGCATTGGTTCCGTGCCACCAAGTTTGCCAAGCAGTCCGCACCCTATACCACACGAGGATTGGCGGCCCGCAAAAGGTTGGTGGTCGACACCCACGAAAGAATGCTCTCCGGCGGCTCGATTCCGCACGAACTCATGCTCGAAACCCTGCTCGCCAAACTCTGTGCCCCAAAACCAAGACGGCGGTAGGGATTTATCCCGCTTCTCTTCGCCGCCCGCCGCGTTCCGAGAGGCCCCGAAATTACGACGCGTTGTGCTCAAAACGTCAATGCCGCGCATATAGAGCAACGCTCTTTCAATTTGTCGCAACGACAGGGCCGCCGGGCCGGCGGCGATACGTATCGCGAGGCGGCCCGCCTGCCATCCCAGGCGACAAATTAAGAAGAAAATGCTCTGGAGCCCGGCCAGGATGACGAGCTCCGGCCAAGAGCCTTCGTGTTTATCTTTCTTCGTATTCCTCACCGAGGTAATACCACACCCCGTTCAACTTTTCGAAAACAGAACATTCGTGGTGGCGGCCGGGCCCGGTGTCGGCGATAAACTCACCAACAAATTCCACGTGCCCGAATGCATCCGCCTCGCCACCCCCTTCTGTTGCAACAACGTGAAGCTTCAACCACTCCACCTGCCGCATCCACTTGCGGATCGAAGATGCCAGATCATCCGTGCGCGCCGAAGGGTGCGTGGATTCCACAAGGTAGTCGACTTTTTTCATGACATAGGCCGTGTAGCGCGAGCGCATCAGCTGCTCGGCCGTCAGCGCCTTGCGCCGTCCGTCGACAATACCGCCACAGCACGCTTCAAAATCAACACCGCTCCCACATGGGCATTTATCAAACTTCATTCTTCCGCTCCGTTCATCAAATGCGCGGTTATAGCGCAACTCGGCTATCGTTTCCAAATGCATTCGCCGTTCTTGCGGACTTCGCGAATACGATGGAACGGAATCAAAGCCTCTTCTCCCTCGATGCAGAGCGTGAAGGAAAAATGGTTGCCCGTCTCCATTTGAAGGTTTTCCAATGGCTGGAACTCCAAGGCATCTTCGATCCGGTCGTAGATCCCTACCTCGAAATCGCCTTTGCCAAACTCATCATCCCAGCGGATGCGGCTCAACAGCTGCTGAATTGTTTCCATAGAGGAACCCTACCACACGATGCACAGGAAAATGCTTATTGTTTCCCGCTTAAGGCGTCTTTCAATGCCGCCACACAGGTGCTTATCATTTTCTGACTGACCTTGGCGTCGGGCACAAATGCCTGGCCGCCATGATACATGCCGGGAAAAACGGCCAACTGGGTCGGTACGCCAGCCGCCATAAGGCGCTGGGCATAGTCGATAATTTCGTCGCGGAACAGGTCAACGGCGCCGGTGGTGATGAATGTGGGCGGCAACTCGCTTACATCCTTCGCCCGAGCTGCGGCCGCATAGGGCGACGCCTTCAGGCCGGGCGTGCCGTTCAGATACATTTCCCAGGCATTGAACGAGGTCGGCCGGTTCCAAACCGGATAATCCTCGATGGCGCCCGACGGCGTGTCGTGCAGGTTGTCCAGCATGGGATACAAAAGGAACTGCAATGTAAGCTCAGGCCCCCTCTCGTCCCGGTTGCGCAGCGCAAGCCCCGCCGTCATGCCCGCGCCGGCGCTGTCGCCGCCAATGGCAATGCGACTGGTATCGATACCCAGTTCCTCGGCATGCTCCACCATCCAGAGTAGCGCGGCATAGCAATCATTCAATCCTGCCGGGAACGGGTGCTCCGGCGCCAAGCGATAGTCAACCGACACCACCGTTGCATTCAGCTCCTTCGCAAACATGCTGGCAAAGTCGCTGTCCGCATTCCCCATGATATATCCGCCGCCGTGAATCCACAGCATGCCGGGGCTGTCGGGTTGCTTATTTTCCGGCTGATAGATGTAAACACCCACTTCGCCATCAGCGGTGCTGATCTGTTTTTTGGTGACCACCACCCCTTCGGTGCCTTTGGCCTGGAGCATTTGGCCCACGATAGCTCTTGCTTCAACGACGGACTCCCTTGTGATCAAGGATAACTGTGATGGGAGGTGATCCAGCGGCGGAAGCAGCTCGGGATCAATCCATTCCCGCACGTTCACGTTCTGGCCTTCACCGACTCGCAACACGCCGGCAGCCTGTGAAAGAACGGCGACCATTGCGCTCAACGCCAACGATGCCGCGATTAACGATCTGCTGTTTGTTTTCATGGTTTTCCTTTTTGAATGGGTTGTTTTTAAAAAGAGGCCCTGCCGTCCCGCCCGATGCGGAGCGGCAGAAACCGTTTCACCTTACCGCTCCCACAACTGAAGCGTATCGAGAACCGTGAACGTCCGAGGGCTTTGCAACAGCTCGGGCAGCACCTTTTCGTATTCATCACGATATGCCTTGCCTTTGAGCTGGTTTTCCACAAACGCGTCCATGCTCGGCTCGTTCCAGCGTTCATACAGCGAGAACTTGGTCGGATCGTTGGCATCCTGGTGCAGGCGCGCCATTACAAAGGGATCTTCATGCGCCATCGCTTCCAGTACCCCAAGCGCGCCCTGCTTCCACTCTTCCACGCGGTCCGGCTTCACGTGGAAATTCACATAGAAGGTGAGATCGTCTGCTGACTGCTTGGCCTTATGGTTAACCCACTCCCGGTCCGGTTCGAGGAAGGTGATCACCCGCGGTGATGCCATCATCTTCGGCACCCGAGCCTCATATTCCTTCCGGTATTCCTTGGCATGCAAGTGGTTCTTCATGAACGCCTCGGCCGAAGGCTCGATCCAGCGTTCATAGACGCTGAACTTGTTCGGGTCATTGGCATCCTGGTGCAGATAGCAATCAACGAAGGTCTCTTCCTTGGACATTTCTTCAAGCACATAGTTCACGCGTTCCTTGAACTCCGCCACATGCTCCGGCTTCAGGTTAAACTCGACATAAAATGTCAAAGGGCTGTATTTATCCTACTCGATATAATTATAGCTATCGTCGCGGAAATCGCCACGTTTGCCTTTCAGCTTGTCGGCATACCCTTCGCCCCAGACCGCGGAAGCATCCTGGTTGGCATTCCAGTCAAAAATCGTTGAGCGATGCTTGATGCGCCACTCGTCGTTTCTTTTCTCGAAGCGGAAATTATGACGTCCGTACAAAACACCTTCCTTGTCTACGCCATCCTCCTCATGGATATGATAGGCCCACACATAGGCTTCAGCAGTGGCCTTGTCGCCATCCAGTTCGATCAGAATGTTGCTGATCCGGTGCTGGGTGACCTTGAGGTTTTCGAATCCCTTCATGGCAATCGGCACAAACGGCCAGGCCTTGTCGTTCCACTGGAACAGGTCCGGGTAGATCGGATCCTGATGCTCCTCCGTGGCATCTTCCCAATAGCAGGCCTTCATCAGCTCACCATCCATCCGGTCGAGCGACCGGGCAAACTTATTGATTACTTCCGAGATCTCCTGCTTATCCCACAGGGCTTGTATTTTTTCTTCAGTCGTCATTGCTTTACCTTCGGTTGTTTCCACTCCTGCAAATACGGAGGCGGTCACCACGGCGCCAATCGCCATCCATTTTATTGATTTTCCATATTTCATCTTCATTACTGGTTCTACGTAGATTTTTATGGTGAGAGCTCTAGTTTTCCGCAGAAGAAGAGAA
>CAZWZW010000078.1:0-12565 GCA_964639125.1 uncultured Verrucomicrobiota bacterium
TGACTACGAATCAGGAGGTTTCAGGTTCGACTCCTGACGGGTGCGCCACTTTTTTACCTCGTAGCCAATAGGTTGCGAGGTTTTTTTATTGCCTAGACCCAAAGTTGGCCAAGTTGCGATAAATCCCCTTAAATTGCGCTATCAAGTTGCGAACATACGTTTGTGGGGGATTAAGCGATGGGCAATGGAGCGGAGCGGGGCACCCCCATACCCCTCTTTGGGTCCCATCACGACGGGTAAGTATGGATCGTTCCGGTGCGGAGTCCCTCGCGCACGTTCGGCGTTCCCAGAAATCGCCTTCGGGTTCCAGCAATTGCACCCATGGGAAAAATAAAAAAATCTGGGCTAGCACTCTTGGGTAGTGCCGCGCCGCACCTTTGCCATTCCTTCCCGAAAACTAGCCCTTCACGGCCCTGTTCCGGAATCATCTCCGCGCAGATGACTCCAAGGTCGCCTGCGGGGTATCCATTTCCAAAAAGGGCCTGAATAAGTGATTCCCCGAATTGAACGCAAATATCATCAAGCACCCCGATATGAGGTGTTAAACGACCTTAAGAGGCGAGATTAAATACAAATATGTTGAAAATCTTGCTTGAAGTATGGATTCCAGTAGGATGTCGGGAGAAAAAGCGGCAGTTCGCATAATAACTATGTTCGACAGGAGAAATGAATAAATGAAAAAAGACCCAAAAGTTCGCTATCTTGTACTTTCAATTCTGTTTCTTCTGCTAACGCTTTCGATTCTCAATGGGTGGTTTCTGCATCTCGAAGAAAAATATTATTAACTGCTAAAGGTATTTACAAACATGTTGCAACAGACAGAACCCACCTATACTTTGAGGCACCGACTCCTCCAGTCGATACAGTAAAACAAGGTGAAGAAACAGATTCTCAACAAGTGCATGGTGGTATTGCAATTTCGAAATCAATGATAAAACCATGTTACATATACATGGATCTTGCACCGGGGGCCAAAACGTGGATGTGGATGCTGGGCATGGAATTTATCAGCGAAGAAGGTGACGTGTGGTGGCAACGAAACTATAAGCCATCACTTCTATAGGAAAACACTCGAACCAGCGAAGTCAGCTTATCGGCGGCTCCGCCACCGAACGCTGCTTCGAGACGTTGTGCAGATAGAGAGAAAATGAATCCACAGACACTTTATTATCGGTCACTAGCGAAAAGGCACAGGCATGAGTAAGGGAAATTTGAGTCGTTGGGTAATCATTTTAATCATGGGCGTGTCCTTTGGAAGAATAGGTGTTGCGGAGGAGCCAAGTGCATTTGTAAAAGAACTTATTGAACGTTCAGAAAAGGGGGATGTTATAGCCCAGTATCATCTGGGTGTCATGTATCGTGCAGGAAAGGGAGTTCCTCAAGACGACAAGCAAGCGGTCAAATGGTATACCAAGGCTGCAGAGCAAGGTAATGTCGACGCCCAGTTCATCCTAGCCGGAATGTATTCTGACGGAAAGGGCGTTCGTCAGGATTACAAGCAAGCGATCAAATTGTACACCAAGGCTGCAGAGCAAAGTGACTCCGGCGCTCAGAACAACCTGGCCTCAATGTATTATAATGGAGAGGGAGTTCCTCAGGACTACAAACAAGCGGTCAAATGGTTCGCTAAGGCTGCAGAGCAAGGCAATGCTGACGCTCAGCACAATCTGGCCTTTGTGTATCATAATGGAGAGGGAGTTCCTCGGGACTACAAACAAGCAATCAAATGGTACACCAAGGCTGCAGAACAAGGTTATGCCCCTGCCCAGAAAAATCTGGCTATGAGTTATTGTAATGGTGAGGGAGTTCCTCAGGACTACAAACAAGCAATCAAATGGTACACCAAGGCTGCGAAACAAGGTTATGCCTCTGCCCAGAACAATCTGGCCGTAATGTATTCAAATGGCAATGGCGTCTCACAAGACGACAAGCAAGCGCTAAAATGGTACACCAAGGCTGGAGAGCAAGGTAATGCTTCAGCCCAGTCCAGTCTGGCCTTCATGTATAAGGTTGGAGAAGGTGTCCTCGAAAATTACGTAGAGGCTTATGCATGGGCTCTTCATGCGGCGGCGAATGGAAATAAAAAAATGAAGGATGAACTGGATCAAATATTGACTACTGAACAAATCGCCCAAGGTCAGCTACGGGCAAAAGAACTCCAAAAAATCCTTGAAACATCCGAGAAAAAATAAATGCACAACCAAGCTCATTGACCCTACTTGGACAACGCTCGTTTGCGACAGTCGGTACAGGAAACGTTCCATGGCATAGAGCTGTAGAAGTTCGTGATAAACACGGCCGCTTTCCTTTGCACTGTTTTGAAGTCGAGCCTTCACCGATGCGGCGATATTCTTTGGTTCCGGGCTCACAGCGAGGCCTCCAGATACACCCTTATGTTTGGTTTCTTTGTTCCGGCGGGCGATGAGCTTAGCTTTTGGGTTCCCGCTGGCCGATGACGATCCCGCTGATGATGAGTCCCATTCCCAGAAGGCTGTTCAGGGAGGGGCTTTCTTCCGGCAGGATAAGCCAGCTGAGCGCTGCGCCACTGAGTGGAATGAGGAATTTCCAGAGATTGAGTTTGGAGACCTTGACTTTGCTTAACAGGTGGAACCAAATGGCGAAAGCGACGGCGGAGATGATGGCGAGCCATAGCAGCTGGCCATAGAAAACGGGCGGTAACGACCCGTTGGGCATGCCTTCGAACGGGAGGGCGATCAATAGCAGAACCGGGCCGCCCAAAAGCATCTGTGCACTGTTAAGCGTGATGGGATTTAGCCCCCCCTTGCGTTTGGCGACCACAATATTTCCAATGGCCGAAACAAATGCCCCGCTGAGCAACAGCATCAGGCCAAAAAATTCCTTCAGGCCAACCGGGTTCCATGGTTTTGATGCGAGGCTGATGAAGGCTATGCCTGCCATGCCAAAGGTAATGCTGACAAGCGTGCGCCGTTGCATTTTGTCGTCGTGCATCAATAGGTGCGCCATGAGTGCCGAGGCCAGCGGTCCGCCGCCAATCATGATGGCTCCCTCCGCGCCGCGCACCCATTGCATACCGATGAAGAACGTGCCGTAGAGATAGATGGTATGAAACAAACTGACGAGCAGGACGGTTCTGAATTCTTTTCGAATCATCCGAAAGGGAGCGAGCAGGTTGCCGCACAATGGGATTTGGAGCAGACCGGCCAGTATGAAGCGTTGACCGGCGAGCGTCAGCGGGGTCTGGTAGTCCAATGCATGCTTGACGGTGACAAACGACGACGACCAAAGGAGACAGGCCAAAACCGCCAGCAGGTTGTATCGGATGGTTTTTGAGCTGGGCATGTGGTTGTGGGTTATAGGGAAAAAATGGGTAGGAGAAAATCATTTAACTCACCATAAGCTTGCAGAACCGTGCCGATTATGGCGAAAATGAGCTTTTGAAAGGCGTTGCAATAATGGTTACTGAAACAGAATCAATGCTATGCTCAGGCCTGCCGAGTGTGCCTGCCCCGGAAATGGGTCTGGTGCTGGTTACGGGAGCAACCGGGTATATTGGCGGCCGGCTGGTCCCGGAGCTGATTGCCCGGGGATACAAGGTTCGCGTGATGGTTCGGGCCGAATCGCCTGAACATCGGGAACGCTGGCCGGAGGCCGAAGTGGTTGTTGCCGATGCGCTGAAAGCAGACGAACTGGTTCATGCGCTGGAAGGCGTCTACGCAGCCTATTATTTGATCCACTCGATGCTGATCGGGCTGCACAAGTTTGAAGATATTGATATCCGGGCCGCCAGAAACTTTAGCACAATTGCCGAGCAGCAGGGAGTGGGGCGCATCATCTATCTGGGCGGGTTGGGCGACACGCATACCCCGCTTTCGACCCATCTTGCAAGCCGGGCGCAGGTGGCCGAAGAGTTTAGTCGAGGGCGTGTGCCCACCACGATATTGCGGGCGGCCATCATTATTGGATCCGGCAGCGCCTCGTATGAGATGATTACCCATCTCGTTCGCAAGGTGCCTGTTCTATTGGCCCCAAGCTGGGCCAAAACAAAATGTCAGCCCATTGGGTTGCGGGATGTAATTAAATCGCTCGTTGGGGTGCTGGAACTGCCCGAGACGGCCGGGCGGGTTTTCGATATTGGCGGATCCGATATTTTAACCTATGAGCAGATGCTCAAGATTCGTGCGGAAACACTTAGAAAAAAAAGAATCTTTGTACCCTCTCCGATATCAAATATTGGCTTCTACTCTTATCTCACCAGCTTGCTCACCCCTGTTCCGGCCTCGATTACCTGGTGCCTGATGGAGAGTGTGACGCATGATGTTGTATGTCAGGAAAGTGACATTCTTGAACTGCTGCCGTTTCGGCGCATCTCCTGTCGGGAGGCGTTTGTGTTGGCGCTTTCGCGCGAGGAGCAGGATGCCGTGCATACGCGCTGGTCCGATAGCTACCCGCCCGATTATGAGTTGGCGATTAAATTCCATGAGCTTAAACGGGCTCCGGCCTTCACTTGTTCCTACTCTCTGGTGACGAACAAGACCGCGGAATCGTTGTTCAGGTCCATTACCCATATCGGTGGCAGAAACGGATGGTTCCACAGTACGTTTTTATGGCGGATACGCGGAGCGCTCGACCGTCTGATGCGGGGGGTCGGTACGACCCGGGGGCGGCGCAGCGCTTCAACCCTGCGTGTAAATGATGTGGTCGATTTTTGGCGCGTCGAAGAAATCAAGTACCACCAGAAATTACTGTTGCGTGCGGAAATGAAAGTGCCCGGCTATGCCTGGCTTGAATTTCGGGTGGACCCTGAGTCGGAGAAGGAAAATCGGCTTTCTGTAACCGCGTATTACGAAACCAGGGGCTTGTGGGGACGGACCTACTGGTATCTCTTCCTGCCGTTTCATCATTTCATCTTCGACAATCTCATCCATCAGATCGAAAAAAGAAGCCGGTAGAAGTGCGATTTTGGTCAGGGGAGGATTTTCAGCGGAAACTTTTCCATCAGTCGATTTGCCGCGGTCGTGATGAGTTGGTTTTGTTCGTCGAGTAAAGCAGGGCGGGCTATCTTGGTCTCAAGCGTGCCGCGCCAAATTTGCCTGGCCGACTCCGCATCGTACACCAATAAAACGAGGGTCATGACCTCGGAACTGTATTCCACCAGTTCGGGATCCTTCTTGTGATAGGTCCAGTTTCGTTTGTCTCGATGAAATGAAACCCCTCCCGTAACTTTTCGTTCATCATCCAACGGTGCCGTATAGCCCCTCTGTTCTTGGATTTTTGCGAGGTAGGCCACCTGTAGCGAGGCCTCCGCCTGGGTAAGAACCTGAGTCAATCCCCGAGCCGAAAGTTCATTGTTGAGAGCCCGCTGGATGTTCTTGTGCTGGTGGGTGTGCTCTGACTCGAGAATAACGGCGGGCGCGTCGATCCATTGGTAGGTTTGGGCCTGATGGAAGTCATAGTTCTGATCGCGTTCGGACGAGACTTTCATGGAGCTGCATCCGGAAAGCAGGGCGGCCGCGATAATGGCTGAATACAAAGGATTGATTTTCATGCAGGCTCCTTGTTGGAAATTAGTATAGGTTCTGCCACGATAGCTGTCTATGAGTAAAACCGATCTGATTATCATTGGTGGCGGTGCGGCCGGTTTGATGGCGGGCTGCGCGGCAGGGGAACTGGGCCTGAAGACCTTGATTCTTGAGCGAAAGCACAAGCCGGGGCGCAAGTTGCTGATGTGTGGTAATGCACGCTGCAATCTGACGACCAATATTTCCGAAGACCGGATGCTGCAAATGTTCGGAGAACCGGTCGGTTCGTTTCTCGAACCGGCGATTCGAGCATTTACACCATCCATGCTGCAGCGCTGGTTTGCAGCCAATGGGCTCAAGACGGTTGTGAAAGCCGGCAACAAGGTCTATCCCCAGACCGAGAGTGCCGCGGATGTCCTCAATTTTTTTACTGACCGTTTGCGTGATCTAAATATCTCCATCGCAACTTCCGCAGTGGTTCAGTCCGTGAGAAAGACCGATTCCGGTTTTCGTGTTGTAACCGGAAACTTTGAGGTGGAGAGTGCCTATGTACTCATTGCCACCGGTGGCATCAGCTATCCCAAAACCGGATCCGTTGGTGATGGACAGAAATGGGCTAAAAGACTGGGACATTCCATTGAACCTTATCGGCCGGGACTGGTTGGGTTCGAGGTGGAACCGAGCGTGCTGAAGGGGCGCGTCGGAAAAACCTACGAAAAGGTAACGGTCGAGGTGTATTCTTCCGGCCGGAAAATTGCGGAAACCCGCGGGATCTACGAGATTGAAAAGTGGGGAATTGGAGGAACGGCCATTACCGATGCCAGCCGGATTATTGCCCGGAAAAACCTCAAGGAAGTGACGTTGCATATTCGCATTCCGGGCGGTCGAGATGAAGAGGTGAGGCCATTGCGCACCCGTCCTGTCAAGGAAGCAATGGTAACCGTCGGCGGGGTGGCACTTGATGAGATGAACGCAAAAACCATGGAATCCAGAAAGTGCGCAGGACTCTATTTTGCCGGAGAAGTGCTTGATGTTGATGGACCCACCGGGGGGTATAATCTACAGGGCGCGTTTTCATCCGCCCGCCTCGCCGTTGCCGCTCTGGGCAAGCGATGCGGCAAGGGTGATTTCCCGACGTTGCAAAAACCCTCGGCCCAGCGGTTCGGTGCGCGCATTAAACGCGGGGCCGAATTTCGTAACAGACGCTGGAGTAACGATCAATGACTATATAAGTGGTTATATTGGGTTGCCATCTTCCTGCAAGCCTGTATGGTTCGGGCTCATAAATTTATAAGCGAAAGGCAAGACCATGATTGAAAAAGGACAGAAAGTAAAAATCCACTATACAGGCACACTGGATGATGGTTCTCAGTTTGATTCATCTGCGGGTCGCGATCCGCTGGAGTTTGAAATGGGTGCCGGTATGGTTATTCCGGGTTTTGAAAGCGGCGTTCAGGATATGGAAGTCGGTGAGAAAAAAAATATTCATATTCCCTCGGTCGAAGCCTATGGCGAAAAACGCGATGAAATGGTGATGGAATTTGAGCGCACCCAGCTTCCTGAAGACCTCGAGCCCGAAGTCGGCATGGGCCTGCAGATGCAGGGGCCGCAGGGGCAACCCATTCCGGTTCAGATTACCGCTGTGGCCGAAGAAACCATTACGATTGATGCTAACCATCCGCTGGCGGGCCAAAATCTGAACTTTGAATTGGAACTGGTCGACGTCAACTAGTGTGCTTTCGATAAAGGGATAATGTTTTAAGGACGGGACACTAGGCCACAGCCGTTACGTTAAATGGAACCGACGACCGATATTCCGTTTTGCCCGTACCCCGGGGGGGTGCCCAGCGATGTGCTTCCCATGCTTATCGTGGCACTCGTGTTTCTTTTAGGGGGCTGTGCCATCGGCCACTGGAGACGGAAGCGCTCTTCGAAACGGAAAAAATAACATCTAGATTCAGTCGGCTAAGCTGAATGGCGAGGAACTGAAGCGCGCTTGGATCACGCACAACGAAGTGGTCTCCGGTGGCGTCCTCGAGTTTGAAATGGGTCCGGAGCCGAACAAGGCGTTCGGTTCCGATCCGGCATACTTCCCGCCTACGATGACGAATCGATAACATGAGCAGGACCCAGCCCCGCTGAGGATGTCCGTTCAGCCATCTCTTGTTTTCAGGCCGCCCCC
Source organism: uncultured Verrucomicrobiota bacterium (assembly GCA_964639125.1). GTDB lineage: Bacteria > Verrucomicrobiota > Kiritimatiellia > Kiritimatiellales > Pontiellaceae > Pontiella. The sequence continues at coordinate 7,684 of CAZWZW010000078.1, forward strand.
CTCCCGGGGAGTACTCTTTTTTGAATAATCAGGTTTGCAACCACCGGATTAAGGAGTAGGTTGCGGGTCTGTTCGCTGGGGGAGTCGGAAGGTAGCCGACTGAGATTTAAACCCTTGGAACCTGTGCGGGTTATGCCGCAAAGGGAAGCGATAATTCCTTCCTTTTGGCTCCGTTTGGCGAACCGGTAGATAAACAACTTTAATGGATATTGATGCTATGAGTGGTTACGGGAGATATTTTCCAAGGTCGGAAAAAGTATACAAGGAAGGGTCGCGAACGGACATTCGTGTGCCGTTCCGCGAAATCAAGCTGCACGGCGATAACGAAAACCTGCAGCTCTACGATGTGAGCGGTCCCTATACGGACAGCGCCTACGAGCCCGATCTGAAACAGGGTCTGCCTTCGGTCCGGGGGGAGTGGATTGTAGAGCGCGGCGATGTCGAGGAGTACGCGTCGGGGGTTGATGTTCTGTCGAATGCCGAGAAAGCGTTCCGCGGGTTGCAGCGGAAGCCGCTTCGCGCGAAGCCAGGCCGGTCGGTCACCCAACTCTCATACGCCCGGCAGGGTATCATTACTCCGGAAATGGAATTTGTGGCGATCCGGGAACAGGTCGATCCGGAATTCGTGTGCGGCGAAGTCGCCGCCGGCCGCGCTGTGATTCCGCTGAATATCAATCATCCTGAAGCCGAACCGATGATTATTGGCCGGAAGTTCCGCACCAAGATCAATGCCAATATTGGCAACTCGGCGTTGGGCTCCTCCATTGAGGAAGAAGTGGAAAAAATGCAGTGGGCCACCCTTTGGGGAGCGGACACGGTGATGGACCTTTCAACCGGTGCAGACATCCACGATACCCGCGAATGGATCGTGCGCAATTCGCCGACACCCATCGGCACCGTGCCGCTCTATCAGGCGCTCAAGAAAATCGATGATGATGCCGATGGCCTGAGTTGGGAGCTTTACCGCGATACACTCATCGAACAGGCAGAACAGGGGATCGACTATTTTACCATTCACGCCGGCGTACTCCGCAGCACCGTTCCGGCCGCCAAGGATCGCAAGCTCGGCATCGTTAGTCGCGGCGGATCCATTCTTGCCAAATGGATGATGGACAACGATCAGGAAAACTTTCTCTACACGCACTTCCGCGAAATCTGCGAAATCATGCGCGCCTACGATATTACCTTTTCGCTGGGCGATGGTCTGCGCCCGGGTTGCATTGAGGATGCCAATGATGAGGCGCAACTGGCCGAGCTCAAAACGTTGGGCGAGCTGACCCAAATTGCGTGGGAACTTGGCTGTCAGGTCATGATTGAAGGTCCCGGTCATGTGCCGCTCGACAAGATCAAGGAAAACATGGATCTGCAGTTGCAGGATTGCTTTGAGGCTCCGTTCTACACGCTCGGGCCGCTGGTTACCGACTGTGCGGCGGGCTACGACCACATTAACTCCGCTATCGGTGGAGCGGTGATCGGCTGGTACGGCACGTCGATGCTCTGCTATGTAACGCCTAAGGAACATCTCGGTTTACCGGATCGTGACGATGTAAAAGAAGGCGTAATTGTTCATAAAATCGCCGCCCACGCATCGGACCTGGCCAAAGGGGTTTCGGGGGCAATGGATCGGGATATGGCCATGACCCAAGCCCGGCGTGAATTTCGCTGGGAAGACCAGTATAATCTTTCGTTCGATCCGGGGCGGGCACGCGAATACCGCCGGGCCTCGCTTCCTCCAGAGGAGCGCGATCAGGTGGATCAGCACTATTGCTCCATGTGCGGCGAGCGCTACTGCTCAATGCGTATCAGTGAAGAGATCAGAAATGCGTGACCAGTGAAACGTGAGGCGTGATTGATGAGTGATGTGTTTTGGGTTTATGTGACAACGGAAAACGAAGCCGAAGCCAAACGGATCGCAAAGAGTGTCGTGGAGGAGCGGCTCGCGGCCTGCGCAAATTTGCTCGGCGGTATTCAGTCGGTCTACTGGTGGGAGGGCAAGGTGTGCGAGGGAAATGAAGTTGCGCTGGTCCTGAAAACATCTGCCGTTTGTAAAGCGGATCTCATTTCCCGTATCAAACAACTCCACAGCTATGACACGCCCTGCGTGGTCTGCCTGCCGATCGCGGATGGAAATCCGGATTTCCTGAAGTGGGTCGAAACAGAAACAAAGCCATAGTGGAGCGCTGACCGCGCTAGCGTTGAATGCCGGTCCATTCCAGGGCTTTGTTCAGATTGGTAAAGCATTTCATGCGGTCGAATCCACCGGTTGCGGCCAGTACGGAATAAAGCATGGCCAGCACATGCAGGTGCGGGGGAACAACCAGCGCAAACTTGTCGTCAAAGTCCGGAATTCGTCGTTTTAACGCAACCACGAAATCATCACCATCCTTCAATTCCGCTGTATAATCTCCATTGCGCATGTCGAAAAGAACGGGGTAGGTGGAATCGAAATCAGGATCTTCGGCAACGGCATCAACCACGGCAATCATTTCCGGCATGGTTTGACGATCTGTGCCGACAATATGCACGTACCGTTGTTCTGCATGAATCGTGTAATTTATGGCCATGGTGCTTCCTCCCTTGAGGCTAATGAGAGATACCCTATGTTTTTCAAGACCATTCAGAAAGAAAAATTATAGAAAGAATTCATTGCGCAGTGCGGTTGGGTTGCAAATTGGCTTGAAGTACGAGCCCAATGAATAGAGATTAGGCGGCCATGTCTACACGTTATAAAATCAAGGTTTCCTACGATGGCACTAACTATTCCGGTTGGCAGGTGCAACCGCATCATCGCACGGTGCAAGGCGAGATTGAGCGCTTTCTGCGCGAGATGACCGGCGAAAAGCGCGTGCGCGTCGAATCGTCCGGTCGCACGGATACCGGAGTGCATGCCCGCGAACAGGTGGCGCACTTTGACCTGAAGACCCCCGTCGATCCAAAATATTTTCAGCGTGGGATTAATGCGCAAATCGACCGGGATATCCGCATTGTAACCTTCGATAAGGTGTCGTCCGACTTTCACGCGCGCTTTAGCGCCGTGGGCAAGGAATACCGCTATTTTATCTATAACGGTCCGATTGTTCCGCCGACAAAGCGGCTCTACCGCCTGCAGGAGGGACGACCTTTGGACGTTGACCGCATGCGGCGTGCCGCCGGGTATCTGGTGGGCGAGCACGACTTTGCCCCCTTTGCCGCGAACCGCAAGGTGCCGATCAAGGATACGGTCCGCACGATTCATTCCTTCTATGTCCGCAAACATGGTGCCGATGTTGTCCTGGAAGTGCAGGGAAACGGTTTTCTCTATAAGATGGTGCGCGGATTGGCTGGCTTCCTCATCCATGTGGGAATGGGTCGCCTCGAACCCGAAGCGGCGCACGACATTCTTGAGCATGGGAAGCGCACCGCTAAAGTGCAAACCGCCCAACCGCATGGCCTGTTTCTCTGGAAGGTTTTCTACTAGAAGCCGATCTGGCAAATCATAGGTTCTTCGCTATACTCATCTTGTCAGAGCAAACCGAGAGGAGTGTTGTTATGCAAAACTTCTGTCCAGAGTTCGTTCAGATGGACTGGTTATTGCCCTCAACTTGAATACAAGACCAGTGCATCCGACATATTGGGAAATCAGATGAATACCCCGGCCAAAACGCTGTCGCTGTTCGATTCGGTCTGCATCATTGTCGGAATCATTATCGGGGTAGGAGTTTATGAAACGACCCCGTTGGTGGCGGCCTGTATGGGAGGATGGGTTGGCGTGGTAGCGGTTTGGCTGGTTGGCGGTGTGTTTGCGTTATGCGGTGCACTGTGCTACGCGGAACTGGCGACTACGTATCCGGATCAGGGCGGTGACTATGTGTATCTGAGCCGTGCCTATGGTCGCTGGGCCGGGTTTCTATTTGGCTGGAGCCAACTGGCCATTATACGCCCCGGAGATATCGCCCTGATGGCCTTTATCTTTGCGCGATATGCAACAACGCTTTATGCACCATTTTCAGATATAGGAATTTTCTATGCAGCGGGAGCGGTGGTTCTGCTTACGCTCATCAACATTCTCGGCGTCCGGGAAAGCAAGGGGGCGCAAAATACTTTGACGGTGTTGAAGGTGGTCGGTTTGTTGTTTGTGGTGATTCTCGGGTTCCTTGCTCCGGGTTGTGAAACAAGACCCGCGATAGGACACTTTTCGGGTGGTGGAATAAAGCTGGCGATGATTCTGGTTCTGTTTACGTATGGCGGTTGGAACGAGATGGCCTATGTGGCCGCGGAAATCAGGGCTCCCGAAAGAAATATCTTCCGCGCATTGGTACTGGGCACGGTTGTCGTGGCTTTGATCTATCTGTTGGTGAATTGGGCGTTCCTTCATGCGTTGGGATATGAAGGGCTTGCTGCTTCGGAGGCGGTGGCGGTGGATGTGGTGGCAACCATGCTGCCGGATCAGGCGGAAAGATGGGTTGGAGTATTGATCTGTATTTCCGCGCTGGGTGCCATCAATGGGATGATTTTCACCGGATCCCGGATTTCCTACGCGCTGGGAACGGGGCACCGGATTTTCAAAATCCTGGGAAAATGGAACCCCCGGTTGGGAACTCCGGTTGCGGCGCTGGTGCTTCAGGGGCTGATCAGTCTGGGCATCGTTTTGCTGGCCGGTTCTTTTGTCGACACCATCCTCTACAGCGCTCCGGCGGTCTGGATTTTTTTCTTGGCTACAGGTCTTGCAGTATTCCGATTGAGGAGGCAGGAAACGATGAAGTCCCGTCCATGCAGGGTGGTTGGCTATCCCGCCACTCCGATTGTATTTTGCTCGGCCGCTGCCTTTATGCTCTACAACGCTTTTACATATGCGTTGAGCGAAAGGCCGGTAGGCTTGTTGCTGCTGTTCTGCATGCTGCTT
>CAZWZW010000079.1:0-12465 GCA_964639125.1 uncultured Verrucomicrobiota bacterium
CCCGCCGATCAAGCCGGTGGTCATGCACCAGCGTAATCTTCTTTTCCCCACCCTCTGCAATATGGCCGACCTCGCGATAGCGCGAAACCCGATCTTTGAGCGCGTTCAGAATCGGTGTAAGCGAGGCCTGTTCGTCATCGGTCAGGTTGTGCGTTTCGGCTTCATAGAAGTCGCGCAAGGTTCTGTTTCGCTCCCTGAATTCCTGCTCCAGATCTTTGTTTTTATCGTCTGCCATAACCGGTTTTATAACTAATCAGTAGCTCTATATTACAGGTTTCCCCTTCCACGGAAAACGCATGATCACAGACCCGATGTTATGAATTCCTCCAGGTCCCTTCAGCGTCATGAAAAAGCCAGTCGGCTTCAGGAACACCCCAGGCATTGGGCGGATAGGTATAGGGGCGCAACTTATCCAGATTATCGAGAATCGGCTGGACGACGCGCCACTCGGCCTCCACTTCATCGGAACGGGTAAAGAGCGTGGAGTCGCCGTGGAGCGTGTCCAGCAACAACCGCTCATAGGCCTCGGGCAACGCTTTGTCCCAGGTTCCGGAATAGGAAAAATCCATTTTAACATCTTCAACCACAAACCGCATACCCGGCCGTTTGGTGGACACCTTGAGAAAGATGCCTTCGTTGGGCTGAATCTGGAAAATAAGCGTATTGGGTTTGATCCGGGTCAGGTCGCACACATCGCCATCGCACTCGACCTGATGAAAGAGCTGTAACGGAGGCACCTTGAACTGAACAGCGATTTCAGTGGTTTTTTGGGCCATCCGCTTGCCCGTTCGCAAGAAGATCGGTACGCCGGCCCAGCGCCAGTTATCGATGGTGAGCCGCATGGCCGCAAAGGTTTCAGTCACCGACTTGGAATCGATTCGATCTTCCTCCAGATAGCCCTTGAGGCGCTGTCCGTCTGCATCCTCACCGGTTCCATATTGGCCGCGGCAAACGGCATCGGAAATATCTTTTCGCATATCCAGTTTGGCCGCATTCAGCACCTTTACCTTTTCGTTGCGGATCGCTTCGGCGGAGAGGTCGCCCGGAGGTTCCATCGTCACCAGGCAGAGCAGCTGCAACAAATGATTGGTAACCATATCGCGGATCGCGCCATATTCATCATAATAGCCGCCGCGGCCGCTTTCCATGCCAACCGTTTCGGACGCGGTGATCTGAATATGGTCGATATAGCTACGCTTGAATACGGGTTCGAAGATGGCATTGGCAAAGCGAAACGACAGGATATTCTGAACCGTCTCTTTCCCCAGATAATGGTCGATCCGATAAATCTGCGATTCGTCCAAATGCCGGAGCAATCCGGCATTCAATGCCTTGGCGCTTTCAAGATCCTTGCCAAAAGGTTTCTCAATTACCACCCGGGTCCAGTTTTCCGAATGAGGATCACTAATCAGTCCAGACTCTTTGAGCGACTGTACAGCGACCTCGAACAAGGATGGAATAATGGAAAGATAGTAGAGCCGGTTTTCAGGGTAGACGCTCGTATCCTCAAACTTTTTCTGGAGCGCAGAAAAAGCATCCAATTCGGAAATATCCCCCCTGTGATAGCGGATATGATCCACAAAGCGCGCCACCCCTTCTTCTTCGGCAGGCACCCGTGAAAAATCCTTGATCGCATCAGCCATCATGCCCTGGAAAACGGCATCATCATAATCCCGTCTGGCAAACCCGACAATCGTGAATTGCTCCGGCAAAAGATTCTGGGAAAAAGCCACGTATAATGCCGGGATGAGCTTGCGGCGCGTAAGATCGCCCGAGGCTCCGAATATAACGATGGTAACCGGTTCGCTCACACCGCTTTCACTAACAATTCCTTCGGTCTTCATGAAAAAAGTCTCCTGTTCAATTAAAGAAAGCCTACACTTGCTTCAGCCGCTTTTCAACGCTTGCCGTTGTTCCGTTTAACCGTTACGTTATGCCCACTTCTTATGAACATTCTTGTCCGATATCTATTCATAAACCTGCTTAAACCACTGGTCTACCTGCTACTGACCTTTATGCTGCTGTTCATCATTGCCGACCTGATGGACCACGCGGGGGACTTTCTGAATGCCGGTGCATCGCCCATGCTGCTCGTGCAGTACTACAGCCTTCAACTGCCATCCATGATCATATTCATTGTTCCGCTGTGCCTGTTGCTCGCCACGCTGTACAGTCTCTCCATACTCACGCGCAACAGCGAAATCATCGCCATGCGCGCCAGCGGAATCAGCATCTACCGCATCATACGCCCCTACATCCTGATGGGCTTGATCTGTTTCGCATTCACCGCCATTGTCAACGAATATACCGGCCCGAAATTTGCCTACCGCGCGCATCAGCTCTACAGAAGTCAGAAAGACTCCTCCGATGACGCCTACTTTGAGCAGATCCCCTATAAAAACCCAACCGTCGGCCACAGCTGGTATATTGAAAGCTTCGACACCCGAACCTTCACCATGGAAGGCATCACGCTCCGCAAGCTGCGTACCGACGGAACCGACGCCATCAAATACACCGCGAAGAAGGGGTTATGGATGGATGGTCGCTGGTGGTTCGAAGACGGATCCATTCAGTACTTCGATGAAGCAAGCTATCGAAAGGGCTTGCCCGAAACCTTTCAAGTTCGCGAAATGCGCGAACTCCCGGAAATCCCTGAAGACTTTATGGGAGAAGCCAAGGATACCGCCCATCAAACCTCACACGAACTTCGGAAATATATCCGAACCCACCAGTTTCTCTCCCCCGAAACGCTTGCGGCCAAAGAGGTGGACTTCCACCACAAACTAACCATGCCCTTCATCTGCGTCATCGCCACCATCATCGGAATTCCCGTGGGTGCGCATACCGGGCGCAAGGGGACATTCGCCGGTATCATGATGGCCATCGTCATGTTCTTTGGATTCTATGCCATGCAGTTTGTCATGGAATATCTCGCCAAGCAGATGCTTATCCCCCCATGGGTGGGTCCCTGGGCAGCCGTTATTGTATTCTTTATGCTCGGGCACACGATGATTCACCGGATGCGGTAAACGCAGGACCGATCAGGACACGTCCAGAACAATCCCTTCCATGCCGGTGCGAATGGAAAAAGATCCGGCCTCAATGTTTCCCATCAGGGCCTCGCCCAACGGGGACTCGGGAGTAATAACCGTAACCAGACGGCCGTCAACGTTCACTTCGCTTCCGCCGCCGCAATGAAGCAGCATGTAGAGATCGGTCTCCTCATTCATCTCCACCTCAACCAGAGCGCCAACATCGATTTCCTGCCCGGTAAAATCTTCTATTTCGAGGGCGTTGAGTTCTTCTATTTGCCGAACAATCGTCTTGCAGTGCATGGCATAACCATGCGCGAGGTAGGCCGCTTCAAGCCCGGTGGTGTCGCGCTGTTTTTCAGCACAAGGTGCGCTGTGCATGGCACCCCTCGAAGAGTGCTCGTCGGCACTGCACTGGCGGGCCAGCTCAACTTCCAGTTCCTTTATAATGGCATCTAGAATGATCCGTTTCATGACGGACGGTTATACCGATCCGACCCAAAAATCAGAAACTGAAAATCCCGCTAAAAAATGGTGCCCCGGAGAGGGTTCGAACCTCCGACCCCAGGATTAGGAATCCTGTGCTCTGTCCAGCTGAGCTACCGGGGCACTCGAGAAAGGGTGGACAGGATTAATAATCGGCCATCAAATTGCAATCCCGAACTTGGGCAACCTACCCATCCGGCATTCCGCTGGCCACATCTTATTGACGGCACGCCCATCCCGCCCTGTTTACGGGCAACGTCGAGAGGGTTCCCGCAGGTCTCGTAGAAGAGCAACAATCCACCGGGGAAATTTATCGGGCATCCAGTGAACGCGCACCTCCATTACAGACGCCGGTGCGGAAATCACCCCACCGGCCCTGCGAACGAGGCTTGTTTGATACTAGTCCCAATGCGGGTTTTCCGGGAGAGCCGCGTCGAATTCATCGATTAGCGTCTGCTGATATTCTCCGGCAAAGGTACCGTCAAAAAACCTGTCCAGACCCTCTTCCGAAAGGCGCATCCAAGAGGCTTCCTCGTTACCGGGGACAATCGGATAGAAGAAGGCATGATTATCCATGGCCGCCTTGTAGTCGCCGGGGGCATCGCCTACCTTCAGGATCTTGTCGGCATCATAGCCCTTCCCCTCGGTTGCAAAATGGATGTGCTCGGATTTTGTGCCGTGCTCCTGCCCGGCGATCAGGTTGACGTACTGTGTCATGTCGTTTTCTTCCCACTCGCGCTCGAGCGCTTCGAGCGGGGTCTGGGACACGACGATCATATCGGCCTTTTTATGACCCTGTTTGAGGACGTCCATCACGCAGGGAAACGGTGCCACGCCGGAAACCATGTCGGCAACGCGGGCATTCACTTCCATGCTCCAGTCCAGCATGCGCTTCAACTCTTCATTTCCGGTTTTTTCAACTTCGGCCTTCAACGCCGGATTGCCGAGCTTGGTTTCGCGCTCGATCCAGGCATCAAGTTCCTTGAGCTCCGGCGGCTGGAAGCCGCGCGCCTTCACATCTTCGCGCTCCCTCAGCAGGTCGCGAAAATACTGAATGGCCAGAAAGCGATTGCAACCGCGGGTCTTGCTGTAGAGGTTTACAAAATCCCAAACTTCGCGCGCGGCTTTGCTGACGGGCTGGCAGCCCATATGTTTAATGACAGCCGGACAAAAGCATTCCTTGTGCTTGAGCTCCATCGTATCGAACACGCAGCCGTCGCTGTCGAAACCGATAAAATAGTCATTTTCCTTCGGTAAATTTTTCAGTTGTGAAACATAGTCCATTCTAAATACTCCTTGAATCATTCATTGAGCCGCTCTATGCGGCATTCTTTTTCAAAATCCGTTTTCCGCTCAACCACATGAGCAGGCCAACTCCGCCAACAACACAGGAAATGGTAACGACCACCCAGCGCCCCGCGAGAGAATCAACCGGGAACAGCAGCAGCAGGAACAGCAGACCGAGCACCAGGGCAAAACGGCCGATCATGATGAGCTGGAAGGAATCGTTGCCTTCTCCAACTTCCTTCTCGAAGTCGATAGGCTTCTCCATTTTATCGTAGAACGCGCGGGTGGCTTCCTTTTCCTCGGCGCTGGTTTTCGACCAGAAGGGCAGCGAAACCAGATAGCCGATCGTACCGCAACCCATTACAAGCGCCATGGTCAGGTGCGAGGAGAGGACCACCGGACCTGCCACGGCATTCCAGATCAGCAGAACCACCGAAGGCAGATATCCGCCGATCAGGGAGGAGAAGATGGCCCAGCGCGGAACCTTGCGGATGAACAGGAACAGAATCAGCGGTACAAACTGTGGGGTCATCAGCTGCCCAATCACGGTTTTCAACATAAAGTCGAACAGCGAGGTATCCTTGACATTCGCATAGAAGACCGCAATGCCCATCACCACAAATCCGGCCAGCACCGTGGTGACTTTTCCAAGAATAACTTCGCGGTCTGGATTGATCGGTTTCATGCCCCAGACCTTGCGGTGTGCGGGCAGCAGGTCGCGGATGATCAGCGCGGCATTGCGGTTAAGCCCGGTATCGAGCGTACTGATGGCCGCGGCGAAGATGGCGACGATCATGATGCTGAACGTGCCTTTTGGAAGCACCGTCTGACTAGTGATGGAATAAGCAAACTCCGCCGCTTTTTTGGGCACTTCGTGCATGGCCATCACTTCGCTCTCCAGGAAAACGCGGGCGTAGATCGGCGGTACGAAGAAAATCAGCAGCCCAAATGTCATCAGAATACCGGCAAAGATTGATGCCTTTGTGGCCTCGCGGCCGTCCTTGGCCGAAAAATACCGTACCCCCTGAAACAGGCTCGATTGGTTGAACAGCTGATTGATGAAGATCACCACGCACCACGCCAACCCATAGTTGGCGTACTGGCTCCATGAGGAGGCACCGGCGGGCGCATCAGCCGGCAGGGGCGTAATCATGCGAAGATCCTGGGCTGCACTCGAGTTCGCGATAGCTTCAAAAAAAGCACTAACGCCGCCGGCCTTGGCAAAGCACAGCACGGTGACAATCGAGGTCACCACCACCAGAATCACCCCCTGCACAAAATCATTGGCCATCACCGCCCAGTTGCCGCCGACGGTACAATACAGGACGACCACCACACCGATGCACAAAATCAGGGCTTCCACCGGAACGTTCGGAATCAACGGAGTAACAAATACGCAAAGGGTGTAGAGGCCGACCCCGGCCCACATGAATCCATTCAAAACGAGCAGGTGTGCCACAATCTGCTCCGCCGTTTTACCGAAGCGCTCCTTAATCGTCTCCGCGTAGGTAATCACGCGCATTTGCCGATACCACCGCCCCAGAAAAAAGGCAGCAAGAACGAAACCAAGTACGTTGGCCAGATAAATGGCCAAGGGGCTCCAACCCGCACGAAAGATCCCCGATGCATTGCCGACAAACGTCCACGCGCTGATCCCGCTCATGAACATGCTCGCGCCGACCATCCACCAGGTGCCCTTGGCACCGGCCTTGAAATAGTCGCTACCGCTCTTGACCAACTTGCCAAAAACCATGCCGATCAGCACAAGTACGCACATGTATACACCAACGATAATCAAATCTAGACTCGAACCCATCGTATGAATCTCCTGTTGTAGGTCATAAGCGAATAAGTTGGATCATTGGCACTTAAAACAAAAGGATACCAAAAGTTTATTCGTAAACCCAACGTGCTTTTCGGCTAAACCAATCCGACGAAAGGTCCAATCTTTTAGCGCATATTCGCGGTCCATTTCACCAGTTTGGTAAAAAACGAGGCATACCAATTTCCAACCTCGATCGCACCGGCACCGGGAGCTTGCGCATGCAGCCGATCATCTCCCCAATCAACCAGTCCGCCAACCCAGTGAGGAGCCACATCGGAGCCAAAAGCGGCCACCCGCCCCGCCCCATGGGAACCGACGACCAGCAGGGGATCCGCTTCCTTTTGCTTTTCAAATATAAAACGATCTCCGTCGAGGGAAGCATCAAAGCATTGGCTTCGCAGTATAACCTCGGAACCCCCTTTTGCAGCAAAATGATTAAAGCCGCCGATGGTCGGCGCGTTTGTTTCAAAAGGCAGCCCTTCGATAATATCATGCTCATAGACCTTCTTAACCAGACACGGACCTGAAGAGTTTACCCGGTCATCGCCATCCCGCATAATCACGGGCAGAAGTTCTTTCAGAGGCGTGTCAGTATATTCCTGGCTGGCTCCCGTAAAGGACTCCCACCCGCCCACCTTCAGCAGCCCCATTCCCTGTTGCACTCTTTCAGCAATTTCTTCCAACTGACCGAACGTAAAATTCTCCGCGGGATAATCGCTGATAATTATAGCCGAATAGTTGCTGGCCAACATTTCCGACCTGAATTTTTCATCCGACCTCAAGTAATCAAACTCGATTCGGCCCGCGGTCATGACCCCTGCAAGGTATGATGCCGCCGTGTCCAATGAAGTATCGCCGAGATACAGTATTTTCTTATGCATAATCATGATTGTAAGCACTCCTGCCTCTTATTTAGATCCCCATCGCAAAAACCGCAGAGGTCAACGGGTGTACTCTCTTCATTAAGCCTCTCAGATGCACTCATTCCGTGGGTTTATCCGTAAACCTTCCACAAATCAGGTTTACGCTTAAACCTAACCCCACCTTCCAAATTCCAAGCCCTTGAGACAGTTTGCCACCGTGAAATTTTTAAACAGCAATCAATCCAGAGGTTAAACGATATGTTAAAAGGAAACGCCATAGTCGGCCAATCAGGGGGCCCCACCAGTGTAATCAATGCTTCGCTTGCCGGTCTTGTTCAGGGAGCAAAACAGTTCGATGGAATCGAGAAGGTTCTCGGTATGCGATTTGGCATTGAAGGGTTTATGAACGAACAAATCATCGACCTTTCAAAAGAGTCGGACGAGACGATCGAAGGGCTCAAGATTACCCCCTCCAGCGCATTAGGCAGCTGCCGGCACAAACTGACCGATGCGGACCTGCCCGTTGTTCTGGAGAAACTCAAAAAGTTCAATATCCGGTATGTGTTCCTGATCGGCGGGAACGACACCATGGATACCATCCACCGTTTGGAAGAATATGCCCAGAGCCAGGACTATGAACTGGTCGGGCTCGGTGTTCCCAAAACGGTGGATAACGATCTGTTCGGCACCGACCACACCCCCGGGTTTGCCAGTGCCGCACGCTTTACCGCGCTTTCGGTCATGCAGTCCGGTTTGCTGACCCGTGACATGCGCAAGGTCGACCAGTTTGTCATCTACCAAACCATCGGCCGCGAAGCCGGCTGGCTCGTGGGTGCCGCTGCTGCCGGCAAGCAGACCGAAGCCGAACCGCCTCATATTCTCTGCATGCCCGAACGTCCGTTCGTGAAGGAAAAGTTCCTGCAGGACGTAAAGAACTGCTACGAAAAATATGGATGGGTTTCGATCGTTTGCGGTGAAGGCATTACCTTCGAAGACGGCACGCCGGTCTCAGCATCCGCAACCGCAGATAAATTTAACAATGTTGAATTCGGTGCGATGGGCGGCACCAGCGCCGCCATGGCCTTGCACAAAATGATCACCACGGAATTCAATTTCCGGGGAGAATTCCAGATCACCGAGTCCCTTCCCATGTGCGCGGCCGACCGGGCGGAACAGCAGGATATCGACGAAGCAGTTGCCTGCGGACAGGCTGTGATCGAGCTAGCCAAACAAGGCAAGACCGGTCTCATGGTTACCCTCGAACGCCCGGTCGAAGGGGGGTATTCAACCCTGACCGGCTCAGCACCGCTAAAGGAAGTGGCTGTTAGAGCCAAACCCATGCCCGATGAATACATCAACGAGGACGGCAACTTTGTTACACCGGCATTCATGGATTATATCAAGCCCCTGATGTCAGACCTGCCCCGTTTCACGACCCTCAAAGGATATAGCCTCTAAGAACAAGGACACATGCTATGAACAAGACAGAAAAATACAGCCGCTTCAAACTCGTTAACGAAATGCTCGAAACACCGGGCATTATCAAAAACTTCAAACTACAGCATGCCGATGAGGTACTGCTGCGCATCCGTGAAAAGGAAAAGCTGTTTCTCACGGGAGAAGGTTCCAGCCGGATCTTTCCGGCCAAGAATGCCATCATGCAGGCCATGCGATCCGGCACGATGATTTCTCTGGCGACCGAAGGCGGTTATCAGGCATCCGAATATGACCTGAGTGAATATGTCGTGTTTGGCGCGTCCAACAGTGGACGGACCAAGGAAGTGATTCGCCTTTTCGATGGCATGAAAAAGAAAGGTCAGCACGATCGTTTTGGCCTGACGGCCAACCACGACACGCAGCTGGAAAGCCTCTCCATGGAAACCTTTGTGCTGAGCTGCGGGAAAGAAGACGCGGTTGCGGCCACCAAGAGTGTGGCGGAACAGGCCCTCTTTTACCAGGCCCTGATCACCGAGCTCCAGGGAGCCAGCCTGGACGGCAAACTTGAACAACTTGCAGCAGCCGTGGAAGACGTGCTCACATTGAAGATTGATCCAGTGATCACCGATGCCATTGCCAACGCCGGCACCATCTATTTTGCCGGACGAAACGACGGGGTTGCCGAAGAGCTGACCCTGAAGACCAACGAGATCACCCGCAAAAAGAGCGACTTCTTCGAAGGCACCTATCTGGTGCACGGTGTTGAAGAAGTTATGAATGCCGATGACGTGGTTATCCTGATCGATCCATTCGAGGAAGAACTCGAACAAATCGACAAACTGATCGCCCAAGGCGTCGGCTGCACCGTGGTGGCCGTTTCCTCGAAGGAGACCGACTTCCCGACCATCCGGGTTCAGGATACGGGAGAGCTGAGCAACTATGTCTATCTCGCGGCGGGATGGAATATTCTGGTCGAGGTCGGCATTACGTTGGGCATCGATATGGACAAACCCGAACGCGCACGAAAGATCGGCAACCTATTTGTTGGCGCATAAGCCCCGAACGATATAAATAGACAAGGAGAATTCCCCATGAAGGAATACGAAAACTACAACGCCTACTATGGCGACATACACACCCACTGCGGCATATCCTATGGACATGGGCCGCTCGAAGATGCGTTGAAAAACGCCCAGGAGCAGCTGGACTTCTGCTCAATCACCGGGCATGCCCATTGGCCGGACATGCCCGAGCCAGATGAAAAAATCCAGTACATCCTCGACTTCCACCACGAAGGGTTTGCCCGCCTCAAGGCCGGCTGGACCAACATGATGGAGATTCTCAAGGAATACGACAAAACCGGCGAAACCGTTATCTTTCCGGGATTCGAGATTCACATGAATTCCGATGGCGACCGCACCATCTTCTACAAGAATATCGAAGGCGAAATCATGTATGCCTCCAGCCTGGCCGACCTGCATAAGCGCATGAACGAATCGCGCGAAGCCGGCGTTGACGTCATGAGCTTTCCCCACCACATCGGCTATCGCCTCGGCACCCGCGGCATCAACTGGGAAACCGTCGATCCGGTCAACGAACCCTTCGTTGAAATCATTTCGATGCACGGTTGCTCCGAGACCAGCGAAAACACCCGTCCGTTCCTTCACTCCATGGGCGGCTCCGACTGGGAAGGCACCGTCCAATATGGTCTCGCCCAAGGCAAAATTTTCGGTGTATCGGGCAATACCGACCATCACAGCGGCCACCCCGGAAGCTATGGCCACGGCGCCACCGGCGTATGGGCCGAAGAAAAGACCCGTGAGTCGATTTGGGATGCCATCCGCGCCCGCCGCACCTATGCAATCACGGGCGACCGCATCAACCTTCAATTCAGCATCAATGGCCAGCCGATGGGATCCGTCATTGAGCAGACCGACAAGCGCACGATCAAGTTGGATGTGGAAGCCGGCGGCGCGATCGACTATGTCGATGTCATCAAAAACAACAAGGTACTGCGTCGCTTCTCCGAATGCGATGTCGAAGCACAACCGGTCGGCAACACGATCCGCACCAAGATCTACCTCGAACTCGGCTGGGGCGAACGCAAGGTGGTTACCCCGTGGGAAGTCGACTTCGGCATCTCTGACGGCAAGATCCTCAAGGTCGAGCCGCGTTTCCGCGGACGTGAAGTGGTCTCCCCGGTCGAACAGGCCAGCGGCGAAAGCGAATACCATACTTCGCGCGTTGTTTCCAAGGACGAGCGCTCCGTTCAGTTCGTGAGCAAGAGTGAATCCAACCCGAACAACATGACCTGCACCACGCAGGGCCTGTGCATCGAGGTCGAAATGCCGATCGACGCCAGCGTCGTCGCCACCCTCAACGGACAGAAGGAAGACATTCCGATCAAGAGACTGATCGAAGGCGCCCGTACCGGTCACCTCGGAAAAATCGATTCGCCAGCCTACCGCTTCAGCCGTGCGCCTCTCCCGCATGAACTGAACTACAGCTTCGAGTTTGAAGACAAAGGCGAAGTCGGCGACTTTTACTATCTGCGCGTTCGACAGAAGAACGACCAGTGGGCCTGGTCTTCGCCTGTGTTTGTACGGTAAGTAATTTCTCAAGACGGGAACATTCGGACATAACAGCAGAGATGTGGGGCAGACGTTCCTGTCTGCCCTGCGCAGGCGAGAAAGCCTGCGCCACAAGATCTTCTGGAGCATTTTCTTCTTAATTTGTTCAGGGTTGGCAGGCGGGCCGCCTGCGATACGTATCGCCGGCGGCCCTGTCGTTGCGACAAATTGAAAGAGAGTTGCTCTAACGTAAGTCCGCGAGCAATTCACTCACCTGCCCGGGCTGCACGCCGGCATGTATCTCATTATTGATGCGCACATTGGGACCCTGCCCGCAGGCACCCAGGCAATATTTCACCTCCAGCGAAAACTGTCCAGCTTCACTCATTTCTCCCGGCTCGATATCCAGCTCGGCCCTCAAGGCATCCAGCACCTCTTGGCTACCCTGCCCACTGCATGAGGTGGCCATGCAAACCACGACGTGCCTTTCACCACGAGGCTCCCGGTGGAGGAAGGCATAGAAGTCCACGACCTCTACCACTTCACAAAAGGGACGCTGCATACTTTGCGCGACGCGCTCAATGACCGAATCGGACAGGCTTCCCATCAACTGCTGTACCGCTTGAAGCGTGGGGATCATTCCCCGGTTCGAGCGCACGCTCTCTTCAAGGATTTGACTTAACCGTTGGGAAAGGATTTCGTCTTGGTTCACACTGTAAATTCCGTCTTCTTAATTAGAGGTAGTTTCCCCCTGCCCCTGACATATCCCAACACACCCATCGGTTTAGTCGTAAACTTACGTACGCAAAACGCGACGCCCTTTCGAGCGCCGCGTTTCATTATCGATCTCGCAGAGGAGATTTATTGTGCAGATACACGAACTTCGTCGATGTAGATAAAGTCGCTATTCCCCGAAGCATCGCACCGGAAGCGAATCTTCATATCCGTCGGGAAGGTGTAGCTCG
>CAZWZW010000080.1:0-12451 GCA_964639125.1 uncultured Verrucomicrobiota bacterium
ATAAAACTTAAGTAAACAAAGGCTGTTTTATCACTTGAGCCTCCGCTGTATTGACGATTGCGCAATGCAAAAAAAACAGCAAGACGGGCACTTGCTGAAAGAGGCATGAAATAAACCCTGAATAGCGACTTAGGGGAAACAGAATCAAGGCATAGGGGAATCCCCTATAATAGAGAAGAATAATATTTTAACACACGGAGGTGCGTGTACTTTAACAAACGGGAACCGCGGCAATCCTTTTCTCAGTTATATCCGATTTCCTCATGTAGAGATGCGGTGGGAGCCGTGCTCAACCCAATGAACGGCCCGCTGCATGAGCTCTGTGGCACTGCGAAGACACAGCTTTTCCTTGATATGCGCACGGTAGGATTCGATGGTCTTAACGCTGAGATTCAGCTGTTCCGCAATTTCCCTCGTCGAGTTTCCCCTCCCGATAAGTTCAAATACCTCGAGTTCGCGCCGACTCAGCGAATCCGTTCCAGAGCGTGTATCATCGCCGCTTCGGAAGGCCATTTTGAGCATCTGCGACGACATTTTCTTGCTCACATAAATCTCGCCATCCAGCACCTTTTCAATGGCCTGGATCAGTGTATTCGATGCCGCCTGCTTCATCACATAACCGCTGGCTCCTGCCCGCAGGGCATGCTCGGCATAGAGCGATTCATCATGCATGGATAACACCAACATAGGAATCTGAAGCCCCAGATCGTCTATTTTCTGAATCAGGTCGAGTCCGCTTGAATCTTCAAGGGAAATATCGACCAGGATCACATCGGGTGCCTGTTGCTGGATGTCGGGCAATGCCTCGGAAACACATCCGGCTTCGCCGCAGACTTCCAGCCCGGCCTCCTGCTCGATCAGTTTGATCAGCCCCTGCCGCACGATCGGGTGGTCATCCACCAGGTAGACCTGTTTTTTATTCAGCTTCCCATTCATTGCCATTTCCTGCGCCAGCCCTTATGCGATTGTCATCATCGATTCGTCGGCTTCCAGCCTGCAGATTACCTGGGTACCATTGATTGAGCAACCATCAACCTCAAGCTGCCCACCAATCACCGAAGCCCTATATTCCATGGTTTTGAGCCCAATACCAGCCAAACTTTCAACCGGCTCCTTCCATGTTCCATCATCGCGAACTATCATTTGCACTGTTCCGTTTTCCTCCGCCACAATAATTTCAATCCCCTGCGCACCGGCATGCCGCACCGCATTGTTGACCGCCTCCTGGGCAATCCGGTACAGGTGCGTCTCCACCGCTCCGTCAGAAAACACCAAGTCATGATCAATGCGGGCTGCACAATCGACGCCACAGCTGGAGGTCGTGATACGCGCGAGCTCCTGCAATGAGACAGACAAGCCTTGATGAACAATTTCAGAAGGCATGAGACCGCGCGATATCTGACGGATCTGGTTGCTGGCCTCGTCTGCCAGCTCGGAGATCTGCGAGGCATCGCGGCCATCGGGACTTCCCATCCGGCCGAGTCGGTTGGCCAGCGAGCGGCTCAGCAGGCTGATCGCCGTGAACAACTGCCCGATCGAATCGTGCAGATCCTGTCCCATACGCCTGCGTTCGCGATCCACAACATCTGAAACTATTTCCGTGGGTTGCGGCGGGGTTACATCATACACTCCGTAGAGGGTATAATTGTCGGGTGCCGACAACTTTATCAACGCGGTATCGCACCGGGAATCATCCAAGCAATGGAATACGCAATTTTGGATCGGTTCGCATGTATTTGCGGGTTTTGAACAGATGGACTCGCAAGCCATCTCGGAAAAGAGATCCCGCATATTCATGCCCATCAGCGAGTCAGGGGCAGAGACAAGCCCCCCGGGTTCCGGCTGGCTGGCGGCCCGGATCGTGCCCTGGTTGTCCACCAATATCAGGCTGGCGAAGTCCTCCGTGTACACATACCCCGCGTCGGCTGCAGCAGGTTGAGATTCTGTGACAACCTGAACGCAGGCATACCGCCATTTCCCCCGTTTCCGCTCGTACGGCAATATATGCAGAAAAAGGCGATGGCCCCTCCCATATGAAAGATCCAGTGATATGGGCTCATTTGTTTTTGCGGCTTCGGTCAGGGCGGTGTTGCCCAACCCCTTCTGTAGACTGAAAGATTCCGCATCCGGTGCGCCCGGAGCAGTGGACCTGAACGTATGTAGCAGCCGCTGCTTATCATCGAAAACACTGAAAATAAAATGGCTGATCCCGGCCGGGGGGGATGCTCCTTCAATCTCAGTACAGCTAGTAAACCCCATCATCCAATCAACTCTCCATGAAGGATTCGTGTATTATTCTTCGCAAACCTACCCTTAAGCCGGCAGGGCGTCAACAGCGCACCCGCAGGTGAAAAGCCTCGCCCCTGTCCGAGAAAAGAAGCGCTATTGGCTTTCCTTTCCGAGGCTTGGCAGGCAAATATAGGACTACATTGGTCGCTTATGAAAGTTGTTTAATCATGAAGAGAAATAAAACCCCCTATCAATGCCACCTGTTCGTCTGCATCAAAACCCGCGATGGCATTCGAAAGTCGTGCGGTGAGGCCGCCGGGCCGGATTTGCAGGCCGCACTGAAAGATGCCGTCAAGGATCGAGGCTGGAAGGGTACCGTACGCGTATCCACCTCCGGATGTCTGGGCCAGTGCGAAGCCGGACCCAATGTCATGATGTATCCTCAGGGCATCTGGTTTTCAGCAGTCACCCATGATGACATTCCCGAAATTCTAAAGACCCTCGAGCAAATCGTGGGAAAATAGTTTCGTTCGGGTGCCGGCAGCACGCTTCAGCAAGGCTGCGATGGCACGGGACTTCTCTCTCAGTGAGATTATTCTGTTGATCACAAAATGGACTGTTTTTGACTTAACGCGTTGGTTGAGAATCTCAACATCATGAAGCGCATACCCCCCGGAGGCATGATCCTTCTTAAATTGATTGGTCCCCCAGCCCGTCTCAATCCGCTCCGCCTGGAAATGTTCCATCTCGTGACGGTCGGACTCATATTCCAGAATCCGCGAGGGGGAATATTTTTTAAACTGGCTATCGAAGGCGATCAGAAAGGAATATGAAATCCGGGCCGCATGAATCATGACATTGATTGCGATGGGTTTACCATCGACCCGAAGGGAATAATAGCGGACGCATTTCAAGCCGCTCCACATCTTCAAGAGATTGGATACATAGCGATCTTCCATAGACGAACTAAAGAACGCGCCCCCATTCTTCTTGAACTCCTGCCGCGCGGTATGAATGCCTTTTATTTCCTCTGTATCGGCCGGTTCAACCGTTTCTTTAACGACAAAATCAACCGTGCCGAAGTCCTTTTCCAGATGCCTCCTGTAGCGTCGCAGGTTTTTCATCCTTTTCGCCCCAAGATGCCTGTCCAGATTGAGGCCGGCATCAAAATAATAGTAGCACTCGGGGCTGAGTTTGACGGTAGAAGATTGAAACCGTGAAACAAAGTATCTGATATTTTCATCTTCCATCTTGGTCCGTGTGAACTCGATGGTATCCCATTTTCTGCCGAGCTTTTTGTTCAGAAAAGAAACCGCCGCATCCATGGCATCCGGTCGATACCCTTCTACGAGAATTTTCTGATACAGATTGTGGGCATATATATTGCATTCACCCCAAAACCGGATCGTCGACTTGAAACCGAACGCCCGGTTCGCCACCCGCTGGAACGGCAGAACCGCAACGACCTCTTCATCCTCAAAAACAACAATAAAAAACAGCGCTGCGCCCAGCGCTTCAAAGGTGTCGAGGGAGGTACGAATATAATCAAGTGAATAATAGAGACTCTCAATTCCGCCAACCTTCTGCAACAGGGTATCGTAGGATGCGCCGAGTTGCTCAAGCGCGCCGATCTCTGTTGCCAGAATTGCGTCCATGCCTTTTCCCTTCGTTGTTGCGCACTATTTTCATGGCAGGACACGAGGAAACACCATCACTTCCCCGTAGTCCTGCCGAGACTTGTCACAAGCGAACTCAGTGCGCGGCTGGTTTGTCTCAGTTCGATGACCCGGTTAATGACAAAGTGTATTATTTTCGACTTAAAACGCGGGCTGAGGATCTCAACATCATGAAGCTCATATCGCCCGGATGCATAATCCTTCTTCAACTGGTTGACGCCCCAGCTGGTCTCGATCTTCGCAACACCGTAGTGCTCAATTTCATTGCGAAAGGATTCATAAGCTAAAATACGCGCTGGAGCATATTTCTTAAACTGACTGTCAAAGGCCATCACAAATGCATAGGTCACACCAGACATATGAATCATGACTCGCATCGCGATGAGTTTTTCCCTTACGCGCAGGGAATAGTAATGAACGCATTTCAGTTCGTTCCAGAGATGAAACAGTTCCTCCACATACTTGCTTTCGAGCGGATGGGTGAAAAAAGCATTACGGAACTCTTCCACCTGCCTCTGTCTAGCGGTGTGCAGGATTTTGATTTCTTCAAGGTCATCCTCGGAAACCCGCTCTTTTGCAGTAAATACAATCGGACCAAAATCCTCTTCCAAACGCCTCCTGCGCCGCCTTATGTTTTTAAGCTGCTTCGGCCCCAGATGGCCGTCTAGATCCATACAGGTATTGAAGTAATAGTAATGCTGACGGGTCAGGCTGGTCCTTGATCCGGGGAACTGCGAGGCAAAATAGATAAGATTTTCATCCTCCATTCTCGTCCGGGCAAACTCGATGGTATCCCACATATGCCTCACGTCCGTCTGCAGAAACAATATCGCCGCATCCAAGGCATCGGGCTGGTAGCCATCCGCCAGGATTTTTTGATGCACATTGTGGGCATATATATTGCATTCCCCCCAAAACCGGATCGTCGACTTTAAGCCGAACGCCCGCGTCGCGACCCGTTGGAACGGAAGAACAGCCATCACCTCCCCATCCTCAAGAACCACGATAAAGAACAGCTGCGCGCCCAGCGCTTCAAACGTGCCGACCGAGATCCGAATGTAATCGAGCGAATAATAGAGCCTTTCAATCCCTCCAACCTTTTCCAGCAAAGCATGGTAGGAAGCCTCTACTTGCTGAAGCGCGTCAATCTCTGATATCAGAATTACTTTCATACGTTCCATCCGAAAAATCCGTCGTGCCCAGCTAAAGCGGATTTAATGTTTGCCCACGGCATGCTTAAGCGTCGTCAGCACAGAATCAAGCGCGCTACACTTTCGTCGAAGTTTAAACAGCAGGTTTATGCCGGCAAGAATACATCTTGTCCTCAGCCGCCCACTGGTAAGTTCAATATCGTACAGCGGATATGTGCCTGTGGAAAAGTTTTCTTTCAGATGGTTGCCCCCCCAGGCGGTTTCGATCCGTACCGCATCATAATGCTCGGCTTCATAACGGAAAACATCATAGGCAAGAAGGCGGGAGGGCGAATAGGTTTTAAAGTCGGTATCAAAGGCCATCAGGAAAGCATATGTGACCCGGGCGGCATGGGTCGTGATCCAGAATGCGATGGGTTCCCCATCCACCCGCAGCGAATAATAGTGAACGCATTTTCGCGCACTCCACATTTTAAACAGGTCTCTCACATAGGTGTTCTCGAGCGGATTGCAGAAAAAGGCGCCGTTGTTTTTCTTGTACTCCTGCCTCGCGGTATGAACGCTTGTGATTTTCTCAAAGTCGTTGAGGTCGACCTCTTCCTTCACCACAAAATCAACCTTTCCAACGGCCTCCTCCAGGCGCCTTTTGCATCGCTTCATTTCCCTCAACTTCTTCGACCCAAGGTGGTCATCCAGATCAACCGCCGTATTGAAATAGTAATAGTGGTCCTTGTTGGGTTTGATGCACGAGTTCCGGAGTCGGGCAGCAAAGTGCTGAATGTTTTCGTCTTCCATCCTTATCCACGTGAGCCCGATGGAATCCCATTCTTTCTTCAGTTGGGTTTCCAGAAAAGAAACCGCTGCATCCATGGCATTGGGCCTGAATCCGTCCGCAAGAATCTTCTGGGTAACATTGAGCGCGTAAATATTAAGCCCACCCCAAAAGTTAATGGTCCGTCTCGAACCGAAAGCCCCATCCCGCACCCGCTGAAACGGCACAACCGCAACGAGATCATCCCCTTCGCGAACAACAATAAAAAACAGGGCTGCGCCCAGCGCCTTGAAGGTTTCTAGCGAAGTGCGGATGTAGTCCAGGGAATAATAGAGACTTTCGATCCCGCCGACCTTATCCAGCAGAGCACGGTAGGATTCCCCCATCCGTTCCAGCTGCTCGATCTCGGATACAAGAATGACTTCCATGCTTCCCCTTCGATATTACAGGCTACGTCTGAGCGGTATGTTCTCACAAACCACCCGCTTTTCAAACCCATAACTGACGGTCAAGCGTACGGTACTGAATGGCCTCGGCAATATGGTGGACCTGAATGATGTCGGCAGCGGCAAGATCCGCGATGGTGCGGGCAACCTTTAGAATACGGTCATAGGCGCGGGCGCTAAAGTTAAGATCGGTCATTGCGGTGCGAAAAACCTGTTCGGCATCCGCTTCCATGCGGCAGATCTGGTGCAGCGCCTTACTTCGCATGTTGGCGTTGCAGTGCGTTCCGGGCTGATCCTTGTAGCGCGTCTGCTGAATTTCACGCGCCCCGACAACGCGCTTGCGGATCGCAGCGGAGGGTTCACCCTTTTCCAGCTGGGTCAACTGTTCGTAGGCAATCGCAGGCACCTCGACATGGATGTCGATACGGTCGAGCAAGGGGCCGGAAATCTTGCTGCGGTAGCGCGCGATCTGCGTGGGGCCGCAACGGCACTCGCGCTTCGGGTCGGTCTGATAACCACACGGGCACGGATTCATGGCGGCCACCAGCATGAAGCGGCAGGGATAGGTGACGCTGGCCGCAGCGCGGGCAATCGTGACCTCCCCATCTTCCAGCGGCTGGCGCATCACTTCGAGAACGCTGCGCTGAAATTCGGGAAGCTCATCGAGAAACAATACGCCATTGTGCCCAAGGCTGACCGCCCCCGGCATCGGGTTGCTGCCGCCGCCGAGCAGCCCGGCATCGGATATCGTGTGGTGCGGCGAGTGGAACGGGCGGCGAGCCACCAGCGCCTG
Organism: uncultured Verrucomicrobiota bacterium; assembly: GCA_964639125.1. GTDB lineage: Bacteria > Verrucomicrobiota > Kiritimatiellia > Kiritimatiellales > Pontiellaceae > Pontiella. The sequence continues at coordinate 7,068 of CAZWZW010000080.1, forward strand.
ATGCGATTTGAGCGATCCGGATATACTGTGGATCTTGGTCGTCTCCAGTGCTTCATCGAGCGACATGGCGGGAAGAATGGAGGGCAACCGCTTCGCGAGCATACTCTTTCCGGTTCCGGGAGGACCGATCATCAACAGGTTATGGCCCCCGCTGACCGCCACTTCAATTGCGCGTTTGGCAAACTCCTGCCCTTTCACATCGGCAAAATCATCTTCATAAATACTGTTGGCCTCGAACACCGACTGAATATCGAGGTGGTAGGGATCGAGTTTGAGATCCTGATTGAGAAAGTCGGCCGCCTCCCGCAGGTTGCGAACAGGGAACACCTTGATGCCATCCACCACGGCGGCCTCCTCCGCATTTTCAGACGGAACCATGATCGCCTTGCAGCCCGCGTTGCGCGCCATGATGGCGATCGGCAGGATCCCGCGTACCTTGCGCACGGCCCCGCTGAGCGCCAGCTCGCCGACAATGCAGATGCGCGGCAGAAGGTCGTGCTGAATCTCGTCGAGGGCGGCGATGATCCCGAGAGCAATGGGCAGATCAAAGCTCGGCCCCTCCTTCTTGATATCGGCCGGAGCCAGGTTGATGGTGGTGCGGCCCATGGGCGGCCGGAAGCCGGAATTGATCAGCGCCGTCCAGACGCGATCGGAGCTTTCCTTCACCGCGATATCCGGCAACCCGACAATCACCACCTTGGGTTCGCCATGCCCGGCGTTGACCTCGATTTCAACCGGACAGGCGTCCACCCCAAAAACCGTTCCCGAATTAATTTGCGAAAGCATTTATCATTTCCAGTTATTCATTCCTAAACTTTCAAATATTAAACCTTTTAACATGCCCTGTTCCCAGAAAAATAATCTCCCGCCTCTCCTCCTGAATTTTGTGCGCATTTTTCCAGACATTGGAAAGCGTCTAGCCTAAGCTTTGGACGGTTGGAAAACCCGGTTTTCCCCAATAACCATTAACGAAGAACCGACACCAATTTTATGAGCGCACACGAAGACACCGATATCGTCGACATTGAAATCATTTCCGAGCAGGAGGTCCCGGACGTTCTGCCCGTCATGCCGTTGAAAAACTTTGTCCTGTTTCCCCACATGGTCGCCCCGCTGGTCATCACCACAGACGAGTCGAAAAAGCTGGTGACCGAACTGTCGACGCGCACCCCGCATTTTATCACCGCACTCCAGCGCGAGGATGAGATTGACGAGGCCAACCTTTCGAAAGACGATATCTACCACATCGGCTGCGTGGCCCGCTTGATCAAAACCCTCAACTTTCCGGACGGGTCGACCCATATTCTCGTCGAGGGCCTCTCCCGCTGTAAATTGAAGGATCTAAAAACCGACGACGGGTATCCCAGCGCACGCTTCCGAATGATAGAAGACGCCGAAAGCGACTCCCTTAAGAGCGAGGCGCTGGTGCGCAGTGCATCGGCAAAATTTCAGCAGATTGTCACCATGTCGCCCAACATGCCGGACGAACTGGCTGTGGCTATTTTTAACATGGATGCGCCGGATCAGCTTTCCGACCTGATCGCCACCAACCTGCCCATCCCCCCTGAAGTCCGCCAGAACCTGCTGGCCGACAACCAGCCCGACCAGCGCTTGAAGAAGCTGATGGAATTCCTCAACCGGGAATATCAGATCCTTAAGTTGGGCAACAAGATCCAGAGCAAAGTCAACGAAACCTTCACCAAAACCCAGCGCGAAATCTTTTTACGCGAACAGCTCAAGACCATTCAGAAAGAGCTGGGCGAAGACGATCCACAATCCCTTGAAATCCTCGAGCTGGAGAAAAACCTCGAAGCGGCCAAACTGCCGAAGGAAGCACGCGATGCGACCGACAAGGAACTGCAACGGCTCAAAGCCGTTCCCGCATCCTCGCCCGAGCACGGCGTGATCCGAACCTATCTCGATGTCATGTCCGAGCTGCCGTGGAATAGATCCACCGACGACCACCTCGATATCCTTGCCGCCGAAAAGATTCTCAACAAGGATCACTACGGGCTCGAGAAAGTGAAGGAACGCATTCTCGAATACCTCTCCGTGCTCAAGCTTAAGAAAGATATGAAGGGGCCGATCCTCTGCCTTGCGGGACCGCCGGGCGTCGGAAAAACCTCGCTGGGCAAATCGGTGGCCCACGCACTCGGTCGTGAATTTGTGCGCATGTCGCTTGGCGGCATGCACGACGAAGCCGAAATCCGCGGCCACCGCCGCACCTATATCGGGGCCATGCCCGGCCGCATTATCGAAAGCATCCGCCGGTGCGGGGCCAACAACCCCGTCTTCATGCTCGATGAGATCGACAAGGTCGGCAACGATTTCCGCGGCGACCCCGCCTCGGCCCTGCTCGAAGTGCTCGACCCCGAGCAAAACTCGACCTTTAACGATCACTATCTCGACGTGGAGTTCGATCTCTCAAAGGTCCTCTTCATCACCACCGCCAATATGCTCGACACCATTCCGGGGCCGTTGCGCGACCGCATGGAGGTGATCCGCATCTCCGGCTATACCTCGCAGGAAAAGGTGCACATTGCCAGGCGCTACCTCGTTCCCAAAGCCATCAAGGAGCACGGCCTGAAGCGGGCACAGGTCAAATTCACACCAGAGGCGCTCGAAGGCATCATCGGCGGCTACACCGCCGAGGCCGGCGTCCGCAACCTCGAACGTCAGGTCGCCAACGTCTGCCGCAAGGTGGCGCGCGGTTTTGCCGAAGGCAAGACCCGCCCGGTCGAAGTCACTCCGCGCAAACTCAAGGGGTTCCTCGGTCCGGTGAAGATTGAAAAAGACGTTGCCGAACGCGCGGCCATGCCCGGCGTCGTGACCGGTCTGGCCTGGACCCCCTACGGGGGCGACATTCTCTTCATCGAAGCCACCCGCATGGCGGGCAAAGGCCACCTGATTCTCACCGGATCGCTTGGCGATGTGATGAAGGAATCTGCCCGCGCCGCACTCAGCTACCTGCGCGCCAACGCCACCACCTTCAAGCTCGATGAATCCGTGTTTGCCAACTCCGACATTCATATCCATGTGCCCGCCGGAGCCACCCCCAAGGATGGGCCCTCGGCCGGGGTCGCGATTTCACTCGCCATCCTTTCCATGTTGCAGAACAAGCCCGTGCGGCCCGACCTGGCCATGACGGGAGAAATATCGCTGCGTGGCCGCGTGCTGCCCATCGGTGGCTTGAAGGAAAAAGTGCTCGCCGCGGCACGCGCCGGCATCCGGCACATCATGCTTCCGGAAAAAAACAAGGTCGACCTCGCCGAAATTCCCGACGATGTGAAAAAGAAACTGACCTTTAAAACGGTCAAGAATATCGATCAGGCCCTGCGCTATGCACTGAAGCTGTCCGAGGAACGTTAACCGCACAAAGGCACAGCGGGTGGTGAAGAAAATATGAAAAAAATCCTATTGATAGGTTGTGTTGTTTTTTGTGCCCTTTGTGGCCGAGCCGAGCCGTTGCCCGCGGACGATATCCTGGCCTATGTCCGCACAAAACTTCCGGCCGATCCGATCGCGCTGACCGGGACCCTGAAGGTGCGCAACCCCAAGGGCTTTACCCTGACCCGCCTGCCGGTGGAAATGGAACTCGACTGGGGCGCAGTCAAACCTTCTGCCGCCTACCGGATTGGCGACGAGACACTGGATATCAGCTGGCAGCAAGGGTATCCCAGCTACACGTTTTCCACTGAAGGCGCCCTGCCCTCCTCCGCAATCCTCGGCACCGGGATCACCTGGGCCGACCTCAGCTTTTCCGTACTCTGGTGGCCGAACGCGAAGCTCATCGATGAGGGGAAAAAGATTAACCGCGAATGCTACGTGGTCGATGTCCCCGTGCCCGACTCCCCCAACACCATGCGCCTGTGGATTGAAAAAAAGATGGGCATGCTGCTGGAAGCACAAACCCTGGATGAAGAAAAACAACAGATCCGCCGCATGAAGATCAAGAGCATCAAAAAAATGGACGGCATGTGGGTGGCCAAGGATCTCGAAATCACCGACAAGGCATCCGGCAACAAAACCGCCCTGCAGATAACCGATCTAAAATGGAAAGATTCCGAGGCAACCCCATGAACCCGACCGCAAAACTATTTCTTTCTCTTGGCTCCATCAGTGGGGCACTCGCGGTAATGATCGGAGCGTTCGGCGCACATGGGCTGAAAGAAAAACTCTCCGCAGAGATGCTGACGATCTACAAAACCGGCGTGGAATACCATTTCTACCATACCCTCGCCCTGCTGGTTGTCGGGCTGCTTGCGCTGAAGTTTCAGTCCGGCCTGCTCGCTGCGGGCGGATGGAGTTTTGCCGCCGGCATCGTGATCTTTTCCGGCAGTCTCTATGCACTGAGCATCAGCGGAGTCCGCGTCCTCGGAGCCATCACGCCCATCGGCGGGCTCTGCTTCATCGCCGGATGGGTGCTGCTGCTTCTCGCAATACTCAAATCAAACACTTAAGATTTTCCGCCCCGTCCAGCTGCACCAGCTTGGTATCGACATCGAGACCGCACGTACCGGAAGAACAGTATATTGCAGAGTTCATCGAACGCGCACCAAGATCTCGGACCTCGGCTACAAATCAAGCTCTGCGAGGGGAAAAGGGCTGAATGAATCCGGCTCAGCAAACAGAGTCCGGACACCTTGCAAGGAGTCAAAAACCGTGACACCGCATGCTTCCAGGCGCGGGCGGCTGTTATGCCCATTGGCGACCAGTACGCAATGTACCCCCATCGCTTCGGCCACTTCAAAGTCATGAAGGGTATCGCCAATAAAAAGAACACGGGAGGAATCAATTCCCAGACCTCTAATATAGTTTTTTCCATTCTCGATCTTCCCTGCGGCATAAATATCATTCAGCCCGATGATATCGGAAAAAAATGAAGTCAGGCCAAAAAATTCAATCGCCTGCAGGAGGGTATCGTGCTGGTAGGCTGAAAGCACGGCCTGCGGAATACCCTGCTGCTTCAGATCGCCGATCAGTTCACGGCTTCCGGCCTGAAGTTCGCATTCATATCTTCGCCGCGTATATTCCTCGATGAACTCTTCGGCAAGCTGGCTATAGGGCTCTTTGCAGTAGTCAAAGCCAAGTTGGCAATAATAGTCCGAAACCGGGAAACAAAGTTTATCCTGATAGAACTCAACCGTAATCTCCGGAAGGCCTCGCCGCTGAAGCATGTGATTGTTAATCTCAACACATAGCCAAGTGTCGTCCCACAGGGTCCCGTTCCAGTCCCAGATGATATGTTTGTATGGTTGCATGCGTTATTTTTTCGCATGAATTTGCCGCGGATTACACCTCAAAAACATTTTGGGATCGAGTAGCGGAGGGAGGTTGCCTCGTATGCGGTTTCTGTTCGTCAGGCCAGTGCTTTGCCTGCATCT
>CAZWZW010000081.1:0-12322 GCA_964639125.1 uncultured Verrucomicrobiota bacterium
CCCCGATTCGGTCGGCCAGTCGGCGAACCTCGTCGTTCGATTCCTTGCGGCGGCTTCCGTGGGCAACTATAAGCAGGGCTTTCATGGGACTCTCCAATTCCTTTTAAGATTATCGCTTAAATCAGCTTATCTATAATAGACACCTTCGGAAGAAACATAGCAATCATAATTATTTCTATGACTACCCGCGAGAAGAGTGGTCGGCATGGGTCTGGGTGGTGCAAAAGGCGGATCCGTGCAGGTAGGAGTTTATGAGTGTAAAAAAGACGTTTATTGCGCGAATTGTCCATCTTTTTGCACCACTTTCCTATGGTCGCATTCTGGAGGGGGCGTATTATTTATAGGTTCAATTCAGCGCTTTTTAAGAGCTTGAGTCAATCTCGGCACTTTCGGTAATTTGTGTTTAAACACATTGCATTTAATGGCCTTGAACGGATATGGATGGTCTAGGTATGGGGAGGCCGGTTGGGGCACATGCCGATGAGCTTTGAGTGAGGAACGAGTGAAAACTCCAAGGAGGAACGATGGGAATAATTGATATTATCGTGTTTGTGGCTTTCGTGGCGGCCGTATTGTTTGTCGGACTATACAAGTCGAAGGGCGAGGACACGCACGGTGAAGAAGGTGCGGCTGACTATTTCCTTGCCGGCCGTGGCCTCACTTGGTGGCTGATCGGGTTCTCTCTGATTGCCGCGAATATTTCAGCGGAGCAGTTTGTGGGCATGTCGGGACAGGGAGCTGGCCTCTATGGACTGTCTGTTTCAAGCTGGGAATGGATTGCGGCAATTACTCTGGTTGTGGTTGCTTTCGCGCTACTGCCTTATTTCCTGCGGTCGGGCATCACCACGATCCCGGAATTTCTTGAAATGCGCTATAATCACTGGGCGCGCCTGTTGATGACGCTTTCTATGATGCTGATTCTAATTGGCGTCAGCCTGATCGGCGTGATCTATGCCGGTGCTCTCACGTTAAAAGAGCTGATGGTCTCATACGACGTTAACCTTTCCTTGTCCGGATGTTGCTGGGCACTGGGCGCCATGGCCGCCATTTATGTCGCAGTTGGTGGACTGAAAGCCTGTGCCTGGGCCGACCTGCTGCAGGGCAGTGCCCTGATTGTCGGGGGAGGAATCATCACCTACTTCGCCTTCGACGCTCTGGGAGGAACAAGTGTAACCGAACTGGTGGCCTCGACCGGTGCGGCGGCGGTCGTTGACCAGGGTGCCGGTGTCATGGAAAAATTCAGCGCACTGAATGATTCTGCCATGCATATGGGCAGCAACCCGACGATGCCGTGGCCCATCCTCATTCTGGGCATCTGGATTCCAAACTTTTACTACTGGGGTCTCAACCAATACATCACCCAGCGCATTCTGGGTTCCGCCTCCCTTGCCGACGGCCAGAAAGGTCTGGTGCTGGCCGCCGGTCTTAAGTTGGTGGTTCCGTTTGTGATCGTGATTCCGGGGATCATCGCCTTCAACCTTTTCAGCAATGAGATGGAACAGAGTGCTGGCGACCCCCTCGTGGCGTATGAGCAGGCGGTCACCCATTCAGCTTCAACCCAGGTCTTTAAGATGGATGAAAAATGGGTTGTTGCGCATCCGGCGAAGGCGACAGAAATTGAGACATACAATGCCTCGGTGGTTGCGCGTGTCGGAGAAGATGCGGTTGAAACCGTGGAGCTGAACCAATACAAATACGACTCTGCCCTCGGGCTGCTGATCACTCGCTTGATTCCGCGGAACGTGGGTATTCTCGGATTCGTGATTGCCGCGCTTCTTGGAGCGATCGTTTCGTCTTTGGCAGCGGTTCTGAATGCGGCATCGACCCTCCTGACGATGGATGTGTACCATCGGTACATCGGCCGGAATGCAACCCAGTTCAAGCTCGTTACTATGGGCCGTATCTTTATCGGTGTATTTGTGGTGATAGGCTGTGTGGTGGCTCCCATGTTGGCAAACAACAGCAGTGTGTTTGAATTTATCCAGCTCTTCCAGGGCTATGTGTCTACCGGGATTCTGGCCGTATTCATCTATGGCTTGCTCAACCGCACGTCCGGCCAGTGGGCCGGAGTAATCGGTCTGGTCGCAAATCCGATTATCTATTTTATCCTGAATAGCCGCTTCCCGGAACAGCACTTCCTCTACAACATGTCCTATTCGCTGCTCGCCGTACTTGCCATCATGTTTGTCTATGGCCTGATCTGTCGGCAGGAAAAGGTGGTGTTTGTGCACAACACGACGATGGATTTGACCTCGTCCAAGGGGGCACTGGTCTGGGGCCTCGGAGTTTGCGCCCTCACCGTTGCGCTCTACGTGATCTTCTGGTAGCCCCGGGGGGTAATCTTTGGATATAACCAAGGGCATCGTTTTGCTTGAGCAGAATTTTGCTTTCAAAGGTTTTTCGCGGGCCCTATGGTTGTCCGGCCATGGATAAATACAACTATTCCGACATGGAAAAACGATTCGCTGACCGCGAGTCCGGCCTCGGCGATTTGTATGACGGTGATGCCCTGGATTCGGGCGAAGAAGATCCTTCTCCTATTCTCGACTCTTTGCGCCGGGAAACCGGGCACTATGTGGACGAAACCTTTGTGTGCGCCGGCGGCGAGAAACGGATCTTCCGGGTGCACGATCTGCAGACGGATCGAAGAGTGGCCCTGGCCCGACCGCTCGAATCCGCATCCGAAGTGGGCAAGGAACAGTTTCTGCGGGAAGCGCGACTGACGGCATGTCTCCAGCATCCGAATATTCTTTCCGCCTATGATGTGGGTATTGACGAAAAGGGGGAACCCTTTTTTACGATGGAGTTTGTGCCCGGTGATTCGCTGAAAAAGATCATCGATAAAATTGAAGAAGGCAACCCCGACTATCTCCGCCGTTTCCCGCTTTCCCGCCTGCTGGAACTGTTCGTCAAAATTTGCGATGGCTTGGCCTATGCCCATTCCCGCGGAGTGATCCATCTGGATATCAAGCCGGGAAACATCACCGTTGGCCCCTTCGGGGAGGCGCTGCTTTGCGACTGGGGCCTGGCCCGGGTGATTCCTCAGGATCGGCAGATTCTGTCAGCCGCGGTATCGTCCGAAGAGCTGCCGGATGCGGATATTCTCAACGACCAGACCCTGCGCGGGGTGGTGAAGGGGACTCCGGGATTCATGGCACCCGAGCAGGCCGGGATGGGCGGTGAAATTACCGCGCAGACCGATATCTATTCGCTCGGGGCCCTGCTTTATTTTATGTTGACGCTGCGGCTTCCGGTTCAGGGTAATTCGGCGAATGAACTACTGGAAAAAACCGTCGAAGGCAACGTGATTACACCCTCGGCGGCGACGCCGGAACGCCTGATTCCAGCCGGTCTCGAGGCGGTGGTCATGAAGGCGCTGTCGGTTGATCCCGCACAGCGCTACGAGTCGGTCGCTGCGTTCAGCGATGAACTGCACCGCTATTTGACGGGATATGCAACCGAGGCTCAGAGTGCCGGGGTGCTGGTTCAGCTGAAACTTCTTATTCGGCGCCGACCTATGGCTTTTAACATACTGGTCTCTTCGATTGTTCTACTTGCCATCGTGGTGTCCAGTGCGTTTGTTCGGGTGCTGAGCGAAAAACGGGAGGCCGAGGAAAATTTCCGGCTGTACCGAGCGGAGACGGAGCACTCCCGAGTGCTTAGTGACAGTATTCTGGCTACGGCATCGGGCATCATGAATACGGAGGATTTCCTGCACGCGCCAGCAAAGATTCGTGCGCTCACCCAGCATCTTTCCCGGGAAACGGATCCAGACAGGGTGCTCGAGTTGAAGGAATATTTGGCCATTCTCCATTTTATCCTTCAGGATTTTAACCAGTCGGCGAACTACTTTAGCCAGATCGAAGTCAAAAGACGCTTTGAGCGCTGCAACAGCATTGCTGCCGAATATGCGCGTATTAAACCAAACGACTCGGGCTGGTTAAGTCCGGAACAGCTTCGCCATCTGCTTGCGTTTATGCCGCGCAGTGTCGAAAATATTGCGTTTCATCTGGCCTACTACCATTTCACAAATGCGCCTAAAGTTTCTCCTGATCAAATGTGGCCGGTCGCTGAAGTGTTGCTGGATAAACTCAATAACCGTTCATACACGGAAGTGCGGAATACCGAGTTAAAGATGGAACAGAGAGAGGCCGGATGGCATCTGTCGCTTTCAGGCAAACCCTATTCGGTTTTTCAAATGCCGATCCCTCTGCGCCCATGGAAATCAAATGTGCTGGCTTCGCTCAACCTGCATTCGCTGGACCTGAGCTATTCCGGGTTTACGGATCTGGAAAACCTGACGGGCGTATTGGTTGAGGAGCTGAACATTGCAGGGATGAAGCATCTTCCGGAATACAAATGCTACATCCTTGAACGGTGCAGAGTGAAGCGGGTGTTCCATACCCTGGACGATTCCGATGCCTATCTGAAAAGCGTCGCTCCGGGTGTTGAATTTATTCGGTTGGAGAAATAAGGTTTTTTTCTCTACTCGAAATCATTATTCCAACTCGGTTTTCAGCTGGTTGAGTTCGGCAGTAAAGCGGGCTTTCACTCTCGACTTGAGCGTGTTGACTGTACTCAGCGTGCTTCCCGTTTGCTCGGCAATCTTTTCCGGATCAACGCCATTGATGCTCAAACGGAAAATTTCAATGGCCTTTTTCGAGAACAGAGATTCAATATTATCCAACGCCAGGTTGGTGAGGTGAATGCGCCATTCACTGGCTGCAATGTGTTCAACATCCGGAAGTCGGATGTTGTTGAGGTAGTTGAGTGATGCATCGTTGGCTGCTTTTTCCTCGCGAGCAATCCGCCGTTTGCGGTCACGAATAAAATGCAGCACTTCATTTTTGGTCATGGTGGCCAGATAGCTGCGGAAGCGGCGGATCTGTTCCGTATCCATTTTTGGCAGTTGCGCCCAGACTTTGACCATCACCTGCTGGTGGATTTCTTCGGTATCGGTCGCGGATATATTCATATTCCGGATCACCGCGTAGATAAAATTGCTGTACACCCGCGCAAACTCCTTCCAGGCCTCCTCATTATGCTGGTCTTTCAGGCGCTGAATCAGGCTGGGGCGCGTGGCGTAGGGATCCGGAACATCATTGTCTGAACCTGTATTCATAAAGGTCAAAGTGGGAGAGATTTCGCGGGGAATCAAGTTTTTCCGGGAAAAAATGAGAAAGCTGTCAAACAAACCGGGCTTGGTGGGCTCTAGACTCTGAACACTATCATTAACCCGAGTAAACAAGAGGAGCATCCTATGAGAAGAACATTGATAGCATTAACGGCCATTTTGGCCATAGCGGGAACACCTGCCATTGGCGCGGTGTTTACCTATGAGTTGAATATTGAGGCTTCGAGCGGTTCACCGGCGTACTCTACGAATAACGTTGGCGCGCCTAGCCTGATCGAGGGCGGGACAGTAAACATTATCCGGGACAATGCGGGCTACGGCAAGGGGGGATTGAGCACCACACCTTCTGCCTCCCAAACGACTACCTGGAGCTTTGGTGATACCAATAACGCCATTTCCTTCGGTTTTGACCTTACATTGACTGGTGTCGGAAACACGGTTGATGCATTCGGTAATGGTTTTGCGCCGCCAGGAAACTTCGATCCCGGACAAGCGATTGAGATTAATGTTGCCAATCTGTCTTTCCAGTCTCCGAACTTTACCCTTAATTCGATCAAGGTATTTCTGAATACGATCGATCCCAACAATGCTCCTGCGACCTACGATATCGAGATCGATACCGACGGAAACCTGGGCAACGGTCCTGAAGTCGTTGGAACCAAAGCTGATGATCCCCATGTGTTTGCGGGGGTTGAGCCCGCCCTTAATCCTGTCAGGGTAACCTGTCCGGCTTCGTCCACGGCGGGGAACAACTATCGAGTCAGTAATTTGCAGTTTACAATTGAACTGGATCTTAATGGTCCGGTGACTTTTTCCACAACGCCAGCCGATGATTTCATCGTGCAGGCTGATTATCCTGCAACTTTGGTGACCAATTCGGTTGCCGCTACATACACAGAAGGTTTACTCAGCACCAATGTACAGATCACGGCGCTTAATATTTCAAATGATCCGTCCAATGCATTCAGTGTAGTGACAGGCTTGCCGTTTTCGCTGCCGAATCCTGCGCCATCAAACTCGCCGCTCGAAATCGCGTTTGATGCCACTGCCGTGACCAACGTTGTTTTCGACAATGCTACCGAAGGATTCAATTATACCAGTGTGGTGGATGTGGTTTGGACCGAGATTGGAAGCGGTACATCATCCACCAATGCCCTTACTCTGCTGGGAAGATATCGCAATCCGCAGGTCGATCTTAATATTGATAACAGTTTGAGCATGAGCTTGATCGCACCTGCCACCGCGGTGACCAACAACTTGACGGTTTCCTATGATCAAGGACGTCCAGGGCACACGAATGTGCAGATCACGGCGATCAATATTGTCGATGCATCAACCAATGGTTTTTCCAGTATTACCGCACCGTTCACCATGACGGATCCGGCCCCATCGAATACATCGATCTCAATCGAATTCGATAATTCCGGCGGACAGTTAACGCACGGTATGAGCGCTACGGCGAATGTCGAGGTGGTCTGGAGCGAGTTGGGCGGAACCACGAACTACACGGAAATCATTCCGGCATCCGTTAGCTACACCGACCTCCCGAAAGGCGTGGTACAGGTAAGTTTTGCCAATGCGGTGAATAATTTAAAGCCGTCTTCCACGATCGAACTGAACGACTTTGGTGCATACACCAACAGTTGGCTGTGGAACAATAATATGAATTTCTCCACGGCCAATGGCTATGTTTCCATCAAAAGTGCGAGCAATACCCGCGCGTTGATCAATCTGGTTGAGTCGGGCACGGCCGGCATGGATAACTTTGGAGCGGCGGATACCGAAATTCTGACGAACGGGTTGTACCGCTATGACTTTGTGTATGAAGTTGTGGGCACCACAAACAGCGGAACATTCTGGTCGATTGATGCCTATTCCTTGATCAATCAAGGGCCTACTGGATCGGTGGACTTTATCTCGCATAAGACTGGCGACGGCCCGACTTCGATTGGAACCAAGCTGCTTCCGACAGCGAGTGGGCTTGCCTCCTTCCAGCAGCATTCTGGCGGGATCCTGACCGGAGCGGGCGATGTGGCGAAAACCACAGGATCGGTCACCGTAAATGTGACCAATGGCAATGATGCGGTTTTCGTACTCCAACGCTCAAACACCACTGAGATTCGCCTGTACGAAGTGGTCCTGACGCGTATCGGCGACTATGAGCCGATTGTTCCTCCAACCACCCCGGCGGATGCGGTATTGGATGCACGGTTTGCGGATCCTGCCACGTCAAATTCGCTGGCGGCAACGTTCGACTACGACTACAACGATACGAATGTCAACATTTGGGCGTATGGCGCAGGGGGGGCATGGAATGGCGGGAAACTGGAGCTGAAGTCTGGCGCGCTGAATAGTCGTTCCATGGCTGTTGTAACACGTGCCGGAACGGCGGGCTACGACGATGTCGGTTCCCAGGATACCATTGCGCTGACCTCTGGAACGTATACTGTCTCGATGGATGTCACGTTCAAGAAACCGGGCAGCCATCCTGAAGGTGCCGGCAGTGTGACGGTCTTCAGTTTCGGCGGACTGGATGCCACCGGCAATGTGAATGATGTTCGCCTCGATCTGGGAGAAGGTACCAACGCACTAGGACAGCTTACGCTGGCAGACATTGAGGCTGCCTTGGTACCCAAGCTTCGGGGTACGGCATTCTTCACCGAGCTGGCGAAGCAGACCATCACAACCGATCTCCCCCAGGGTTCATCGGTGGTCTTCACGGGGCTTTCCGTACAGGATGGCGAAGACCTGTGCCTTCGGTTTAATTGCTATTCCAATGCCGACTTTAACGTGATCGACAACATTCAGGTGGTTCGCACCGGTGATGCCGCGCCAGTCGGTTATAATGCCTGGGCGGCCAGCTTTGCGTTGGCTGGAAACGATGCGCTGTTGACCGCAGACGTCGAACCCGATGGCTTGAACAACCTGATGGAATACGCTCTGGGCGGTGATCCGACGATTGACGATGCTGCCACGGTTGCACCCAGTCATTCCTTCGCCATGGACGCCGGAACCAACTGGATGTACCACGTCTACAACGAGCGGACCGACGATCCTCGCCTCATCTATGAGTTGGGTCGGAAACTAGATCTGATCTTCAGTGCCAACTGGACGACCGGTGCCATCGAGTTTGTCGGCGAGTCGGCCGATATTGGCGGCTTCAAGTCGGTTACCAATCGGGCACCTGCTGAAGCCGGAAAGGCGTTCCTCCGGCTGAATGTAGAGAAACTTCCCTAGTCTTCGACATTAAATACGGCTTATGTACCGGAAGCGGGCACTCCTGCTGGAGTGCCGGTTTCCGGTGCGCTAAAAAAAGGAAAGAAATGAAAAAAATAAAACGAATAGCAGGAGTGATCTGTCTGGTCGCAGCGTCGACACAAGCCGCGCTGGTCTATGACATTGAGGCCTTGACTCAAACGGATGCGGCGGTTGCCAATGCAGCTGTTTCCACGACGAATAGCCCTAACATTGACGTTGCAGGTGGGTTTGGTGCGGATCTGAGTACGAATCCCGCAAACAACGGAACTTCTGTGTCGCATGCGTTCACGTATTTCGATGCCGCAAACAACGTGACTTGGGGATACACGCTGACCCTCACCGCAGCCGCAGACATGGATGGCTTTGGTAACGGATTTGGTGTTACAGGCAATGGTAACAACGATTGGAATCCCGGTGACTCCGCGACGCTTTCGCTAAGTGGCCAGTTCGCCACGGCAAACAATGCAGGGGAGAGCGTGGATAGTTTCAGCATCCTGCTGGATCGCGTGCAAATGACCGGATTTACGGATGCTCAAGGTGCATACTCGGTTTTGGCGAATGGCTCAACGCTGAACAGTACGGTCGGTGGGCTGGACCTTGGCACTGATGCCGACAGCAGTATTGTCGTTACGGCCTTGACCGGTGCGGGGCCGGATAATAAGTGGCGTTTTGGTAAAGTCGGTGTTCACACGGAAGTCACTGTAATTCCGGAACCGGCGACCATGGGCATGTTGGGTGCATTTGGGGTAGGGATACTCTGGATCCGCAGACGCTTCTGCGCCTAAAAAACATAATTCCAAAATATGTAAACCCCAGGGCCTTGTCTTGGGGTTTTTTGTTTTTAGAGATGACAACTCGGATGGACACTGGAGGAGTCTTCAATAATTTATGTGGATTTAGCGCCTTGAAATATCATTTAAAAAGCGGGGTAGATCGTGGGTTAGATAAAAAATAGTAAATAATACTAGAATTGCGTCAAACTGTTCGCTCGCAGTGGGATCACTTCATTGAGTTACGCGAGTTAATTAACCTGAAGGAGGAGAGATCCCATGAGTAGAAGGTTCAGTGCATTATTGGCGGCAACAGTGTTGTCGGTTGCGCAGCTTTGGGCTGCAGACTACTACGTCGCAACGACGGGTAGTGATACAAATCCCGGAACCCTGGCACAACCGTTTGCCACGATCCAACATGCAGCGGATACGATGGGAGCAGGGGACACATGCTATATACGAAGCGGCAACTATCATGAAGCCGTCGTAATCAGCGGCTTGGCGGGTACGTTAGGTTCTCCGGTTACCTTTACCAGTTACAACAACGAAGTGGTCACGCTTAACGGTTCGCAGTCGATCACCGATCTGGGGTCGACCGGCTGGACACAACACAGCGGAAACATCTACAAAACAACGCTGAATACGGACATCTGGCAACTGTATGTGGATGGCGAACTCATGATTCCCGCCCGCTGGCCGAACGCCAACTTTGACGATGGATCCATTTGGGACTGGGCCAACAAATGGGCGCGTGCCGATTCGACCGCCTCATCAAACGGCACCTTGATTGATCAACCCCATGCCAATGCGGATCTGGCTGCCAGTGGTCTGGACATGACCGGCGCCATGGCCATCCTTAATGTCGGCAGCTTCAAAACGTGGACACGTGCGGTGAACAGTCACTCGGCGGGGTCCGGCACCTTCACCTACAATGCCGCCACCAGCTACGTCACCAAGGAGCACCACTATTTTGTGGAAGGAAAACTCAACCTGTTGGATGTGGAAAAAGAGTGGTTTTATGATACTGCAACCAAAACGCTCTACCTGTGGACGCCCGGGGGAGGAGCTCCGACGGGCGATATTCGCGGCAAGACCCAGTCCTATGCGTTTGATGTCACCCTTTCCACTTATCTAAATCTGAAAAACCTGGATTTCTTCGGGACCACCTTCAAGTTCTACAACTCGGAAAACATCACCGTAGAAGGTTGCGATCTGCTCTATCCGAGCTGCTCCAAGCGCATGCTCGGCAGCATTGCCGCGCCTGAAGCAAGCACCATTGAACAGCCCCAGAAGATTCATGCATCGAATTCCACGGTGAAAGACTGTTCCTTCGCCTTTGCCGAAAGCCATGCCATTTACATGAAAGGCGATGGCGACCGCATTGAAAACTGCTATTTCAGCAACATTGACTGGGTGGTCTCCGAACTGCCGGGCCTGATGGGAAGCATTTATATGGAAGGGCCTAATAATGTCTTTTCCCACAACACGGTTGACACGGCCGGCGCCTCGGAACTACTGGATTTGGGCGATGCGCCCGTGGTTGAATATAACGAATTGCTGAACTATGGTTTGGTTCAGAGCGATGGTTCCGGTGTTCAAATTACGATTGGTGCGCAGCCCAATTCCATTACCCGCTACAACTGGATCCATGACAACCTGAAATATGGAGCCCGCTTCGATGCTCCGAATCCGCCGACTTCCTGGGGCAGCAATGGCTTGATGCACCATAACGTCGGCTGGAACTGCAAGGCGGCCCTGATGGTCAAGGGCGAATTCCACGAATGCTACAACAACACCGCCTTTAACAATTCACCCAATAACGATATCATTATTCTGGATGATTCAGCCGATGGTGGGGGCGCGAACAATGGAACCATCACCCGGAACAATACCGCCAATAAAATTTCGGGCGACCGGAGCAACCCCGTGTCCGTACCGGGTACGCAGGACCACAACTGGAACGGCTACGACACCCTGCAGGATATCCGCACGCAGCTGCGCGATCCCGACAACTGGGACTTCCGTCCCATCGCGGGTTCCTCCGTTATTGATGGTGGTTTGGCCGTGGCCGGCATTACGGACGGGTATCTGGGCACCGCCCCGGACATGGGTGCCTATGAAGACGGTGCCGCCAACTACTGGATTGCCGGATGCCGCTTCGATAATGCAGTCACACCCGTTCCGCCGAATGGCAACAATGCCGTCAAGCTCGATGCCGATCTCATGTGGCTCGAAGGCAAGGATGCCACCTCCCACAAGATTTACTTTGGCACCAACCCGGGAAGTCTGGTTTACCAGGGCGAGCAAACCAGCAATATCTTTGATCCGGGCGCGCTGGCGGTCGACACAATCTACTACTGGCGTGTCGATGAAGTTACACCGCTCGGCACTATTACGGGCGACGTGTGGAACTTCGACACCACCGACCCCAGCGGCGCTCCGGGTACGAATGATGTGGTGGCCGTGGCGGATACGATTGTAAATTCCAACGTCCCTACCGGTACGAGCAATGGAACCTATATGAAGGTCAAGGACAAGAGTGTTGATTTCCAAGGGTTGGTTAAATTCGATGTCGCACTCGGCGGAAACACGTTGCAGTCGGCCACGCTCAAGCTGACCGCCTACGATGCAACCCGGCCGATTGTAAATCCCGGCATCTATGCCTGTGCCGACAACACCTGGCAGGAGGGCGTCGTGACCTGGAATACACGGCCGACCATGGGCAGCCTGATTGCGTCAAAATCCGGAACGTTCAATGCGGTTCAGACACTTGAGTTTGATGTAACCAGCTACATCACCGGCGACGGCACCTTCTCTTTCTATGTCTGGAATGTCGGGAGCGCCGCAGAAGGCCGCTATGCCACCAAGGAAAACGGCACCTATGCAGGGCCGACCCTGACCATCGTGACCTCTGGTGGAGGTCCCGTCAACAATCCGCCGACGTTCAACAGCAATCCGGTGGTGGAAGTCAACGCAACAGAGGATGCGGCCTATAGCAGTACACTGGCCGACAATGCCTCCGACTTGGATAGCGATCCGCTGACCTTTAGCACTATTTCTGGACCAGCCTGGTTGGGCGTGGCCTCCAGCGGTGCTCTTTCGGGCACGCCGGTTAATGCCGACGTAGGACTGAACAGCTGGATGATTCAGGTCACCGACG
>CAZWZW010000082.1:0-12288 GCA_964639125.1 uncultured Verrucomicrobiota bacterium
GCGATACGGCCACGTTGAACATTACGGTCGACGCCGCAGGCGGATCATGGGTTGAACTGACCTATGACGACATGGAGTCGGGCTGGGGCAACTTCAAGGACGGCGGTTCTGATGCCCGCAAGGCTTCGAATGCCAACCATGCCCACCAAGGTACATATTCGTTGGCCGTGCAGGACAACAGCAACTCTTCCTATGTCGAGTATACCAACGGGGTTGATGTGGATACCCCCGGCTATACTGAAATCAAGGTTGAGTTCTGGTTCAAGGCCGTGAGCATGGAATCCGGAGAAGACTTCTGGGTTCGCTACCACGATGGCTCCAGCTGGCAGACCGTTAAGGCCTATGTCAGCGGAACGGACTTCGATAATGGTCAGTTCTACGCTGCGGAAGTCATTATTCCGGAGTCGAGCTACACGTTCCCGACAAACATGAAGATTCGCTTCCAGTGCGATGCTTCAGGCAACAACGACGACGTCTTCATCGACGAAATCCGTGTATCCGCAAAATAAGTATCTAGCATGAGATAGATAATGAAGCCCGGTGGAAATCTTCCGCCGGGTTTCTTTCTCCTGTTCTTCCAGTTCAAATCATAATTTAAGAGGAACCCTTAGATGGTAAATCCCGGCTGTTTGAGCCTCCTGAAATCACCCCAAAGTGATCTATTTGGAAATTCGATGAGTTTATGAATAGATCAGGCAAGGAGAACCATGCCTTTAGTTTTTTGTGGCAACCTTTCCGCGAGTGTCTATTATTTCCTGGTTGATACCATTGGATGTCCATGGACCCGAAAACACATCACACCTATAGCACGCGCATGACCCTGCTGCAGAAGATGCAGCGGCAGGATGATGAGATGGCGTGGGACGAGTTTGTTTCGATCTACAGCGACTATATCTATGTCATTATTCGTAAAATGAACGTCTCCGTCGCAGATACAGGCGATATCCAGCAACAGGTTTTCCTTAAATTATGGAAGCAAGTGCCCAATTTGGATCTGGATAATATGAAACGGTTCCGGGGCTATGTTGCGACGACGGCCAAGAACTGCACCTACGATTTTTTCCGTCGCGAAGCTCGGCGAGGCGGAAACAAAAAAGTGGAATATGAAGAACAGCTGCACGCCATCGAAGACCTTCCGCAAACCGATGTGGAACAGATTGCGGAGCGGGAGTGGAACAACTATGTGTATGCGATGGCATTCAAGAATATTGCCGGAAAGTTTTCACAGGAAGCAATAGCCATATTCAAGGGGTCGCTGGAAGGAAAAGATTTGCGGGAACTGGCGGAGAAAAACGGGGTTCCCTCGAGCACGGCATATCGCCTGAAGAACCGCGTGAAGGAAAGCCTGCTGGCGGAAATCAAGGCACTGACCGAATATCTGGGCTAATGCTGCTTCGCAGCAGAATTTTGATTGATGATTTTAGACTGCCGATTTTCGGGTCTGCGACGCCTTTAATATAAAAAGAGGCCAACGCCGACTGAGGTCCTCCAATCGGACACGAAGTGAGGCTGGCGCGGAGCGACGGCAGCGAAGCGGCAAATCAAAAATCGGCAGTCGGCAATATAGTATCGAAGTGATTGAGAATGGCTTTCTAAGGAACGTAAAATGGTAAGAAGTGAGATGTAAGGGACTAAAGCCATGGCGAACGAAGAACATAGAAAACCCGAAGCACTGTTTGAGCTGGCGGAATCCATCGGCGCTTTTCTGGACGCGGATGGCGATGCGTTGACGGAGGAGCAGGAGGCATCGGTTGCCCCCATTCTGAATTCGCTCTATGAATCGCGCTATCATTTTTCCGACGAGGAATTTCTGATCTCCGGTGGGGAAAAGAAAATATCGAAGGTCTACGACACGTTTGCCAACCGCCATGTGGCCATGGCGCATCCGCTGCACTGCGAAACCCGTTCGGAAAAGGAAAAATTTCTCCGTGAGGCGCAGCTGACCTCGAAGCTGCAGCATCCCAATATTCTCCCGATCTACGAGATCGGGGTTGACGACCAGGATATGCCCTTTTTCGTGATGCGCCTGTTGGAAGGCAAGGAGCTCAAGACGGTGGTTCTGGAAAAGGCGGACGGGCAAGAGCAACTCGCCAAACGCTACTCGCTGGACGACCTGCTTGAAATCTTCCTGAAGGTTTGTGATGCAACGATCTATGCCCATTCGCGCGGCGTGTTGCATCTGGATTTGAAGCCAATGAACATTGTGATGGGTAAATATGGTCAGGTGGTGCTCTACGATTGGGGGCTGGCGCAGGTGGTCGATCCGTCGCGCGGCATTCAGTTGGACGAGCAGGCGGAACCGTTCGATTCCGACCTGCTCAACAACGTGACCAGCTCGGGCATGCTGAAGGGAACGCCGGGCTATATGGCGCCGGAACAAGTTGAGCCGGATGGGCAGGTGTCGACGGCGACGGACGTTTACGGGCTGGGTGCCATACTCTATTTTATCCTGACCGGCACCATCCCGGTGCGGGGGGCGCATGCCCAGGAAATCATGCAAAACACGCGCGAGGGAAATGTGGTTCGTCCACGCCTTCGCCGTCCGCAGTTGGGTATTCCCGGCAGTCTGGGAGCGATTGCCATGAAGGCGCTGCAGCTTAAGCCGGAAAGCCGCTATGCCAGCGTGCAGGAACTCCGCGACGAGGTGATGCGTTATTTGCGGGGCTATGCACCGAAAGCCGAGCGGGCTACTCCGCCCAAGCATCTCCAGCTGCTGATGCGTCGCCACAGCAGGGTGGCGATGGTCATCTTTCTTTCCAGCATGCTGCTGACGGCTGTGATTACGTCATTCTATTCCCGTGAAAAACTACAGAGCCAAAAACTTGAAGCCGCCCGGACGGAAGCCGTTCACAATCTGGAGAGCTTTCTTAAGGAAAAGGAGATTTCAGACGAGCTCTATACCGATCTTCGCCGTTTCATGGCCGAGGTCGGCATTCTGGGGACGTTGCGTACGCATGGACTCCTGGACAGCATTGTCAGTCAGGAGCTGGAAAAAGAAAATCAGGAATCGGAATACCGCGAGAAGCTGGTCTGGTTTCAGGTCATGCTCAAGTTGGCCTGTCAGAACTTCCACACTGCCCAAACGTTGATTAAAGCCCACCCCGAGTATGAGAAGAATCTTAGTCGCTACCTTGCTTTGGCGGTGAAATTCGGTGCCATGAAGGTTGATGATAGAGAGCAGCTGACCGATGCCCAGTTTGCTGAGTTTCTTAACGAATCCATCACGCGCCGGCATTTCATGGAAGTGAAAACCCTCGCCTATGAGCTGCATATGAAGCGATACAAAAAGGGCTCGCCGGAAAGCTATCTGGCCGTGGCGATCGCCATTCTTAACGCCATCAATGATACCGAGGAATGGGGGCAGCATGTCCGCATGGAGCCGCGTGAAGGAGGATACCACCTCGATCTGTCCGATGCGCCGTATCGGATATTCAATATCTCCCGCATGCACCCCTGGGCATATGACAGCATTCTTGGGCGTCTCGATTTGGTGTCCATCGATATCAGCCGCTCCGCTGCCACCGATATCCAGGAGTTCAAGTATTTGGAAAAGCTCGAGACCATCGTTGCCCTCGATATGAAGCCCCTGCGTGACTATGTGTTTTTCCGCATGCTTCGCCAGTTGCCCGTCAAGCGGATCGTCTTGCGCGAAGGCCTCCATCACCAAAAATGGATCAGGCAGCTACGCAAATCCCACGAAGTCATCCTCGTTCCGCCCGGCGAAACCTGGACCGGCGAATAGCGCCGGATAAATAGGGCCGCCCTGCCGCGACCGTATCATGCCATTTGCATAAACTTCCCGGTATCACCATATTTCAACGCAAAGGCGCAGAGCCCGCCCGAATAGATAATTTGCGAAGCAAATAATGAACAAAGTGAATGGTTCAAGGTTCGCAAAGCAATTCCTCTGCGATCTTGTGCTCCTTTGCCGCCTTTGCCGCCTTTGCCGCCTTTGCGTTTAAATGTATTGGCGCGGATTAATACCTGTATGTTTCTGAGAGTGGTATCAGGGCTCATTTCCGGGAAGGTAGGGCTCGCTCTCCCGAGTGAGGCCACGTAGCCGAGGCCAACTCGGCTCATGTTGGCGAGCGCGCCGCACGCATGCAAAGAAATCCTGCCCTGCGAATGAACTCTTCCCACGTGCGGACGCCCCGGCGGTGCGTCCCTACCTAAAACAAACACCATTTCTCCTTAACTAGGGGCGGAAAGCCCTTTTTCAAAAAAAACCGGAAGTTTTTGATAATGGGGGTGAAAAGCGACGTTTCTACCTTTGTCTAGGGATTGGCTTTAGCTGCAACAAGAGCAGTTTTGGTCAGTATTCTAATGAAAGTGAAAGCATATGAGGAGAAACAGATGAAGAAGTGGAAAATACTAACGTGTATGATCGCGGCAACGTTTTTTGCTGCCGCAGCCGTTCAGGCCCAGACCGAGTTCTTTAACGATGACTTTGAAGACACGACGCTGGATAAGTGGTTAAACAATATAGAACAAACCGGTACCGTGCTCTCGAATATCGATGATGGCGGCAACAGAATCGGTTCGATCGTCCACGCGGCTGGAGGCCGAACCGGCCTGGGCAACAATAACCTGGTGGGATTCAGCGAGAACCGGTTTGAAGCTAGCTTCAAGGTCAAGGCGCTGTCGTTGCCGTCCGGTTGCGATATCGACTTTATTCTCGGTCGCGACTCCTATGGCGCGGGTACACAGAAAAGCTATCAGTTGCAGCTTGAAACTGTGTTGACGGCCAGTGTGTGGTCCGATTTCCGGGTTATCGTAAACAACGATCTCTCTTCTGTCCTAAACTACGATGCGGGCGCGGAGTCAGTGGCTGCCGGCAGGGTCGATGTTTGGCAGGACGGCGTCAAAATCACGGATGACGGAGCCCTGAATGGCGCTAATGTTCCGGGTTCCCCGGTAAAATCCTTCGGCTTCCTTATTAACAAGAATGAGCCCAACGTAACGATCCATGTGGACGATGTGCAGATCCTCGGGTTTGTAGAAGGTCCGGCGGCCTTTACCACGACCCCGGATACCCAGCTGACGCTTAACCTGAACCATCCGGATACCGTGACCACCAACTCGATTATTACATCGTTTGTTCCTGGATCAGGAGGAACCGATGTACAGATCACGGCAATTAATCTCACGAACACGACCCATGCCGGCGCGTTCAGTCTATTAACCTCCGCACCGATCACGATGGATGCCTTCCCGTCAAACACACCGGTTGAAATTGTTTTTGATAGCGATGCGGCCGGATTCACCGATGGACCGTCCGACAAAGCAACCGGTTCGGTTTCGATCGTATGGACGGAGCTTGGAACGGGTACATTCGCCACCAACACCCTCGCCGTGGTGGGCAACTACAACAATCCTGATGTGGAACTTTTGGTCACACCGGCGGCCGGACTGGACATAACTGTGCTTACGCCCGCTACTGCGGCAACCAATACCGCGACGGTTTTCTATAATGAGGGACCGGCTCACACGAATGTACAGATCACGGCCATTACGGTTGCCAATGCATCGGCTGTCGGTTTTTCAACCATTACATCGTTGCCGCTGACGCTGAACGATCCGGGACCATCGAACGCCACGTTCGAGGTCGTGTTCGACAATTCGACGGCCGGACTGGCCCACAAGCAAACTGCCACTGCCGACATCGTGGTGACCTGGAACGAACTGGGAAGCACGAACCAGACCACCACCCTTCCGGTAACGGCAACCATCATCAATCCTCCGGCAGGACCGTTGCAGTTGAGCTTCACCGGCGCGGTGGGACTGAATACCTACAATGGCGGGGCCACCGACTTCGACAAACAGAAGTTGAACGAATTCGGAATACACACCAATATTTGGAACTATTCATCGGGTGGCAGTCAGAACACCACTGCAGGCTATATCCAGATTAATTCAGGTGCCGCCAACACCCGTGGGATGTACAATCTGATTGAGAATGGCACCGCCGGCATGGACAACGTTGGTGCCTTGGATGTCGAGCCCATGACCAACGGTGTGTACCGTTATGACTTCGAATATGAAGTGAACAATGTCGGTGCGGGCGGTTTCTGGGGCATTGAGGCCTATGCCTTGATCGATCAAGGGCCTAGCGGATCGGTGGACTATGTGGAATACGACCATGGTCATCCAGGTTCTGTTGTCATACTTCCTACCGCTCAAGGGATTGCAAGTTTCGACCTGCATAGTGGCGGCGCCCTGTCGGGTGCGGGTAATGTCACCCGGACCACCGGTTCCGTTACGGTCAATATCACCAACGGGTATGATGCGGTCTTCACCATGTATGGTGCCGATAATACCGATGTTCGTCTCTATGACATCAACATGGTGCGTATCGGTGACTACGAGGTGCCTGTGCCACCCGTAACCCCGGCCAATGCCGTATTGGATGCAAGGTTTAGTGATCCTTCGACGAGCAACTCCCTGTTGCAGTGGGCTGACTACGATATCAACGATACCAATGACCACTTCTGGGTGCATGCCTCGTCTGCTGTGTGGGGCGGTAAAGCTCTATCGTTTAAGTCTGCTGAATTGACCAGTCGTTCCTTGGCCATTGTGGTGCCTGCCGGCACGGCGGGATACGACGATGTTGGCGCCGCGGATACCATTGCTCTGACCTCCGGAGCCTATACGGTTTCGATGGATGTCACCTTTGCCAACAGCGGAACCGGTAGTGTAACGATCTTCAGCTTTGGTGGAATGGATGCCACAGGTAACGTGAACGATGTTCGTCTTGACCTGAGTCAGGGTACCAACGCGCTTGGACAGCTTCTGATTGAAGATGTTGAGGCCGCTCTGGTTCCCAAGCTTCGTGGTACGGCATTCTTCACCGAGCTGGCGAGCAAGGATTACACCACCGACACGTCACCGGTTGGAGAGACACTGGTCTTCTCGAATCTGAACGTTCAGGCTGGTGAGGATCTATGCATTCGTTGGAACGCATATGCCCAGGCCGACTTCGACAAGATCGACAACGTTCTGGTGGTTCGCACGGGCGATGCTGCTCCGGTTGGTTTCGATGCCTGGACGGCCAGTTTTGGTCTGACCGGAAACGATGCACTTCCGGGTACGGATGTTGAACCGGACGGCTTGGACAACCTGCTCGAGTATGCCCTTGGTGGTATTCCGAATGTGGATGATGCTGCCACGGTTGCGCCGAGTGCCTCCTTCGCCATGGACACAGGAACCAACTGGTTCTACCACGTCTACAACGAACGGACCGACGATCCGCGAATCACCTATGAGTTGGGACGCAAATTTGATCTGGTCTTTGGTACCAACTGGGGTACCGGTGCCATCGAGTTTGTCGGCGAGTCCGCGGATGTGGGCGGCATCAAGTCGGTCACCAACCGAGTCCCGACGGGCGCGCCTAATGCGTTCCTCCGGTTGAAGGTGAACAAAACAGAGTAACCTTCCGGATTAAAGAGTAACGCAAAAAGACTCCATCCGGCGTGCCGGATGGAGTTTTCGTTTAACCATTTTTTGTAATTTTTGCCGCAGATTAACGTTGCAACTCTCTGTTGGATGGCGACTTCGGCAAGCCAGCGCTCAGAGGGGCTTAATACTTTGAGAACAGAGGTCTTTGATGGCGTTAATTGGTAGGAGTCTACTACGTCGTATATCGAAAAACTTTGATATCCATGAGGCACCGTATGAAAAAAATATTTATATTCTTGATAGTCGCAGCGACTGCGGTTTTGCAGGCGCAGGCCGTTGAATTGTTTAGCGATGATTTTGAAGATACCACGCTGAATGCATGGAGCAGCCAGCTGGCTGCCGATGTCTCCAATGTCGATGAGGGCGGAACCAACCGGATCGGGCAGATTGCGCACGTCAATCCCACCCGTAGCGGTCTGGGCAATCAACAATTTGCCGGGTTCAGCGAACTTCAGTTCGAGGTGGAGTTGCGTATCAAGGCGCTGTCGCTTCCCGCCGGGGGCGATGCCATGTTTGTTCTTGGACGGGATTCCTATTCCGCCGGGCTCCAGCAAACCTATGCGTTGAATATCGACGGTCTCTCCAGCGGTGCAGGGGTTTGGGATGCGTACCGCATTGTGGTGAACAACGACACAAATTCCGTTTTGGTCTATGATGACGGGTCGAATTCCGTTGCCTCTGCAAAGGTGGATGTTTTCCAAAACGGCTCGCTGGTTGTTGATGACGGCAGTCTGGCTGGAAACAATATTCCGGGAGCACCTGCGCAATCGTTTGGTTTCATCATCAATGGCCCCGAACCTGACATGACCATTCAGATGGACGACGTGGTAATCCGCAATTTTAAAGAAGCGCATGTTTCGACCAACTATGTGGTCAGCACCACCGGCAGCGATTCCAACCCCGGAACGTTGACTTTGCCGTTCCGCACCATCGGGCATGCCGCCTCTCTGATGGATTCCGGCGACACCCTGTGGATCCGCGGCGGAACCTATCATGAAGAGGTGGTTTGGGACGGCATCAACAGTTCCAACGGGACTCCTTTGGTGATTTCCGCCTATAGCAATGAGACCGTTGTGCTGTCCGGCATGCAGCCAATCACCAACAGCTGGACGCAGTATTCCGGCACTATCTACAAAACAACGCTTTCCAACGATGTCTGGCAATTGCTGGTCGATGGCGAGGAAATGGTGCCTGCCCGCTGGCCGAATGCCTTTCTCGATGATTCACTGAGCCCGACGGTGTACAGCCACGATGGTTTTGAAAAATGCACCACCTATACAGATACGGGAGAACCGATCATCGGCGGCGATGGCGATGTGGTTATAAATCCCGGCGATGTGCTGGTGGATACCAACGGAAACGTGGTGGTGCGCAGTGATGTCAATCTGCCGGGCAGTCCGGTCGGATCCATTGCGGTCATGAACATCGGAAGCTGGTCCTCATGGGCGCGGATCATTACCGAGCAGTCGGCCCCCAACGAATTTATCTACCAACCGCAGATTACAACCAATCAGCTGAATGTCCGTGAACAGGTTTTCTTTCTGGAGGGCAAGCTGGACTATCTCGATGCGCAGACCGAGTGGTTCTACGACCCGCCCACGAAGGAACTCTACCTGTGGCCAAAGGGGGGCGGAGTCCCCTCCGGCACTATCGAGGGCAAGGTGCAGTCCTATGCACTGACGTTCAACGATTGCATGCACGTCGAACTGCGTGGTATCAATTTCTATGGCACGACCTTCTCGATGGACAATTGCGTGGATATGCTTGTGGAGGATTGCGACTTTGATTTCCCGCATACCAGCCGTCGCATGCTCGGTGAGCCGGAGGCGGTGAATATTACTTCAATCAATGCGGGTCGCGACCAATGGCAGCCGAGCCGCGTCACGGTGCGCAACTGCAACATGCGCGAAACTGACGGGCCGGCCATTGAAATGCGCGGCTATGGAAACGTGATTGAAAACTGTTCCTTCGAACGGATCGACTGGACCGGCGCACACGGCGGCGGTGCAACCTTTGAGACCGGTAAATCACCAGGGCTGCAATTTCGCCGCAACACGGTCAAAACCACCGGCGCATCGGAAGGCGTCAGCTGTCCAAAGAGCGTCAAGGTGTTAAATCGCAATGGCACCTATACGGATACAGGATCTTGGCTCATTGCTCCCTATGTCACCTACGAGGATCTTTATCCGACGCTGATCGAACTCAACCACCTGTCCGAAATGGGCAAGGTGCAGAGCGATGGCGCGCACATCCAGGCCGGTTCCCAGCAGATTCCCGGATTGATGTATCGCTACAACTGGGCCTATGTCTCCGACAAGAACGGCCTCCGCTTTGATGGTGGCGGCGGTTGGGACAATCAGCCGCCCGGCGTCGAAGGTACGCAGCACCACAACGTGGTTTTTGGAACCCGCAAGCAGGCGGTCAAGGGCGACCGCGAATACTGCTACAACAACACCTGTTTCGATTCCTCCCAGCAGGATATTTATGTGGGCGGCAACTATCCGCGCTTCAATGCCTTCAACACGCGCAGCAAAATCGGTAACAACGCCTGCAATACCATCAGCTATTCCGGCAAGGGAGCAAACGGCGAATTTCCCGGCGAGGCGACCAATAACTATATCGGCGGCATCGAGGGCGTGGATGTGAAAACGCTGCTCGTCGACATCGATCAGTTTGATTTCCGTCCGAAGGCCGGAAGCCCGCTGGTAGATGCCGGCACCGTAGAGCACGGCTACACGATGGAGCACTTTACCAACTTCCTCGCGGCGGAGTTGTTCGTCGACGGACTGCCGACCGGCAATGTACTGGCCTACACCAACGGCATCACCGACGGCTTTGCCGGAGCCGCGCCCGACATCGGTGCCTATGAATATGGCGCCGCCAGCTACTGGATTCCGGGCCAGCAAACTGCGCAGGCCTCCACGCCGATCCCCATGGATGGCGCGACGAACCAGCCAACGAACAGAGAACTGATCTATTTGATCGGCTACAAGGGAACCTCGGCCAGCATCTATCTGGGAACCAGTGCAAACAATCTTCAATTCATTGCGGCCAAGCCCGATCCGCAGAACATAGTCGATCCCGGCACGCTTCTGGCGGGCACGACGTACTATTGGCGGGCAGACTCGGTGCTGGCCGATAGTTCGGTGGTTGCCGGCGAAGTGTGGTCGTTCACGACTGCGGGAACCGCGCAAACCAACACCTATACCTATTGGTCAGTGGGTCAGGGATTGTTTGGAAGCAATGCTCTGCGCTCCATCGACATCGAACCGGATGGACTCGATAACTTTGGTGAATATGTTTTTGGCGGAAATCCGACCACCAATGATGCAGCATCGGTTTTGCCGGTTTCTGACATGACAGAAAGCGGTGGAACCAACTGGCTGGAATATGTCTACCGCCGCCGCACGGATTATGAAGCCCGCGGCCTGGCTTACACGGTCGAAGCCAATACCAATCTGGTGACGGGGACCTGGAGCACCAACGGGGTGGTCGATGCCGGAACGGGAACGATTGATGCCGCGTTCGACGCGGTGACCAATCGAGTTTCAACGGAAGATGCTCCGCAAAAATTTATCCGACTTCAGGTTTCGGAATCGGAATAAGCCGGTTTCCGACCCTCCGAGTAGCAGGCGAGCCGCCTGCGATACAATCGATCCACCGCGGTCTCTTCGCCTGCTCCACGCCAGGAAACCGGCAGATCCAAGGATTGGAAATATCCTTAATAAAGTGCCATTGGGGATATGAACCAAAGAAAATAACCTGGGAATGAGAATGGCGGCATCATGGTGCGTTATCACTTTGACATGTTGTGTCTTAGACAGCCGGTATTTATTGGTAAAAGGTCATCGGCACAACCTGAAAAAATGGAAACTAAAAGACAGGAGAAAAAAATGAAAACAATAGCAATGATTATGGCACTTGCCATGGTCGGCTCGGTCGCGCATGCGACGGTGATCGAAAATTGGCAGATGAATGATGCGGCCGGTACGGATCTCAAAAATCTGGACAATTCCGCCGGAACGGCAAAGTGGACTGTTGAACGTGCCAATCTTCAGACCGACGGAAGTGGAAACCTACATATAACACAGGGAGCCAATTTATTCAATGGAGCAACTCTGAGCACAGCTGATGTCACCAGCGGAATCTATGAGTTAGCCTTTAAGTATAGTGCAGCCGATCTGACGGACGGGGATACTGCCGGGGGGCGCGTCGGGTATAGTTTTCGGCAGAACGGTACTGCTGCTGCACCGACTTCTAAATTTGACCTGGCTTTGATTTCACTTGCGAAGCGCAATGGTGAGTTGAGGCTGGAGCTTCAAGGGGTTGGTGCCAAGGTCACGCTCTATGACTTCAATGCAACCGTTCTGCCGGATACGCTGGCGGTCCGGGCTGAGCTGAATCTTGATACCGACCTGGTAGATGTGTATTGGTCGATCGGCGGCGCCGCTGAACTTTCTGCGCTCGGTCTTGCAGCAAACGATGGAGAGCTTGACCAGGTTCGAACTTCCTTCCAAACGGTCTCCCCCGACTTTGGGGCCACCTCGTATGTGGACGTGGACTATGTAACGCTTGCGGCCATCCCGGAACCGGCTACCCTTGGCCTGCTCGGAATGACAGGTTTGACGATGCTGCTTGTTCGTCGCAAATTCATCATGTAGGCATCCGCCTAGGCGGGACATTAGATCTTAACAGCCCCATCCGATTCGTTCGGGCGGGGCTTTTTTGTGGTGCGCCCGGCAGGGCGCATCCACTTGAGGGTGAAAGTCCCTTACGCACCCGACAGGGGGAAGCGTTAGCTTAACATCAACTGCGTAATCGTGAGGTTGCGTG
>CAZWZW010000083.1:0-12249 GCA_964639125.1 uncultured Verrucomicrobiota bacterium
ATCATTTTATCTCCTTCTTTTCCCAAATCCCGTTACTGTCGATATCGCGCTGCTCGAACGCAGCCCGAATGCCCTCCACCTTTTCCGTGCGACCGCCCACATATTCAGCCAGGGTGACCTGACCGTCTTTATTGCGATCGCGCTTTTCGAAAAGCTGCACATCGGAAGGCCCTTTTTTCTTGTCCGTCACCGGTTCTTTCTGTTGCGGCGGCTTTCGCTTGCCATCGGCCGGCGGCGTCGAAGCATCCCCCTTTCCGTCCAGATACCAATCGAAAAATCTATTCGCCGAACGGCTCGATTTTTCGGAACGAAGCGCCCCGATGCCGGGCGGCTGCAGCGTACCGGCCCAACCTTCAAGCTCCGCCAGCAGTTGCTGTGCTTTTTCAGGGTGCGCCTGAATGAGATTCCGGCTTTCCTCAAAATCATTCTCCATGTCGAACAAATATTCACGATCGTCACAGCGCAGATATTTCCATTGTCCCTTGCGAATCGCGGACTGGCTTTCCCAGCGCCAGCAAAGCGCTTCGTGCGGCGCGCCCGTATTCTCACCGGTCAGGTAGGGCATCAGGTTTACGCCATCGAGCTCCGGCGCATCCGGCAGCCCGGCCAGCGCATTGGCGGTGGCGGCCATATCGAGAGAAATCACCGGATGCGAATAAATCTGTCCGCCGGGGATGGTGCCTTTCCAATAGACCACGAACGGCACCCGAATGCCGCCCTCGGACAGCATTCCCTTCTCGCCATTCATCGGATCGTTGAGCGATCCGTCCCAACCCGGCCCTCCGCCGGGCGCATCGCGCTTATGGATTTTCAGCGGCGCGCCGTTGTCGCCCACCACCCAGATTATCGTGTTTTCCGCAATCCCGCACTTTTCCAATGTTTGAAAAATCCGCCCAACCCCGTCATCTACGGCGGAAAGCATCGCCAGCGCCTTGCGCCGACGTTCCGGCATCTCGCCGGGAAAGCGCTTCAAATATTTTTCCGTCGCATCGAGCGGCACATGCGGCGCGCGATAGGCCAGATAGAAAAAGAACGGTTTATTTTGGTGGCGCTCAATAAACGAGCAAGCCACATCTGAGCAGGCATCGAGATGATACACCTTCGAGGGATACTCCCCAAGCGGAACATCCGTGCCGTCGAGCCCAATGTTGGCCGTGGCCGGGCGCCCGCTGTTGCGGTAGTAGAAATGATCGAAGCCGTGATCTGCGATTTCCTCGCCCGGTCCGAGGTGCCATTTGCCCGCCATGCCCGTGGCATAGCCCGCCGTCTTCAAGCGTTCGGGCAGGGTCTCAAGTTCAGCGAACTGCTTCATCACGTTCGCATCCTTATGGTTATTGGATTCGAGGCCGAATTTATTTTGGTACTGCCCGCTCAGCAGCCCGCCGCGCGACGGCACACACTGCGGCGCGGTGCAATACCCATCGGTCATCCGTACGCCGCCCTCGGCCAGGCGGTCAATATTCGGCGTCCTCACATCGTCAAAAACACCCTGACAACTGAAGTCGGCATAGCCGTGGTCGTCCGTGAAGATCATGATCACATTAGGTTGTTTGGCGGCTGCAGATGACAACGCAAGCGCACAGATCAAAGTTGTTATTGTTCGTTTCATAATAGACGTCTCCAAAACCCTCAATCTATTTTCAGTTTCAACGCTGCAGAGGAGAGCCCCGGAGATGACACGCGAATTTCAACGCCCCCGGCTTCTTTCCCGGAACGGAGAATGGCCAGAGCCGTCCCCCGATGCAGGCTGCGCTTGTCCGCCACAAACGGCTCATCACTGTAAATATCCCCATTGTCCACAGCCACAAGCGACGCCGCCCCGGCGACCTCGAAGCTTAACTTGTTGGCTGCCGTGGGCACCGTGCGCCCCTGGGCATCGACTGCCCAGACGCGAATATGATTGAGATCCAGCCCATCGGCATTCCAGGCCGGGTTATCCGCCGCCACCTTCAGAGCAACCGGCTTACCGACAGTCTGCAAGGCATGCTCGGCCACGGGTGCGCCTTTGCGACGAGCAACGGCCTTAAGCGTGCCGGGCTCATACGTGACAGACCACTCAATACGGTTGCGCCTGCCCGGATCTTTGGCATTCTTTTTGATGCCGAGTGACCGCCCGTTCAGCAGCAGTTCCACTTCATCCCCATTGGTATAGGTGACCAATTTGAGTGGCTGCCCCGGGTTCCAGTTCCAATGTTCAAATTCGTCGGTTCGGCTCATCTTCACGCCGTTCCACTCCATCTCGCTCTCTTGCTTATTTACCACCGCGGCACGAATCACCGGTTCGCTGCTGAACGCGCTGCGGGCGAGATAAAACTTCGGCTTCGGTTCCAGCGAATGATCCACGATTGAAAGATCCCAGCCCTTGGCAGGCCATCCCAAACGGGATTCGCCGATATAACCGATAGCTCCCCAGTAGGTGAGCCCGATCACCCGCTCCCGGTCCATACTGAAGTAGTCAGTCGGAAGCTGGTTAATCGCTGCCTCGCTGAGATAAAACATCCAATCCGGATGCGCTTTGCCATCGGTCCTGAAATTTTGCCAGCGGTAATTGTACGACGCAATATCGGTCTCAGATGCCAATGGCGGCGGCGGACACTCCATCGGCTTCTTGTATAAGGGGTCGCGCAGACCTTTGCCGCGAATCGGGTGCAGTCCAACCGTTATCAAGCGCGTTGGATCAAACGGCTTAACCGACGCCGAGATTTCTTTATAGAGACTGACTCCATAGTCGCCGCGCACGTCATTGCGAATCTGTCGGTTCAGCTCATTGCCCAGACTCCACATAATCACCGACGGATGGTTACGGTCGCGTTTGACCCATTCTTCGATCACGGCCGGCCACAGTTTCTCAAACTCCTGTCGCCCCCCCGCATACTGTTTTTTCCACTTATCAAAGGCCTCATCCACAATCAGTACGCCGTGCTTGTCCGCCAGGTTCATAAAGGATACGGAGTAAGGATTGTGCGCCGTACGAATGCAGTTGCCCCCCATCGCCTTCAGGACTTCAAATCGCTTTTCTTCAGCCCGCGGGAAAGCAGCCGCCCCCAACGCACCATTGGCGTGATGAAGATTGAACCCCTTCAGAAACACTTTCTTCCCATTCAGCTTGAAGCCGAAGTCTGGCGAATATTCCAAGGTTCGGATGCCGAAGGATTGATCAACCCGGTCAAGGGTTTTTCCGCCGGCCATCAGCTCCACTTCGACGCGGTAAAGCCAGGGAGTTTCACACGACCAAAGCTGGGGCGAAGGAACCTCAAGCATGCATTCCGAAACTGTCTGACTGGCGGCCTGTTGCTGCACGGCAACCTGATTTCCCGACGGATCAAAAACAGTGGTCTTAATTTCAATCCCTTTGACCCAGTGCTCCAGCTCGACCTCTATGCGGGCCGCTGCCATTTCTGTCGAAATCTTCGGCGTGGTCACGAAAACACCGTGCCGGGCAACAGAGGTTTGGTTTTTCACCACCAGCTTCACGTTACGATACAGCCCGCCGCCGGTATACCACCGGGATTGATTCGCCCCCATCGTATCCGCCCGTACAACAATAACGTTTTCCATTCCAAACTTCAGCCTGCTGGAAATGTCGATATCAAAACCGATATAGCCGTAATCTGTGCCGCCAATTTTTTCGCCGTTCAACCAGACATCGCCAACCAGCATAATGCCCTCAAAGTCGAGCAGAATGGTTTGACCCTTCCAAGCCGGATCCGCACGGAACGACTTGCGGTACCAACCTTCGCCCAGCTCCTTGAAACCGCGCGCGCTCAAGCGGCTACGTTTACTGTTGTTGGCGGTCATGTTGGCCTGTTCACCCGCAGAAGGCTCCTCCCATTCCTGCGCCACCTGAAAATCGTGCGGGACGTCTACGGTGGCCCATGTCGAATCGTTATATCCCGTCGCCTCCGCTCCCGCGTTTTTACCCAGCTTAAACTTCCAGCCAAAATTTAAGTCCACCACCTCACGCGCCGACGCTGTGCCCAGCGCAATTGCGCACGTGATTATGATCCATGCTAACTTTTTATATCTCATAGTCTATTGCTCCTTTTATTTTCCTTCTCTACTCAAAATATCCGTGGTCCGGATCTGCCCTCCGTGGATCACGTCCTCCAACCCTTGGAAAATTATTCCCCAACCTTGGAAAGCTTACTTCAGCTCGTCGGCATTCAGGACGCCGTCTTTGTTTGCATCGCGCTTTTTAAAATTGGCGCGATAATTGCCACGATACCGCTCACTTCGCTCCTGGGCCTGCTCTTCGGTCAGATTCAATTTTTTCTTCAACAACGGTTCTTCGATGGCCGTGCGGCCTTCAACAAATTCATCCAACGTGAGCATTTGATCATCGTTGGAATCCATAGGAACGTACCGAGCGGGAAGCGGGCCAGCGGCGACCGGTTCGGCAGCCGCAGATGAATCACTTAGGTAATGGCCAAACCACGCTTCTTCCGAATCGTTAATCGGAGAGGAAGGAAATTCTTCTGGTTTGAGCTCGCTGGACCACTTTTTCCACGCCTTGCGCAGCTGGTCGGCTTTTTCCGGATACTGCGAAAACAGGTTCTTGTTTTCATGTTCGTCGCTGGACAGGTCGTAGAGCATTTCGCGGCCGTCGCTGAGGGTCATATATTTCCAGTCACCGCGACGCACCGCTCCCTGGTTCCAAAAACGCCAGAACAGATTGCGCTCAGCAAACGGTTTCCGAGCGTTGGAAAAATGCGGGATCAGGCTGATGCCGTCGAGCTCATCCGGAATCGGCTGCCCGGCAGCATCCAGCGCCGTCGCCGCCACATCGAGCGAAAGAACCGGCTCGTCGCTCACCTGTCCGGCCGGAAAAGTGCCCGGCCAGGTGACAATGTACGGCACGCGTACCCCGCCTTCCATCACCATGCCTTTTTCGCCGACCCATGGCGTGTTCAGCGAACCGTCCCACGCGCCGCCGGGGAAGGAAATCGGAATGTCCTTCATATGGATTTTGAGCGGCGCACCGTTGTCGGCAATGAAGAAAATGATCGTGTCTTTTTCGAGCCCGAGTTTTTTAAGTCGTTCGCGAATACGGCCGAGGCCGTCATCCATGGCCGAGATCATGGCCAGTGCATAGCGGCGGCGCTCCGGCATTTCGCCAGGGAACCGCGACAAATATTTCTCCGTCGCCTCCATTGGCACGTGCGGAGCGAACCAGGCGAGATAGAGGAAGAAAGGATCCTTTTCATTCCGATCGATAAATGAAAGCGCGGCATCGGTCTGGATATCGAGCCGGTAGCCGGTCAGGTTCTGCCATTCGCCCTCCGGCGTGCGGTCTTCGCCGTCCAGTCCGTAGTTGAGCCAGTAGCGGTTCATCTCCCCTTTGAAAAACTCATCAAACCCGCGATTGCCCGGATAGTAAGGCAGAATCTTTGCAAACGGCAGACGGGTCTTCGAAGATGTTTCCTCAACGCCGAGCTGCTCTTTACACCATGCGGTATCGATCCAGAAGGGTTCGAGGTGCCATTTGCCGATCATGCCCGTGCGGTAGCCAGCGGCCTTCATGCGCTCGGCAATAGTCAGTTCATCGAGCGGCAACGGCCCCTGCCCGTTCTGCTGGAATCCGAAGCGTTGCTGATATTTTCCGGTGATCACACCGGCGCGCGACGGGCAGCACTGCGGCGCAGTGGAATAGCCGTCTTTGCAAAGCACCCCATCACGGGCCAGCTGGTCCAGGTTCGGCGTCTTTACATCATCAACCATGCCGTGGATCCCGAGGTCCGCCCAGCCGTGATCATCGGTATAGATCAAAATCACGTTGGGTTTTTTCTCGGCATGCACTAGCGAACACACACACAACAATCCAATAATTAGTTTTTTCATAAAAATGTCTCCTTAATAAAATTCATACTCCGTAATCACTGACTGGTCGGGTGTCAGGAGTTTTACATGACGCAACTCGGCAACATCGCCTGCTTTTGACAGCACAAAACGAATCGCTTTAATCCGGCTCGGGAAATCCATTTTAACCCGAAATGTTTTCCAATCAGCGGACAGCGCTTTAGCGGCGTTGCGCTCTGGCGCGCCAAATTGCGGAGCGCCGTGCGACGTCCACTGCAAGCTGACCATGTTGCCCTTATCCGAGCGTGCTTCGAATTCGATCCAGGCACTGCCCACCAAGCTGGGCGTCACACGGGTACGCGCATCAAACTGCGGCTGGCCAGCCGTTAGCACCAGCGCACCCTCTTTCGCCGCAATGGTTCCTTTTCCTTTTGCCTCCCAAACCCCGACCGTGCGTCCGTTGTAAGCCGTGTTGGGATTGGACTTCAGAGCATCGGTTTTCTGATAATACGCATCCAGCTCCGCGGCCATCGCCTGCACTTTTTCGGGATATTGCGCGGCAAGATTCTGCGCTTCACCGATATCGTTCTCCAGGTTGTAGAGTTCATAGCGATGCTCCAACCCAGTGCCACCTGCCGTGAGCGGAGTCGAACGGTCGAACCAGAAGCGCAGCAGCTTCCAGTCACCAGAGCGAATCCAGGTGTTGGGAATGTTCATCGTAGCTGGGACAAAATGCGAAAAGTCACAGATCGTCGGTCCGCGGTCGTGCGCTTTGCCTTTAAGCGCGGGCACATAGCTGATGCCGTCTTTGTGAGCATCGGGCCGCAGTTTCTGTCCGGTCATCTCGAGCAGCGAAGGATAATGATCGACGGTCGAGATCACCGCATCGTTTACCGAAGCCGGCTTTGTTATCCCTGGCCAGCGAACGATCAGCGGAATGCGCACGCCGCCCTCATAGTTATTGCCCTTGCCGGAACGCAGCGGCTCGTTGTTCGTCGGCGTGGTACCGTCGGCCACGTCATACATGTTACCGCCGTTGTCAGAGGTAAAAATCACAATGGTGTCATCAGCAATGCCATTCGCTTCGAGCGCATCGAGCACGCGGCCGACGTTGTCGTCCATCACTTCAATCATTGCGGCCATAGTCGGACTGTGCTGCGGGTTGCTGGGATCGGCTTTCTTTTTCCACTTTTCCACCAGCTCCGGTTTGGACTGGAATGGCGCGTGGACATCGTAGAGCCAGAAGCACATCAGGAACGGTTTATCTTTGTGCTCATTAATGTATGCGACCGCCCGGTCGCC
This sequence comes from uncultured Verrucomicrobiota bacterium, assembly GCA_964639125.1. Taxonomy (GTDB): domain Bacteria; phylum Verrucomicrobiota; class Kiritimatiellia; order Kiritimatiellales; family Pontiellaceae; genus Pontiella. Next base: position 7,099 of record CAZWZW010000083.1, read on the forward strand.
GAGGTAGTCGTCGATGTGCTTATCCTTAGGCGGGCTTTCGGGAAGCGTTCCTGTTTTGTCCCACGGCGGGAAAAACTTACGGGTCCCGTCGAGGCCGGGAGGCCCCGGGTGGGCGCGGCCACCCACCACGAAATCGAAGCCGTGCTTTTCAGGCGTGTAGGGTGGATGCCCCATGTGCCACTTACCTAGGAATGCGGTCTGGTAGTCGCCCCCCTTGAATGCTTCGCCAAGCGTAAAATATTCAAACGGCAGGTAGTTGATCGACGACGGCCCCGCAGCTCGCTGATCAGGTGCTGCCTTCGTAGATTCGGCGTGTTTGTGCTCTCCGGGCACATGCCCGGACGCACTAGTGAATCCGATGCGAACCGGATACTGCCCAGTCATAATACTGGCACGGGTCGGACAGCAGAGCGGGCTGGCCGAATAAGCATCGGTGAAGCGCATGCCAGATTCCGCTAGGCGATCCACATTGGGCGTTTCGTAAAATGTACTCCCGTAGCATCCGGTGTCTTTCCAGCCCAAATCGTCCACTACAATGAAGAGGACGTTGGGTTGCTTAGCATTCACGGCTACAACTGAAAGCGCGATTCCAAACAATAACATGGTAAAGCTTTGTTTTTTCATAATTTTATTTATAAAAATTCCTTGTTCAGAATGCGTTATTCGGCCGCGACGGCGACCGCCTTTCTTTCATCCAGCTTGCGGCGGGTTTCCTCTGATCGAGCGCGGTTAATCGGATAGAACCAGAATACGACCATCGCTAAACCTAAGCCGCCCACCTGAAACAGAACCACGAGTGTTTTCATACGAGAAGAAATCTTTTTCTGCTTATTCATTTCGACAAGAAATCCATTTTCGACGGTATCAACATACGCGGTGAGCATTCTGGCCTGCTGCTCGTCACCTTCAGCCAGAGCAGACTTCACAGCAGGCAAAAACATGGCTACAGCCTCTTCGAATTCATACCACCGATAATAGGATGTTTCGCCCTGAATGATACGCCCAATGACGCTCCACTTGCTGCCTTCAACCGCAGACTTATCGTTTGCGACCAGCTCAAAACGTTCACCGTGCAGATTGAATTCCTGTGTTGCAGCAATGAAGGTATCGCTTCCAAGCGTCCACTCGCGCACGGGTTCAATAACGCCCGCAATCGTGCGCGCTTCAAATGCATCGGTCTCGGAGGCATCAAAATCCGCCAAGTAGAGCATGGTGCCCGAAAGGGCCGCCGTAAGCGTGAGCGCACCTTTCAGCACAAACCCGTTCACCGCCCCGAACATCCCTTCGCGGCGCAAGCCGCTTTTAAGCTCATCTTCATCACAGATATCTGCGACCATGGAACTGACCATCAACCAGCAGCCCTGCAGGCCCATGAACACAAAGATCGCTGAAATCAGTTGCAGCAAAGGCCACCGCGGATCCATCGTAAACCAAAGACTCCCTGCACCGAAAAAGGCGAGCCCCAAGCCCAACAGCATGGCATTGCGTTTTTCAAAGCGGGTCGAAATGGCCGTCAGCAGGAACATGCTAAAATACGAAACAATTGCGCCAAGCGTACCGCTAATTGCCACGATCAATGCCCCGAAATCCTTATTGCCCCCACACACATAATAGATGTTCACAAAGCTACCGAGCGTTCCGGCACAAAATAGGCCGGTAATGATAATGAGATAAGCAAGCAACAGAATCAGAAAAGGACGATTCATCAAGGCCGCCTTCACGGAAGGGATAAAAGGCGCGGTCTCCTGCTTCTGAATATCCTCACGCTCTCGGCAAACCCAAACGGGAATCAAACCAGCCACAATCACAATGACGCCGATACCAATCGAGACCCAGAATGCTCCCTGCGCCTCATTGGCAAACCCATCGAGCGTAGCCAACTTGTAGACCCACGGAACCGTCATACTGCCAATCAGGCCGATATACATACGCCAGGCCAACACACGCGTTTTCTCATCATAGTCGTTGGTCAATTCGAATCCCAACGCTGTGTACGGCACCACATACAGCGTGTAGACGATGGCAAAAAGAATCCCCAGAACCGAGGCATAGATAAACATCGGATTCTTGATCCAGACCTCGCTTTCAGCCGAACCGACCTGAACCCAGAATAACGGCAGCAGCACGGCACACAAGACCGCCCCGATGACCATATAAGGACGGCGACGCCCCCAACGGCTACGCGTATTGTCGGAGAGGTTTCCGATCAAAGGATCGGTTATCATGTCGACAAAGCGAGGAATCGCCAATGCTGCACCAGCTAGCCCTGCCGGCATTTTAAAATAGGTTACGTACACCAGAAAGAACATGATGTTCAGAAAGTTCAGCATATAATTATCGGCCAAACCACCGAAGCCCCAACCGATGCGAACCTTCAGTGGAACCTTTTCAGAACCAGTCGCTTTATGTACAGGATGTTTTTTGGTCATCGTAAAATCTATTGCGTTCAAACCAAGGCGCCTTGAGACAGGTCACTCTCCAGCAGACAGGTTTCTTCGTCGTTCGGAAGTACCTTGAACACATGACGACCGGCGGCAACGTTTTCGGTCAGAGAGCGGAGCCGAATCGTCGCAGGCACCGGCGTTTCAAGTTCGACCACAAATGCCGCCCCTTCTCTCTTCCAATGAATGGTAACAGGCCCCTGAATGGAGTTGTAGGATGCTTTCACAAAATCAAACCGATCCGTAAAGCACGGCTCAATTTCCAAGGTCTGGAAACCAGGCGCGCCGGGCTTGATGCCCGCCAGCGATTCCATCATCCATTCGCAGACAGATCCGAAGGCGTAGTGGTTGAAGGAGTTCATGCCGACATCCCCAAAACCGTTCTCTTCGGTCCAGCTGTTCCAGCGTTCCCAGATGGTGGTGGCACCATTGTTTACTTCGTAGAGCCACGAAGGATAGCCCTCGTTGAGAAGCAGCTGGACGGCGAGGTCGCAGCGCCCGGCTTTGGTGAGCGCAGGGCAGAGATAGCCCGTGCCGATAAAGCCGGTCGTCAGATAGCCGTTGTTTTCTTCTACGCAGTCTATGAGGGTCTGCTTGGCGGCCTCGAGGTCGTCACCGCCAACCAGGTCCATCACGATGGCGAGCGCGGCGGCGGTCTGCGTCTTAACGGAAACCGCTTCCCCGTCAAACAGCTCATCGCGGAAAAGCGCCCGGCTGCGTTCCGCCTCATCCGCGAAAAAGGCGGCATCGGCCGATTCGCCAAGCGCCTCGGCCATCTCCTGCATCAGGCGTGCGTCGTAGGCACGATACGCCAGTCCGATCAGCCGGTTGGGCGTCGGCGAATCAATGTTGAGCCAGTCGCCCCAAGTCGGTTCCGTCTGATCGTTGTGGCGGTTCCCTTCCTTGCAGATCGAAGCCATGAAGGCCTTCATCTGCTTCCACCAGGGCCGCACAAACGAGAGGTCGTCGTACTGCTGCCACAGCACATAAGGACAGATAATACCGGCATCGGCCCAGGCCGCCAACCCGTGGTTGAGCGTCCCCATGAAAGGAGCAATATCGGGATAGCCACCGTCCGGATGCTGGGCATCGTTGAGATCCACCAGCCACTTTTTAAAGAAAGGTCGAATGTCAGCCAGATAGGTGGCCGAACGGATAAACATCTGAGTATCGCCGGTCCAGCCGAGGCGCTCATCGCGCTGGGGACAGTCGGTCGGCACTTCCAGATAGTTCCCCCGGAAACCCCAGCGGATATTTTCAAACAAGCGGTTCACCTTCGGATCCGAACATTCAAACGAAGCGGTCTCCTCGACATTCGACATCCAGACCTGGCCAGTAATCGTACTTAACGGAGGAAGTCCGGTTTCCGAAACGGGCAGTCCTTCGATCTGGACATAGCGGAAGCCGTGAAAGGTGAAGCGCGGCGTCCATGTTTCCTGGCCACCACCTTTGGCGATATATCGATCCGTCGCTTTGGCATAGCGCAGGTTTTCGGTGTAGATCGTACCGTCCTCATTCAGCATTTCGCCGTGCTTCAGGACGATTTCCGTACCTTCGGGCACCGCAGCACATAACTGAGCGACTCCGACCATATTCTGCGTGAGGTCGAACACATAAACGCCCGGCTTCGGCTCGGTAACGGACTGCGCCGGAAGTTCAGCAATGGTTCGCACCGGCACGCCCGGATAAGGTTCAATGCACTCCGGCAGCCGCGTCTCCGCGTTGACCACAAAAACCGGATGCGCCTCTCCGCCATCGCCTTCCGGATCAAGCCACCCGTCGATCTCCTGTCGAGCATCGTAGGTCTCCCCCATTAGTAAATCCGCTTCCAGCAACGGACCGGCCTGCCACGTCCAAGTCTCATCCGAACAGACGGTTTGTGATGATCCGTCCGTAAAATGAATCTCCAGCATACAGGAAAACCACGAGTCATTCCCGTAATACCCCTTATGCAGAAACGGTCCAAAAAAACCGGCAAACCAACCCAGCCCCAGCACCGCACCCAGGCGATTTTCCCCCACCTTGAGCATCTCGCCCACCTCAAAGGAGTGGTAGTAGACCCGCTTGCGATAATCCGTCCAGCCGGGAAGCAAATGGGAGTCACCGACACGCTGCCCATTGATCCATGCCTCACACACACCCAGTGCAGTTACGTGCAGGGTGGCCGAACGAACTTCCTTTTCAACACCAAATCCCGTCTTCATCCACGGGCAATGCGGCGTTGCCCAGCCGCCGCGAATCCACTTACCCAACCATTCTATTTTGTACATATCCTATAAAATTTAAAAAAAAATCACTGTAAACGTCAACATTCAATCACTGCTTCCTATCTTTCAATCAATTAATTGACAAAAATGAAAACAATCCAAGTGAATGGGCGCTTCTGAAAACCTCCCAGGAGAATTATCAGCGCATATACGCTAAAAAAAGCGGCAAGATGCCACTGCTACGTCAGTCAGCACTTCCAACGTTACCCCTTGGTTAAAATTTTTGGGTTCATCGTCAAATTTAATGACAACTAAAGCTCCTTCCCTGCCAAGCATATCCTGATACAGAAGTCGAACAGCGACATTTATTGGCTCTGAATCGATTTCGAACGCATCTGCAATGACATGTCTAAGTGCTCATGCTCTGCATTTTCAGCGTAGCTGAAGACCGCTTATGGGCGCTTATAATCGCTTATGGGTGTCAGGCCTTCGGCCTGATGATT
>CAZWZW010000084.1:0-12070 GCA_964639125.1 uncultured Verrucomicrobiota bacterium
GTGATGACGGATTTTATCCAGTTTACATATTCCGATGTCGCAAGTGCAAAGTTGCCAGTATATGGGCCCGCCCCGGAACGAGCCACCATATGACCCGTCAGCTTCCACGAGCCACCGGAATAATGAAACATACCCCCGCCGGAATCATAGATGTTACATCCGGCCTCATAAACGGTCTTCCCGGCATTTGACCGATCCTTGGAAATACTGATATTGAATCCCTTGCTGGTGGCCACGATCGGCACCGTACTGGAATACAGATCTGCCCCATCGATTTTATTGGTGCCCCACCGCTTCGTTATATGGCCTGACGTATTATCCTCGGAAAAGTAAGCATTGAAGCGCGTTGAGACAACGTTACCCGAAAACCCAAAGCCGCAGATCAGAATTTCATTCCCGACGGGAATTGAATCATCCAGTAGATAATAGCCCGGCAGTCGTTTGTCATAACGGACCAAAGCGATATCAGCGGTTTCATTGGAATCGGGATCATCGGCCATGGAGTGAAGAACCACCTCCTGCTGGGTGTAGGTTTCGCCATCAATGACCAAACTACCAGAACCACTATCATCGGCCACATGCGCCGCAGTCAAAATCCAGAAGTGGTCAACTGCAACAGCCGAAGCTCCCTTATAATTGTAGACATAGTCCCAATTAAAGGAATAGCCCTCACCGGATGGTGGCAACTCGCTGGTCGGGAGATCCTCGACAGCAATCGCCAGAGCCTCGTTGCACGCAGTGCAAAGCAATCCAATGATGACAAAATATGAGAAGACTCTACGCATTGACAATATCCAGCATTTACAGTTTCACCGTATAGTTTGAGCATAAAACAGAACAAATATCGAACCAAAAGTAGTAGATTATACTACTCGATTCGGCAAATCTTCGATGGAACAGTTCTCGCCCTTCTGCTACCTTCTCCCGCCATGGAAAAAGACACGATTTATACCGAAGCTTTGGCAAACATCGCGAACTTCAACTTCGATTCGCAGGTTGCGGACGTTTTTACCGATATGATCGAACGGTCAGTGCCGGGCTACCGCTCCATTATCAGCATGATTGAAACGCTCACCGAGCATTATGCCAAAACCGGCAGCAAACTCTATGACCTCGGCTGTTCGCTGGGTGCCGCCACCCTTTCAATGCGGCGCGGCATGGTGGCCGACGACTGCCAGATCATCGCGGTCGACAACTCCGAGGCCATGGTCGAGCGTTGCCGCAACATGATTGACCGCGATCACAATCCCACCCCGGTAGAGGTTCGTTGCGGCGATATTCGCGATGTGGACATCCACGATGCCTCCGTTGTGGTGCTCAACTTTACGCTCCAGTTTATTCCACCGGAAGACCGCCTCCAGTTATTGGAGAAGATTAGTCACGGCATGCGCCCCGGCGGCGTCCTGATTCTGGCGGAAAAGGTGATCTTTTCCGACGAACACCTGAATGGACTGCTCACTGAAATTCATCACGACTTTAAACGTGCACACGGCTACTCCGACCTCGAAATCAGCCAAAAACGCAGTGCGCTGGAAAATGTATTGATTCCCGAAACCATCCCAACGCACCGCGACCGACTGCTACAGGCCGGCTTCAGCTCATGCGATGTCTGGTTCCAATGTTTTAACTTTATGTCGATGCTCGCCGTAAAATGAAGATAGACTACACCGAATTTTATCAACAGCTGAAAAGCACGCCGTTGGAGGCGTGGATTGAGCTGCTGCCGGAGTGCATCGCGCATGGTCTTCGCTACGAACGCCACGGCCTGCTACCGCAATGGGAGGACGTGCTAGCCCAACTACCAGCACTGAAAGCATCTGAGATTGAGTTAAAAAGTGAAGTACGCGTGGAAGGCGAGGAACATCCAGATCTAGAGTCACTACTGAAGAAATTCCATCCATGGCGCAAGGGGCCGTACACCATTCACGGGGTGCACATCGACACCGAATGGCGGTCCGACTGGAAATGGGACCGAGTATGGCCACACCTCCAGCCGCTGAAGGGCCGTACGATACTCGACGTCGGCTGCGGCAACGGCTACCACTGCTGGCGGATGGCCGGAGAAGGTGCAAAACTGATCGTTGGAGTCGATCCCTCCCCCATGTTTGTCTGCCAGTTTTTTGCCATGAAGCACTATATCCAAAACCCAAACGCATGGGTGCTTCCCCTCGGCATCGAAGCGGTCCCCGAAACGCCCAACGCGTTCGACACCGTCTTTTCCATGGGCGTACTTTACCACCGGAAATCACCCGCCGACCATCTGCGCGACCTCAAGGGTTTCCTTCGCCCCGGCGGCGAGTTGGTCATCGAAACATTGGTGGTCGATGGCCCCGAGGGCTATTCGCTGATTCCGGATGGGCGCTATGCAAAAATGCGCAACGTGTGGGCCATCCCTTCCCAACAAACCCTCGAAGGGTGGATGCGCAGCAGCGGATTGCAGAACATCCGCACGGTCGATGTTACAACCACCTCCATCGAAGAACAGCGTTCCACCGAATGGATGACCTTCGAATCGCTCCCCGACTTTCTCGATCCGAACGATTCCTCCAAAACCATCGAGGGGCACCCTGCCCCGAAGCGCGCAGTTGTGATAGCAACAGTATAGTTCCCCTTTTCGAAGTCGGGCTCTCCGCACTTGGCAAAATTGCGAACTCTCCACCTCCCCGTACCACCATCATCTATAAATAATCCCTTAAAAACCGCTCCCGTTCAGGCTTCGGCACTCCTCGAAACGACCATGGCACTGAATCTGCTTATACCGTATCCGTTGCCTTTTTGGGAGAAGAGGCAGCCCAAGCAACTAAGGGAGAAAAAAAATGACAACCACCGCACTCAAAGCAGCATTGTTCGCCTGTGCATTTCTAAGCATTCAATCGGCTCACGCTGAAATTATTTATTCCGGCCCGAACCGGGATCTCGTACTTGACCGGTTTAATACCGAGCAGACCATCGACATTGCCGGAACTTGTCTGGAGTGGGACGACCTGGCTCTTGGACTGTGGATCAACGACAATCCTCGCTTTGATTTCCATACCCAAGCCGCAACCCTTCCCAAAGGGCAAGGCAACCGGGTTATGACGGCAGCCAGCCATGGAACGGTTCAACGGCTCCCCGAGCACTATGCCGTTAATGCCTCCTTAAACTACACGATCGGTAAGAACAGCTTTTTCAACCACACCTACTCGCGGAAATTTGAATCTGCCGAATGCAACGGAAACTTTCTGAATCAGGTCGGCTATGTTGCCCTGCAGCTCTCCAATCAGGACGACACCTATTATGGATGGGCACAAATCAGCGCAGAAAATTATAATCGCGAAGATGTCAGGGTGATGATTCACGACTGGGCCTACAACAACACTCCCGGGCAAAGAATTCTTACAGGCCAAACTTCCATACCGGAACCTTCCTCCATGGCCATGACCGCCTTCTGTTCCGGCGGCCTGCTGTTCTTCCGCCGAATTTTCCTGATTTAATCAGGATTCACAAAAGAGGGCAGGGCCGGCGGAGCAATCCGCCGACCCTTTTTACGTGTATTCCATGCATTCCATGGTTAACTTCTTCCCATGAACCTCTCAAAGTTTGGCGAAAAGTTTACCCGCAAGGCGGGCATCACCCAGCTGATGGACGATCTGGGCGCGGCGATGGCCCGTGGCGATATGCTCATGCTCGGCGGCGGAAACCCGGCACATATTCCGGAAGTGCAGAACCAATTCAGCGAACGGATGAAAACCATTCTGGCGGAGCCCGGCGGCTTTGGATCGATGATCGGCAACTATGACGGTTCGCGCGGCAACGAACAGTTCATCGAAGCGCTGGCGGAAATGTTGAGCAATACTTTTGGGTGGAATATCGGCCCGAAGAATATTGCACTGACCAACGGCAGCCAAAATGCCTTTTTCTGCCTCTTCAACCTGTTCGCCGGTGAAATGCCGGATGGTTCAAAAAAGAAAATCCTGTTCCCGCTAACGCCGGAATACATTGGATATGCCGATGCCGGATTGAGCGATGATTTTTTTGCGGCACGACGCCCCAGCATCGAACTGCTCGATGACGGGCTGTTTAAATACCATGTCGATTTTGAATCGCTGGAAATCGGCGACGATATCGGGGCCATCTGCGTCTCGCGCCCCACCAATCCCACCGGCAACGTGCTGACCGACGATGAAATCCGGCATCTGGATGCCATGGCAAGGGAGAAGGATATTCCCTTCATCATCGACAATGCCTACGGCACCCCCTTCCCGGACATCATCTATACCGAGGCCAAACCCCTCTGGAACCCCAATACCGTCGTCTGTATGAGCCTCTCCAAATTCGGCCTGCCGAATCTGCGCACCGGCATCGTGATTGCCCGAGAAGAAATTACGGCGGCTATTGCCCAGATCAACGGGGTTATGCATCTGGCTCCGGGGGGCATCGGCGCCCGCCTTGCCATGGACCTTGTGCGCACCGGCAGCATCATGCAAATAAGCCGCGAGGTGGTGAAACCCTACTACGAGCGCAAGGCCTTCCAAACGCTGGACCTGTTTCGCAGCGAGCTGGGCAACCTGCCCTGCCGCATCCACAAGCCGGAGGGGGCCATCTTCCTTTGGCTTTGGTTCCAGGAGCTTCCCTGCACCAGTGCCGAGCTCTATGAACGGCTCAAGGCACGCAATACGCTGGTCATTCCAGGTCACCATTTTTTCCCGGGGCTGGAAAATGAATATTGGCAGCATAAACACGAATGCATTCGCGTCACCTACGCCCAGGACGAAGCCATTGTCCAGGAAGGAGTCCGAACAATCGCGGATGAAGTTAGAAAGCTATACGGCTGATCTTTTGACACACCTGCACGCATTGGGATAACATTCGTCGATTTTCATTCCAAACCAACAAACGGATTTATACATGAAAGCACACCCTTTCTTTTTATTGACAGCACTTGCGCTTTCCACCCATGCGGATGATGTGGTTCTAAAGGGCGGTGCACGGGTGCAGGCTCCGGTGCTGAAAACCGCAGAAGATTCCGTTGTACTGGATCTCGGCTACGATGTTCTCCGGATTCCAAAAAGCGAAATTCTGGCGACCTACGAGAATCCAACCGTTGAGGGTACTGTCCCGGAAAACACAAACAGCCTCTACACCATTCAATCGCCCGATCGTATCACCACTGCCGAGGCGGCACAGCTCTACGCCCCTGCCGTGGTACTCGTAAAAACCGCCGCCGGGCTCGGCTCTGGATTTTTCATCAATAAAAAGGGCTATCTGATCACCAATTTCCATGTAATCCGCGGCGAAAAGAAGATTTCCGTTACGCAGTTCCTGAAAGAAGGCAAGATTCTGCGGCGCGTGGTCCACAAAGACGTGGAGATTGTTGCCACAGCCCCGTTCCATGATCTGGCGGTGTTGCGGATCGAGAAAAGCGACACCGATATTACCCCGGTTATTTTTGCCCCCGACGAAAACCTGAGCATTGGCGAAACGGTCTTTGCCATCGGCAACCCGCTCGGACTCGAGCGTACGGTCACCGAAGGCGTACTCAGCCAGACGCACCGCAATTTTGGCGGCATCCTTTATCTACAGGTCGATGCCCCTGTAAACCCCGGAAACTCGGGCGGCCCGCTTTTCAATGCGCGCGGACAGGTGATTGGGATTATCAATATGGGTGTACCGGCCATGGAAGGACTGAACTTTGCCATCCCCGCCCGGCACGCAAAATACATCATCGATCATATCGACGCGTTTGCCTTCGACGCCGCCAACCCCGAATCCGGTTTCATCTATCCCGATCCGCCGCGGCGGCCCGGCAAGTTTTCATCAGAACAACAGGAGCTCGACCATGTTCAACCGCACTAGATCCCTCATCTTCTTATTGTTGCTTACGGCCCCGTTTACGACATCCGCCCTCGAACGAACACATCTGCTCCCCCCGCAGGCACAAACCTATGTCCGCCTCTCCAACACAACCAACTTTCTGGCTCAACTGCAGAAATCGTCCATTGGGAAACTATGGAAAGACCCCCAGTTTCAGGATTTTGTCGGCCACCCCGATTCCACAGTTTGGCAGGAGGTTTTTTTCTCGAGCGAATCGCAAGCCGAGGATGAGGTTTTTCGCGAACAGCTCAAGATGCTCACGGGCGAGGTCGTCTACGGTATTGATCTTGACCAACGGGTTCCCTACATCGTCGCCGACATGTCCAAGGAAGATTTTATCCGGAGCCTGGATCTCGACGACAAGCTAAAATCTATTTCCGAAGAGCCTTTCGACATTATCAAAAGCACCTTTCAAGATGTGGAAATCATTCAATACCTCGAACATCCCGGCACGCCTCGGGAATCCTCCTCATGGCAGGCACATGTGGATCACACGCTTGTACTGGGTCATGCGAAGGAGTGGGTTGAAAAATGCATTGTTCAGCTCCAGAAAGAATCCATCAAAGAACCGGAAGGCCATCCCGTACTCAACGTAAACATTCCGCTCGCCACCCTCATTCGCGAAGGCGTTCTCGAGGATATGAAAAAGAACTCCTTAACCGGAAGGCCGGCCCGGTATGATCCAGAAACCCTGCTCGACGCACTGGGCCTGATGGACGTCGAGGACATTTCGATTAGGCTTGAACTGAAAGATTCCGAAATGATTGCCGACAGCACCCTCCGGATATCCGACCTTGAAAAAGGGTTCTTTACCCTTCTCGATGTGCAACCCGCTGAACTACCGGAGGTTTCATTTATCCCTGAAAATATTTCATCCATTGAAGTCGGGCGCTTCAACCTGCTTCGCTTTTGGCAGGAAATCCCAAATGTACTCGCCACGGCCATGCCCGGAGTTAAACCCCAGTTTGATATGATTCTAGCCATGATCCAGCAACAGACGGGCATCAATATCGAACAGGATCTGCTGGCCCACCTGGGAACCAAATATGTCTCTTTCGCCGAAACGACCGATACCCGGCAAAGTTCCGTGATGGCGGTCGAACTCCAAGATAGCATGGCCTTCCAGCAAGGACTGGAATCCGCCCTGGGCGCACCCGCTCTTCAGCCTCAGGTCGCGGCCGGCCTCGATATACAGGATTTCCTCGACCACCCCCTCTACACGGTCAAGTCTCCCGATCCGGCCCGCGCCATGGCCTTTGCGGTAGCCGGCGACTATCTGCTCTACAGTCAACCCGATGAATTACGCAAGGTCATTCGTGCCCAAAGCAGTGGGGCTGGCGACACGGCCTTTGAGCAGGCACCGCTCGTGAAGGAGTTGCGCCAGCTCGTGCCTTCCGGCGCCTTTGGCTATAGCGCCATTGATTGGGGGAAAAGCATGGCCGCCGTAGTGGGCCAGTTGCTCAACCCTGACGTCGTTTTAATGATTCAGCAAAAATGGGCCACGAGCGGAGCCGTGTTGCCCCCGCCCGATTTCGACAAACTGCCGCCCGCCGACCACATTGCCTCGTTTTTCAACGTGTCGTACCAGTATATCGAAGCCTCCCCCGAAGGGCTTCACCAACGTGTTATCTTGAAATATTGAATGGAAACAAGCATATGCGCCCAACACCCATCCTACTCGCCATCAGCCTCGTTCTATCCGCCCCGGTCAAGGGTGCCGAGACGCAACGCAATTTTGGTTTCCAGCCGCTGGAAATATTCAACTTTGAAAATGGAACCAGTCGGCTGATCGTGACCGACATCAATCAGGATGGGCTCGACGACATCCTGTTTGCCAACAACCACGTCTCACGGCTCGAAATTCTCATTCGCAAGCCGGATACGAGCGAAAGCGCCGACCTGCCGGAACTGGACGAACGCTTCGAAGACAGGGGCATGATTGTCGACCAGAGCCTGAGAGCCGTGCGAGTAGACGACCTCAACGGGGATGCCCGCCCGGATATCATCACCTTCGGCACCGCCATCGGCCTGCAGATCCGTTATCAGCGAAGCGACGGATCGTTCGATGAGCCTGAGCGGGTTTTCATAAAGGATCCGTCATCGGTCACCACCATCCAGATCGGCGATCTCAACAACGATAGCCGCAAAGATGTCTTGATTTGCCGTCGCAAGCAGGCCGAGATTCTCTGGAACTCCGCCGAACAACCGTTTCAGGAAAAAAAGACCTTAACCTTTTCAGCCGATAAAAGTTTCTACGGCGATATTGCCGACATCAACTCCGATGGCATTATGGATCTGGCGTTTCATTTCAACACCACCCGCAACTCGCTCAAAATCCGCTACGGGAAAGGGGACGGACTTTTTGGCATTGAACAGCCGATTGATCTTCCGCCACGACAGTATGTAGACATTCTTCAATCCGAAGATACAAAAGCGCAAATCGGTATGGTGCTCCAGAATCGGCAGGCATTCCGCACCTATGACTTTGCCGAAAAGGAACAACCCCCGTTGCTGGCGGCACAAGAGGTCTCGCCCGGACGGATCGGGCTCGAAGGAACCAACAAGAAGGCGCCCCCCGCATGGGTGGCTGGCGACTTTAACGCCGATGGCTATGACGACCTGCTGGTTGCGGCTCCCGAGCTAAGCCAGTTGCACCTCTATTCCGGTTCACGCGAAGGACTGGATCCCGAACCCCGACGCATCGACACCCTCTCCGACGTCACCCGTCTTTCCCGTCTGGCCAACGGCGACATTCTCGTGGTGAGCAAAAAGGAGAAAGTGGCCGGGCTGCATGACGCCGCCCATATCGAGCGCTTCCCAACCCTTCTCAAAACACCCGGAAATGTACTGGCAGGCGGTGCCATCGAGAAGGGTAACGAGGCCTGGTTTGTCTGCAAAAACGACGATAAGGAACTACAACTCGTCCGAATCGAAAAAGACCATGAAGTGGCATCTATCTATCCGCTCGACCTGCGGAACGAACCGTCCGATCTACTTGTATTCCAGTTGCCGGATCATAAAACCGGACTCGTGTTATTCATGCCCTATGACACCCCGAAAATGAAGATCTTTGACGGAACCCGGCTTGAAGAACTCACCAGCGAATCGTTCCGCGCACTCACACAGTTGCTGACTCTCGCAAATATCCAGCTTGGTGCGCCCGGCAATGGGGCATCGCTCGTTGTATCGCAGGGAGCCATTGCCCGACAGTTTGAATGGAAGGGCAATCGCTACGAGGTTACCCGGCAGTTTAATCCGGAAAATCCGCGCGGAGAACTGATCGCCACCTGCAGCTATCAGCTGCTCGACGGATCGGAGGGAACCCTGCTCTACGACCGCAACTCCGGAGACCTTATCCGGTTCGATGCCGCAAGCGATGCATCGGGAAAAATCCACATTCCCGATGCGGACCCCACCATCTTTGATCTGGTTCAGCTTAAAAACAAGGATCGCGATACGATCATTCTGATCGATCGCACCGGGCTCAACGAGGTCCTGGGCAATGGACAGCGGCTCGAAACCGTTTCAGCGGCCGAATACGCATCCCCCTCCGAAACCCCGAGACTGGCATATGCCAAAGCGGTCCATCTCGGAGCCCCCCCCCGCCCCATGATTGCACTCATCGACCCGGCCAACCATGCCCTTGAGCTGGTGACCCGGCAGAATGGCGAGCTGAAAAAAGAACTGATCTTTGAGGTTTTCCTGACCTCCAACTTTGCCAATACACGCAAAACGCGCGGCACCGAACCCCACGATGTTGAATCGGGCGACCTCAACGGTGACGGAATCGGCGACCTTGTGGTCCTCAGTCAGGACAAGCTGTTGATCTATCTGGGAGAGTAGTGTGGCACAACGGGCAGGATACCCGTGCTACAAATATTACACATTGAACAGGAACTCGATCACATCGCCGTCCTGGACGATGTATTCCTTCCCTTCGGTACGCAACAGGCCTTTCTCGCGACAGGCGGCCTCGCCGCCATGCTCAACAAAGTCGTTGTAGGAAATTACCTGCGCACGGATAAATCCGCGCTCAAAATCGGTATGGATGACGCCAGCAGCTTTGGGGGCGGTATCGCCGCGATAAATGGTCCAGGCCCGGGTTTCCTTCGGACCTTGTGTCAAGTAGCTGATCAGGCCAAGCGTGTGGTATCCGGTGTGGACAATCTGATCCAGCCCGCTTTCCTTCACCCCATACTCCTTGAGAAATTCTTCGCGCTCCTCTTCGGACATACCATTGAGGTCTTCCTCCATCTTGGCGCAGATTTTCACTACATCCGCCCCCCGTTCGGCCGCATAGGCCTTGACGGATTTGACATAGTCGTTGTCTTCAAGCAGGCCATCTTCATCAACGTTGCAGCAATAGATCACCTTTTTATCGGTTAGGAACTGCGACTCCTTGAAGATCAGTTTGCCCTGCTCCGTA
The DNA here is from genome assembly GCA_964639125.1 of uncultured Verrucomicrobiota bacterium. Lineage (GTDB taxonomy): Bacteria > Verrucomicrobiota > Kiritimatiellia > Kiritimatiellales > Pontiellaceae > Pontiella. The sequence continues at coordinate 10,280 of CAZWZW010000084.1, forward strand.
TCTTTATCTTCGAACTCAACGGCCATTTTACCTTCGCCAAGATGTGCAAGCAGTTTTTCAAAGGTTGGGAGCGTGGCGGCCACGGCCTTATCGGCGCGGGCTTGCTTCCGGACGCGCCCCACGCGGTTTTCCATCATCTGAAAGTCGGCAATAATCAGTTCCGCCTCAATAATTTCAACATCGCGAATCGGATTGATGGAACCATCGACGTGCACCACATTGCCATCGTCAAAACAGCGGACCACCTGAAGAATGGCCTGGGTTTCGCGAATATTGGTGAGGAACTTGTTTCCCAGCCCCTCGCCTTGGCTGGCCCCTTTAACAAGGCCGGCGATATCGACAAAGTCGACCGTGGCATGCAGAATTTTCTGGGAACCGGAAATTTCTGCCAGCTTATCGAGACGTTTATCCGGAACAGGCACCACGGCCTTGTTTGGCTCGATGGTACAGAACGGATAGTTTGCACTCTCCGCATTCTGCTCGCGTGTCAATGCATTGAAGATGGTGGATTTACCCACGTTTGGAAGACCGACAATTCCTACACTCAGACCCATGAAATTCCCCTGATACGTGAAAAGTGAGGCGCAAAACAGATCGCGCCTCACGTTTCACTGGTCACTCTCGTTATTTTTTCTTCGCGTTAGCAGCCTTCTTCGCGTTGGCGGCCTTGGCCGTCGTGCGCATCAGCGGCTTTTCGTATGGTAGCAGTGCGCCGCCAACATTGTTGGCACCGCCATCCACATAGATCGTCTGACCGGTAATTTTTTTGGAATACTTGCCCAGCATGAAGAGCACGGCATTCGCGACTTCCTGCTTATCGTTAATCACATCCCACGGCAACGGACTCATCTGCCGCCAGGTTTTGGCCAAGTGCGCAAAGTGCGGAATCGACTTGGCGGCTTTGGTGGCCAGCGGGCCGGCGGAAATCGCATTTACACGAACATGCTCGCGGCCATATTCACGGGCCAGTGCACGAACGAGTGCTTCGAGCGCGGCCTTGTTGACACCCATCCAGTTATAGTACGGAAATGCGACCTGGGATTCAAACGAGAGCGTTACGATCGAGCCGCCCTTTTCCATTTTTTCCAATGCGAAGTGGGATACCGTGGCCAGCGAGGCACAACTGATATGGAAGCCCTGCTTAATGTCTTCGAAGGCGGGAGTATACATGCTTTCGCCCAAGCAGGTCTTCGGGTTGGCAAAACCAATGGAGTGCAATACGCCATTAATGGGGCCGGTCTTCGCGAACAGGTTACGCACTTCGTTTTCAACCGTGACATCGCAGTATTCAAACCGCATGGCCGCCTTTTCTTCATCCGTCAGGTCGGGGCTTCGGTCAAAGAAAATGCGTTTCATGCGTTCGCTTTGAACGGAATAGATCACGTTGCCGCCCATTTCCTCGATCATCTTGCCCGCTGCATAGGCAATCGAGTCGGTATTGAGCAGGCCCATCACGACATAAGTACTTCCTTTTTCAATCATTGCTCGTGCTCCTTTTCTTTAAAATCGGGCGCAAACCTATCAGTTTACCCGCGTAATGCAACCGGGTAATTTTACGTTTTTGGACCTTCCAACAGCAGTGAGTTAAGTTTGAGGCCAACATCAGAGCAAGACCCTGGGGTCAGTCCGATATTTTAATATTTTCAAGCAGGCGTCTGAGGCGGCCATATTGACCATCAGCTTCTGATACCCTTTTTACTAAAACCGCAAAATTGGTCGCCTTGCCCATATGCAATCGCTCTTTAATCCACTGGTTCGATACACAGGTTCTCTTTCGAACCAACCAGGCAA
>CAZWZW010000085.1:0-11995 GCA_964639125.1 uncultured Verrucomicrobiota bacterium
TCGTGCGCGGGGTCGCAGAGGCCTGCGCCCCTCCACGGGGTGGTGTCCCTGTTGGACTAACACGGACGACCCATCAACAGCAAGGAACCAAATAGCTGATTGAATTGGTACGCTGCTGTCGCGGCATATTTCAAATCATTGCGAACTTGTCGGTTGCAGTCTGAATCCATAGGCTCCGGGTATGTTTATCATCAACAGCATAGCCCCGATCTTCCTGCTGATTGTTCTCGGCAAGGTGCTCCAAAAAACAGGTGTGTTTTCCGACGGCTTCTTCAAAGGATTGAACCGGCTGGTGTTTTGGGTCGCCCTGCCGGCCCTGCTCGTCAGCAATATCAGCAACGCCCAACTGGAATTTGCGACCCTTTCCAAAATTGTGCAGATGTTCTGCCTCGGTACCCTGCTAACGCTGGCCTTGGCATGGAGCGTTTCCAAAATACTCAAGCTGCCATCACCCTCCACCGGCTCGTTTATCCAAGGTTCATTTCGCAGCAATGGCGCATTTATCGGTTTGCCGGTAATCATCTACACCCTCTCCGGCGTCGACCCACAGGCCGAAATCCTGGGAACCGTGGTTCTCGCCCCGGTGGTCATCATTTTCAACATTCTGGGCGTTACGGTCTTACTCCACTACGGGGAGAAAAAGAGCAGTGCCGGCGCATCGATACTCACCTTCTTTTCACAAATCGTAAAAAACCCGCTGATTATCGCCTGTGCAACCGGCCTATTGATCAACCTCTCCGGGTTTGAGCTTCCCCCCTTCCTGCTCCGTCCACTGAAAACCCTCGGACATTCAGCACTTCCATTAATCCTGATGAGCATTGGGGCAGCACTGACCTTCGAACGTCTGCGCGGTGCCGCATCGCCATCGCTGATTGCATCGTTGATCAAGGTGGTGGTTGCACCCGTCTTCGGATTCATGATCGCGGGATTGTTCGATCTCGGCGTTACAGAACGCATGATTGCGATTTTTTATCTGGCCTCACCTGCTGCAGGCATGTCGTATGTGATGGCCGAGGTGATGGGCAACGACGCCACGCTCGCCGGCCGCATTGTTGCGTTGAGCACCTTGCTCTCCGCCATCACACTGCCTATCATCATCGCCATGGGGCTTTAAATGATTTCGTTTGAAAACATCACATTGAAGGTGCACCGGCAAACCTTGCTGGATGGCACGCGCCTGAACATCGCCAAAGGCGAAAAAGTGGCCGTTCGCGGCGTATCGGGCAGCGGGAAAAGCTCGTTGCTCAAATGCGCCGTCGGCGCGCTTCCACTGGCCGGAGGCTCCGTCCGGGTGGACGGAATGGAGTTGTCGACGCAGACCCTATCCGATATCCGCGCACAGATTGCCTTCATTGGTCAGGAACCGGTTCTGGGCGCGGAGAACGTACGTGACGCCCTGCTGCTCCCCTTCACCTTCAAGGCGCACCGCGACAATAGGCCGAGTGATGATCGAATTTTTCAATCACTCGACCGTCTGCACCTTCCGGCGGGGATACTGGACAAGCCCTGCAAGCGCATCTCCGGAGGCGAAAAACAGCGGATTGCCATTCTCCGCGCACTGTTGCTCGATAAGGCTGTTTTTCTCGCTGACGAAGTGACGTCCGCATTGGACCCCGCAAGCCGCGCCGCCGTTATGAACGAACTCTTCCGCCCGGAGATCACGTTGCTTTCTGTTTCTCACGATCCGGAGTGGATCGACAAATGCCAGCGGATCATTGATCTTGCCAACCACCAGTTTGTGGAGGTTGAATCATGACGACCGACCTATCCATTCCCGCCATACTTTCCATGTATGCCCTCATGCTGATTCCGCTGGCGATCTTCTTCTATCTCCAGCTTGGAATCATCCGCGAGACCCTGCTTGCCATGGTCCGAATGACCGTGCAGCTGGTATTGGTTGGCCTTTATCTCAAATATATTTTCCAGCTCAACAACGGCTTCGTCAGCCTTCTTTGGGTGGTGGTCATGATGGTGGTGGCGAATCTGAGCATACTGAACAAAGCCGGACTGAAACGGGGGCTGTTTTTCTGGCGCTCACTCACGGGCGTGGCAGGCAGCACATTACTGGTCAGCGGATGGTTCATTCTCGCAGCCATCCGCCCGGATCCATTTTACGATGCGCGCTACATGGTCCCAATCGTTGGCATGATTCTCGGGAACTGCCTGCGCAGCAATGTCCTGAGTCTGGAGCGCTTCTACAGCGGCATCCGAAAAAACGAACACGAATTCATGACCTACCTCATGCTCGGCGCAACCCTGCGGGAAGCGATCCGCCCCTACCTGCGCGACGCCATCAAGGCCGCCATCAATCCGTCCATCGCCACCATGGCAACCATGGGTATTGTTTCCCTGCCCGGCATGATGACCGGTCAGATTCTCGGGGGTGCCCTGCCGACCACCGCCATCAAATACCAGATTGGCATCATGATCTGTATCTTCACCTCCATGGTGGTTGCCGCACTGACCAATATTCTCCTCAGCCTCTCCATTGCATTTGACGATCATCAGCGACTTCGACAGGATATTTTTGCAATATAATCAATGGATTAGGCGTCATTCTTAGACCGTTGGAGGAACCCCATGAAACAAAGCGTATCCATATCAACCACCGTACTGTCTGTCATCATCGCGATCGGCAGCCTCTCTTTCGCACGGAAGGCCTCGAATCAAAAAAAGGCCGCCGAGCAAGAAGCAAAGAGCCTGCGCCTGCAGGTTGCCGAACTGAGCCATCACCCACAGCACACGCCGGAACCTACCAACCTGCCAACGAATGCGGTTCAGGAATCCATCGAAGACACAAATGCAATTGTGGTGTTGCAGGAAGCATTGCCCGAACCAGAGGCCGAAAGGCAAGATGAACGACCGCGCCGGGAATCGTTCGAGGAACGCATGGCTCAGATGAAGGAAGAAGATCCAGAGCGCTATGCCGAGATGATCCAGCGCCGGGAGGAACGGCAGCAAACCCTCAAATACAATCTAGCCGAGCGCACGGCCACGTTCATGGACCTAGACACCACTCATATGACTGAGGAGGAACGGAAAAACCATGAACTGCTGGTGAATAAGATGGCTAACATCTGGGCACTGACCGACCAGTTTCAGGATCCGGAGCAAGCACCGGACCGCGAAGCCATGGGCGCACTGTTTTCTGAAATACGTGAAGCCCGCCCACTGATGGAAATGGAGCGCTCAACGATGTTCAAGCAACTCGGAACAGATCTGGGTTATGAGGGGGCGGAGGCGCAGGATTTTGCCAACCATGTGGAAGATATTATCTCGGCGACCACGTTGCAGATGCCGCGCGGCGGAGGTCGCGGAGGCCGTGGTGGTGGCGGTCGCTAATTATCCTGCCGGAAAAATTTCCAGAAGCTCAGCGGGCTCATCCACCAGATAGTCAGGATTTGAACGCTCCAGCACCTGGGCGGTATTCAGCCCCCACGTAACCGCAACGGCTTTGGCCCCCGCCAAACGCGCACTTTCCACATCCACCGAGGTGTCGCCCACATAATAGAGGTTCTGCGGATCGAGCCCCATTTGCCGGATATATTTTTTCACCCGGCGTTTCTTACTGAGAATGCTGTAGGTGGCATGCACATCGTCGAACCAGCCCATCGAATGCTCCGCCAGAAACTTGAGTACGTTTTTCTTCCGGTTGGAGGTCAGAATATCCATGTGATAGCGCCCACTATTGTGGATTTTGGTCAGCACGTCTACGAGCCCCCGAGGGGGGTGCATTTCGTGAATATCGCCGTGCATGAGGCGGCGTGCATGAATGGCGATGAAGGGCACCTTCCAGATCGAAATTCCAACGTGCTCGATAAATTCGTGCACATTGCGATGACGATTTGCCTCGATTTCCTCCTCGGGCATATGGCGGTAGCCATAGAGGGGCGAAAGCTGATTAAAAACGTTGTGGATGAGCATCATCGTTTCAGCCAGAGTCCCGTCGAAATCAAACAATATGGTTGGTTTTCCTTTACTCATGAAGCGGCGAACCATACGCGCTGAACATTTGCAAAACCAGCAAAAGTATCGGTATTTTAACGTGTTTCAGAGGAGGAAAAGGGCTGTACATCTTGCAAGGGTTGCCGTATTAAAGCGCAACTATGAAAAAACTACAGACTCCCTCCTTAATACTATTTCTTCTTTCCATCGTATCCTCGATCTATGCAATCGACTTTACCAAACAGGGTGAATATGTTGGCTCGTCGGACTGCCTCGCCTGCCACGAACGGTTTTATGAACTATGGAGCACCTCGCACCACGGCAAGGCCATGCAGGCATTCAGTGCCGCCTTCGCGCGCACCCTCGAGCCCATGAAGGAGCCGCAGACCATCGGGGATGACACCTTTTGGATTGAACTTAACGGTGCCGGAGGAGTCATGCACCAGACGTACCCCGATGGTACGAAGAAAACCTATCCCGTGCTTCATGCCCTCGGCGGAAAAAACGTCTATTTCTTTCTCGTCCCGCTTGAAAAAGGAAAGCTGCAGGTGGCACCGCTGGCCTACAACGTTCATACAAAAATCTGGTACAATGCCACCGGCAGCATGGTGCGCCACTTCAACAACGGGCTTACCGACGAGGCTCTCGACTGGACCGACCGGCAACTCACCTTCAATACTGCCTGCCACGATTGCCACATCAGCCAGCTGCGCAAAAACTACAACCCCGAAGACGACAGCTACACCACGACGTGGAAAGAAGCCGGCATCAACTGCGAAGTTTGTCACGGCCCCGCCGAAGCGCATATTAAAGCCGCCGAAGAAGCGGCGGCCAAGGGCCAGAAACTCACGGACCTCAAACTGCTGACCTTCCACGGCGATCTCAACCGCGAACAGCGCGATGCCACCTGCGCCCCCTGCCACGCCAAGATGACGCCGCTGACGCGCGACTTCACCCCAGGCGAAATGTTTTTCGACCATTATGACCTGACATCCTACGAAGATCCCGATTTCTGGCCGGACGGACGCGACCTCGGAGAAAACTATACGCAGACCGGCTGGATGGCCAATCCCTGCGCCAACTCGGGCCAGCTCGAGTGTATTCATTGTCATACCTCCAGTGGTCGATTCCGCTTCAAGGACGAACCCAACAAGGCCTGCCTGCCCTGCCATGAAAAACGGGTGAAAAATATTCTGAAACACTCGCACCATCCGGCAAAAGCAAATGTAGCCTGCATCGACTGCCATATGCCCAAAACCGCCCAGGCGCACATGCACCGTTCCGATCACACCTTCCGCCCCCCTTCCCCGGCCGCCACGTTGGAATTCGGATCGCCCAATGCCTGCAACCTGTGCCACAACAACCCGGAAGCCATCAAGGGCGACTTCCATGGCCATAAAAAGGAAGACGTGGAATGGGCCGACAAATACGTGAAGGAATGGCACGGCGAGGATTCAGGCGCGGATATCATCGAGCTCGGCCATATCATCAAGGCCTGCCGTGACGGCGAGTGGGACAAACTTCCCGAAATCCTCGCCTACCTCGACAATCCGAAATGCGACCAAGCCGCCAAGGTAGCCATCCTGCGGCTGCTTAACAACTGCCCGCACCCCGAAAAATGGGCGGCCATCCGCAAGCAGCTCAATGCCAAATCCGAATGGGTGCGCTCCGCGGCAGCGGCATCACTGCAATACGATGAATCGCCCGAAACCACCAAGTTATTGCTCAAAACCGCATCGGATAAATTCCGCACGGTACGCATCCGCGCCGCCGCATCGCTGCTAACCCGCAATCTCTCGGCCTACAGCGAGGAAGACCGGCAGACTTATGAAGCGGCCCATGCCGAATACTGGAATTCGCTTATCATCTGGCCGGACCGCTGGTCGACATACTACAATCAGGGCATCTACTATGACCGCAAGGGCGAGCCCCAAAATGCGCTCGCGGCCTACAACAAATCGCTGGACTTGCGCGATGATGTTATCCAGCCCATGATAAATGCCTCGATGGTCCATGCGCGCGCCGGAAACAGCACCAACGCCTATGAGCTACTGGAAAAAGCGCTCAAGGTTGAGCCCGAGAATCCGATGGTCAATTTCAACCTCGCCCTGCTTGAAGCCGAGTTCGGCAAAGTCGATGCATGCGAGGCACACCTGCGCGCGGCGCTCAAAACAAACCCGCAAATGGCACAGGCGGCCTATAACCTCGGCATACTACTATGCCGAAAGAACAATGAGGAAGGATTCCAATGGCTGGAAAGTGCCGAAAAACTGGTGCCCGAAAACTGGACTTATCTCTCATCCTACATCTTTTTCCTGAACCAGTCCGGCCGGACAGTGGAGATTGAGAATGCGCTCAAAGAAGCCATCGAAAATGACCGGGTATCCGCGGACGCCTTTTTCATGCTCGCAGGCAACTACCAGCGCGAAGGACGTATTGCCGAAGCAATCGAAGTCTATAAAAAGGCCAAGTTAAGTAAACACCTGCCGATGGACGCCAAGCGCTACGCCGCACGGATGGAGCAGCAGTTGCGCGCGCAATAATAGAATCGATTATCGACGAGCCCATTCGGCGACGGTCTCAATGTCGCCGGCACCGATAATGAGTAGCAGATCGCCCTTGCGCAGCTCGTGCCGGACCTCCGCCCACGCAGCTTCCAAGGAGCCGCACTCATGTAGCCGAGACTCCCATTCAGCCGAAAAGCGCCGCGCTAAATCAGACGTTCGCCCTCCTTCGAGGGGGAGTTCGGACGCCGCATAAACGGGAACCAGCCACAGATGATCAAGCCCCTTGAAACTGAGCGGAAAATCAGCTCCGAGTGCCAGCGTACGGGTGTAGCGGTGCGGCTGAAACAGGGCCAGCAACCGCTTGGGCTTCAGCTCCTGCGCAGTTTGAATGAGCGCCGCAATTTCGGTCGGATGATGTGCATAGTCTGAAACAATGCGAATCCCCTCGCCCTCAAATACGGTTTCAAAGCGGCGACGAACCGGCCCCATGCGCTCCATTGCACCCATAATTTCATCGGGGGTCTTCCAGTGTTTGCAAACCGCGAGTGCCGCCGCCGCATTCCATTGATTATGATTCCCCGGAAGGGGAAGCGCGAGGTGAGATGCCGGGAAGTCAAAGCCCTCACACTTTGGATGGCCCGAGCAGATTTTTTTGGCGATCGGATCATCGGCGCAATAGTAAACCTTGGTCCCGGTATTTTGCACCAGCTGCTCAAAACATCCAATAAAAGCGTCTTCGGAGGCGTGGTGCTCCATGTGGTCATATTCAATATTGGTGATCACGGAAAAGTCAGGGGTGTAGCCGGCAACGGTTCCATCGGACTCATCGGCTTCGACCACCATCACCTCGCCATCACGGGCCACACCGTCAACTCCGAAAATTTCGCCTCCAACGCAGTAGCCGCAATCGAGGATCTGCGCAATCATGGCCGTGGTAGTGGTTTTGCCGTGCGTACCACAGACAGCAATGCACGTTCGATCGCGCATAAGTGCGGGCAACACTTCGCCGCGGCGCGAAACAGGAATCCCGAGCTCATTTGCCCGGCGAATCTCAGGATGCGTATCCGGCACCGCCGTGGACCGAATAAGCCAGTCGACCGATTCGGTGATGTGCGCCTCATCATGGCCGATCGAAATTAAAACGCCGTTTCGGGCGAGCCATTCGGTCTGCCGGTTTTCCTGAAGGTCGCATCCGCTCACGGAAAAACCGCGTGTTTTCAGCAACCAGGCCACGCCGGACATACCGATCCCGCCAACCCCGATCAAGTGGACGCAACCGCCCCGGCCAATCAATGCTTGAGATTGGTCGACCGGATTCACGACTATGCTCCAGCAACGCGTTCGAGCACATCGGCCAGCCGTTCGGCGGCGTGGGTCTGCGCGCGTTTTTTCATGGCGGCACCCATGCGCTCAAGGCGTTCGGGGTTTTGGGATACGCTCACGAGATAATCCCGCAACCAGGTGCCGGAGAGATCTTCCTGAGCCACCACATCAGCCGCCGCAGAATCCTGCAATGCGCGGGCGTTGCTCATTTGATGATTCCGCACGGCAAAGGGATAGGGAATAAACAAGGCGGGCACACCAAAGAGGGCCAATTCCGCACAACTCGCCGCGCCGGACCGGCAAATGGCGAGATCCACATTACGGTAGATTGTTTCCATATTCTGCACAAACTGGTGCACGCATGCCGGAATACCCGCCTTTGAATACAAGGCTTCAACCGCATCTTTGTTTTGCAGGCCGACAATGTGCTCTATCTCGAAGGAAACGCCCTTTCCCGAGGCGGTCGCAATAGCAGCAGGTACCACCTCATTCAAAACCTGAGCGCCACGACTTCCCCCCATCACCAAAATACGAAGCGGATCGCCAGCCTTGCGTTTGCTCCGCGGAAGGTTGCTGGCCTCCTGAAGTGTTTTACGCAGCGGCATTCCGGTGGTTTCGAGGTGTCCGTGTTTTAGATAGTAGCTCGATTTTTCAAAGCTAACCGCGACCGTATGCGCCTTGCGCGCCAAGAGAGACACGGCACGTCCGGGCATGAGATTGGCCTCGTGCAACACATAGGGAACGCCCAGTTTTTGCGCTGCCCGCACCGGACCAAAGGAGGCGTAGCTCCCCATGGCCAGCACCACATCCGGACGATTCTTCCGCATGGGAACAAGCGCATTTCGATAGGCTTTGTAGAGCCGAAAAACGGTAAGCAGGCTGCGCAGTGAAACTCCAAACTGAAACCCTTCTGCCGGGATGGTGATCATCTTGCCCGGCCAATCGCTGACCGCATCATTCTCGATGTCTTTTCCGGCCATCCAGATCGTTACCTCGTGTCCCCGCTCAATCAGCTCAAGCCCCGTAGCAAGCCCCGGAAATATATGGCCGCCGGTTCCCCCGCACGCGATCGCTATCTTCAATTGTTTTCCCATCAAAACCCGTTCCGTAAATTGAGTGCAGGTTGTAGCACGCACCCTGTTAATTGACACGCAAATTTATTGATGAATGCCAATGCCTCCGTATAATTAATGGCAGTTAAATTTGGAGTTTTCACCATGGACGATCTAGACCCGATCAAGCTCAAGGCCGAACTGGACCAATTCAAAAAGGAAAAAGAAAAAATCCGGCAGCTAATGGGGCAGATCGGTGGAAAACAGCAAGAGCAACGCGACCTATGGATCAACCGGATATTCATCATGGCGATCTGCCTACTGGCCACCAACGACATCCTCCATCACGTTTTCGGCATTCATACGCCGGTGCCCGTCGATTTTTCTCTGGGTATCGCCATCCTCCTGGTATCCGTCAAAATTATCTGGATGATGCACAAGTCGACCAAAGTAGAGCACTTTCAATTCTGGATCCTCAACTCCATTGAGTTTCGCCTCAACGAGGTTGCCAAACAGCTGCGCCACCTCGAACAAACCGTCGATAAATATCACGTTGAAGAAGCAAGCGGTGCCGGAGATGATGCCACAGATTGATTAATCATTTGTGGGGCAGGCTTTACCGCGCCGAGCAGACTGGAAGATCTGCTCCACATTCATCGAAACGGCAATACCGCATCAAGCGAGTCGGCACCGGCAAGGAGCATGAGCAAACGGTCGACCCCAAGCGCCACCCCACCGGAGGGCGGCATCTTCCCCACGGCCTGAATAAAGGCTTCATCGATAGGATAAATCTCTTTGCCTAGCGCCTTCCGCTGTTCGGCGCACGCCTCAAAACGGCGGCGCTGCTCAACGGGATCAATCAGCTCCGAATAGGCATTGGCCAGCTCGATGCCTTGGATGTATAGCTCCCACCGCTCGGCCACCAACGGGTTATCCGGTTTCGGGCGTGAAAGTGCTGCCGCCTCGATCGGATAGTCGATCAAAACAACCGGACAAGGAAATTGCTTCAGAGCGGGCTCGACCTTTTCCACGAGATCAATATCAAACCGGTCTTCGTCATAGTTCCTCGCCGGGTCCCAACCTGCAAACTCCAAGAACACCTCTGAGACCGGCAACACCTTCCAATCATCCAACCCTTGCAAAACAGGATCGGCGATCCCGGCTACAGCTTGCATCAGTGCCTTGGTATCAGCGAGGATGTCCATATAGTCGGCGGTGGTGCGGTACCATTCGAGCATGGTGTACTCGGGATGATGCAGCGGCCCGCGTTCGCCCCGGCGGAAGCATTTCCCTATCTCGAATATCTTTTCATGCCCAGCGGCCAGCAGTTGCTTGTGATAGATTTCGGGCGAGGTGCGCAGAAAGTGATCTCCGCTGGGCTCCGCATCGATATGCAGCTCCATGCATGGCGTTTCGAGCCGGACCGGGGTTTCAACCTCGACAAAGCCGCGCTCATAAAAAAACGCCCGGATGCAGCGCATCATGGCGTCTCGGAGCACTATGCTGTCACTGGCCATTAGCCTTTGGATACCCGGTCGGAATAGGTCCCGGTGCGGGTGTCGATACGAATGGTATCGCCTTCGTTAATGAAAATCGGCACGTTGATTTCGCACCCATTTTCCAGTTTGGCCGGCTTCATGACATTGGTGGCCGTATCGCCACGAGCTCCCGGCTCGGTTTCTGCGATAACCATTTCCACAAAGTTTGGCAAGGTAATCTCGAGCGCGCGGTCGTTATGGAAAAGAATTTCCACCGGCATATCATCCACAATAAAGTTTTTCCGTTCGCCAAGCAGCTCTTGATTCAAGTGCACTTCTTCATAGGTTTCGTTATCGGAAAAAACATAATCATCCACATCGATGTAGGAAAAGGTGTAGTCGCGCGAAATGAGTGCGCAACGTTTGACCTTTTCGACGGAACGGTAGGTTTTATCAAACGTATTGCCGGTGATCAGATTTTTGATCTTGCAGCGATAGAGCGCCTGCCCCTTTCCGGGTTTGGAAAACTCGAAATTGGTGATCATGCACGGATCGCCGTCAATCTCGATTTTCAGCCCTTTTTTCAAATCGGATGCACTATACATAATGGTTGTCCTTTGTTCTAAACTCCAAAAAGAGCGCGCATTATGCAGAACTGGTCCTAGCCTGCCAAGTGGTTTTTTTTGGTTCTTTACATCCCGAATCGGTGCAAACCGGCCCGCCAGATGGCCCAGCTTCACGGCTTGCACACGACTATTCCAGCGTGCTACAAATAAAGGAGTAATTGCAAATTGAGAATCAAAGCTACACAGGAGGAGGTTGTTCAAATGAAAAGAAATGTCCCATTTTTAGTATTCGCAACGGCAGCAGTACTAACGGCATCGGCGCTGGACGCCATGGCCGGAAAAAAGAACGAACCCAAAAAACCGGAAGAAATCCTTAAGAAGATCGGAGGAACCCACTTCACTGAAAAAATGAAGATCAACGACGTCGGATCGGTCAAAGTAAAGGACCGGAAAACCGGAGACGAAACCTATTTCCATGTTTACAGCGGCTACGCAAACGATAAATACCGCGTAATCATCTTCGACAATAAGCCGACCTATCTCGGTTATTATGAAACGGACCTGGAGCCTACCGATTATGAAGAAGGTGCAATCCTGCTTGACTCCGGCGACGGCGAGAACTTTGAAAGAATCCGCCTCACGGCCAAAGGACCAAACGACAAGATCTCGATTGACGGTACTCCCTCAAAATTCATAAAGAATGAAAAGGCCGAAGCCGACAAGAAAGCCGAAGCTGCTGCCCAAGCCGCCATCGCAAAGGCCAACGAGCCGATCCAGCCGGAATACCGCGAATGGACATTCAATAACCGCGGGAAAAAAATCAATTTTACGGCCATCTATGTCAAGCAGGCCGGCAGCAAAGTCTTCTTAAAGGAGAAAAGCAGAGGGATCACCAAGCCCTTCGCCATCCAGAATCTATGCAAGGAAGACAAGGAATATATCAAGCGTCTCCAATAGGCCATCTATCCTACTGGATCAAGAAGAACCATCCTTTGCCGGATGGTTCTTTTTTTGGATTCAGATCAGAACCGGGCCGGTCCGCCGAAGCGTCTGGAGCAATACGAAATAACTAGAGCCTGTCCCGGCAGAGTGAGTTTTCAGATTGCGGAGCCCCTCGACTTTCA
>CAZWZW010000086.1:0-11894 GCA_964639125.1 uncultured Verrucomicrobiota bacterium
TTTGTTTTGAGCTGCTTGGGATAATTCAGCTAATCACCCTGTATAATGAATTTACCGTGTAATTTTGGTCTTTTCCTTTTAATGCCCTGTCGGTACAATTCTAAGAGTGTTTAATGGACAAATTTTCCCCATACTCCGATGAAGATGTGCTGACGGCTGTGCGCGAAAAAGGCGCAACCGGTTGGGAGCTTTTTTGTGCCCAATTCGATCCGCTGATCCATTCCGTTGTCGGGTGGCCGAAATGGAAATTTTCTGAACACGAAAAACAGGACGTTTTCCAGAATATCTACGTGCAACTACCGAATGCACTGGTTTCCTTCCGGGAGGAAAGTTCCCTTTCGTGGTTCATCAAGCAGATCGCCATACACCACTGCGTCAATGAAATCCGCCGACAGGTACGCTGGCGGCACATCATGACCAGCACCGTTCAAAAGACGCCGGATGGCGACTGGAACGAAATGGAATTTAATAATCCGAACGCACTGGATCCACACCACGAGGTGCTCCAAAAAGAGCGACGGCAGGCCCTGCGCGTTGCCCTTACCCATCTAAAAGACACCTGCAAAAAATCCATCAGCCTGTTCTATGTGCAGGATCTCTCATACCGGGAAATGTCCGAGCAGCTTGGGATATCCACCAACACGGTCGGAAGCCGACTGGCCAAATGCCTGGATAAACTGCACAAAGAGCTCCGGCATCATCCTCTGTTCGAAAGGAGCTGTCTATGACCGCCCGGCGAAAGCAAATCTGGGCCTACTTGCACGACGAACTGACTCCTAAAAAACGGAACCACTTCGAGCAGGCGTTGCAACGTGACCCCGCCCTGCACGATGCGCTGGCCGCATGCCGGATTGCACATGGAGAAATAGAAAGTATTCTACCTTTCATTGATGCGGAGGAGACCGAACCCGACGAACAACTTGAAGCAAAACTACTCGCCGAGTGGGAGGCCGAGCACCCGGAACATGCCGAAACACCGGCCCAGGCACCACGCCGGAAAATCCTGTCATTTTCCCTGCCTCTGGCCGCCGCCGCGGCCGCCGCTGCGATCCTGCTGAGCCTTTCCCTGCCATCCAAACCGGTTCAGTGGCAGCGTACCGCCTATGGCAACCCGCCCCAACTACGCGGCCAATCCGAGGTTCAGCCGCAGTATACGCGTGCCGAATTAAAACAGAGCGCTCGCGAACTGCAGAAATCCATCAACTCCCAACTCTCCGGAGATTATGTTTCGTGGAAACTCAAAATCCATATGCAGGAATGGGTCGAAGGAACCCTGTCCATCGGAATATCAGGACACCCGCGCGGCAAGCCCGCTCTATCCCGCGAATGGAATAAAACCTTCCAGAGCCTGAGTGCCTTCCGAGAACACATTCCCGCATTTGGAAAACAGGTTGCCGCAGACCTCGCCGAACGAGACAACCCTTGAACCGGATGATCCAGCTTCCCGCCGCCCTTCGAGTCTTGATTCTGGCCGCACTGCTACCCGGATGCTTCTCCGTCCAAAGCCTTCAAAATGCCGACCCATACGTGCTCCATCACCACAACTGGTGGAACTACTACCAGCGCGGGCGTCTTCATTTACGGGAAGGAAACGTCCACAAGGCCCAGACCGACTTCCAAACCGCATTGGGACAAATTCCCGGCGCACGCTATCCCTACGCACAGGAACGCTGGCGGGCGCGCACCTATGGCATGCATATGCTGGAAGGCTATTTCCCCCACCGTGAACTCGGCATCTGCATGTTTAAGCAAAAGCAGTTCCAGAAAGCACTCATCCTGTTGGAAACCTCCCTCAAAATGGAACCCTCCGCCCGCGCAAAATTTTATATCAATCGTACGCGCCGGCAACTTGCGGCGACCGCTGCCCCTCCCCGCATCGAGATCGAGGATCTCCCCGGCTGGACCCGTCAAAGAACCCAGTTGCTGAACGGCGGTGCCGAGGGCTCCCATCCGATTGCAGCCATTACCATCAACGGCAAACCGGAATTTATCGAACTGGCTGCGCCACATCGGCAATTCCAACTCGAACTCCCGCTACAGGAAGGACGCAACCCCATCCATATTCTCGCCGAAGATATTACCGGCCATCAAACCGCTACCAATCTGGTTTTGATGGCGGACTGGACCCCGCCGCAAATTCACCTTCACCGTACCGGCACCGCACTTTCCATCACCTTCCGCGACAACCTCGAACTTCATCAGCTTGAAATCAACAACCGCACGCTCTCCCCATCGGGGAAAGAGTACACCACGGACTGCCCGCGCCTTTCCGGCGAGCCGCTTCGGTTAACAGCCTCGGATTGCGCCGGCAACCGTGTTGAATGGACTCTGACCGAAAAGGAACTGCAGCATCTTGCACAAACGACACAAGCCGCACCGCCCCGATTACACCTTACCGATGCCGGGAAAACCCTGACGCTCTACAATCCTGAATATGCGCTCGACCTTCGCGCGGAGGATGATACCTCTCTGCGCACGGTCGAACTGAACGGCAAAAACCTGCTCACTCGCACCACGCCTCTCTTCCGGACGCTGTGCCGGATCCCGCTCTCGGAAGGAACCAACCGTCTGGCGCTGGTGGCCGAAGACTTCGACGGCAATCACAACGAAGAACAAATCACCGTGATCTACCGCCGGCCCGAATACCTGGACCGGATTTACCGTCTGGCGACTACGCTTTCTCCACTGGCCGGAGAAATCCCCGACCCCGTATTCGCACAGCGGGTCAACCTCCTCATTGGTCACGAGCTAATACATGACCCCATACGGTTCTATCTCCTCGCTGCCGAAAACGAAACCCGCTTCCTTTCGAAGGAAAAAGCGCTCTCGAGTACTGATCTGGCCGACCCGCGCGCCACCTTGAAAGAGGGGAAGAAATTAAATGCCGATCTGTCGTTTATTACCCGGGTACTCGACGATGCGCCGGGATATACCATCTATACGCAAGTGCTCGACACACACAGTGGTGATGAGCTGTTTATCGAGGATATCTATCTGGAAGACCGGGGCCTTCTTCCGCAACAGATCAATGGCCTTGTCATGAAAATTGAACAACACTTTCCTCTCATTCAAGCCAGCGTCCGCCAGAAAGACAACCATTTTCTCATTAATGCCGGGGCGGAGCAGGGCGCAGAAAGCGGCATGCGATTTATCGTTATCCGCTCCGAAGGTGATTTTGAACAAGGGCGCGTCGTCCACGCAGAAAACCGCCCCGCAGAACTGGTCATTTCCAAGGTTGAGTCCACGAGCGCACGCGTTATAATGCCTAAAGGACAAATCAAAAATTCCGTCCGGGCGGGGGACTTTGTTTTTTCACGATGAAAGCAAACTATAAACCTATACTTTTGGGGGCTTTCGTTTTGATGCTCGCAGGTTGCGACCGTCCGAAACCGGTCGTCACGGAAAAAGAGCCTATCCCGCCATCTTCTGCCCCGACACTGAACTATCACGCGCTGGTCATCGGCATAGACGACTATACAGGAACCGGCTGGCCGCCACTCAGCACCGCCCGCGCCGATGCCAAGAGCATGGGCGAAATCCTCAAAACCCGTTATGGCTTCGACGTTATGGAGCTGCTTGGCCGGAAGGCCACCCGGGGAAATATCCTGCGGACACTCGACCAGCTCATGCATCTGACAGCCAACGATGCCCTGCTCATCTATTTTGCCGGGCACGGTTTTTATGACGAACAGATGGATGAAGGCTACTGGATCCCCTATGGCGCCCAACGGAAGCGAATGGATCTTCCCGCCAAGGAAGACTGGCTGTGGAACAGCAGCATCAGCCGCATTCTCAGTGCATTGCCTGCCAAACATGTTTTACTGATTGCCGATACCTGCTACGGAGGTTCCCTCTTCCGGGGAGAGGAAGAAGTGGTCAAATCCGACCGCTGGTATCAGCGCGCAATGACGGTGCCATCGCGCTACCTCATCACCAGTGGAAATCTGGAGCCGGTACTCGACAGCGGAATTCGACACAGCGTCTTTGCCCAAGAGATTATCAACTATCTCCAATATGCCGAGACGGATATCTTTTCGGCCTCCGACATCGCAGTATCGATCCGCACCAAGGTGAGCCAGTTGACCGGGCAGCTCGTCCGAATGGGGCCGCTGGCCTCACCGGCGCACGCGGGAGGAGAATTTATCTTTGTCCGTTCCGAAACCGCATTGCCACAAGTCGCACCCACGGCCGAAGCGGTGGCTCCAGAGCCGGCCTTCCGCACCACAGTACCCGAGGACCGCCTACACCATCTGGCCAGCCAGATCAAAACCTATTCGCGCACCAATCCGGAAACTTCCTTTGTCCGCCCGCGTATTCTTGCCTGTCTGGGCCCCACCGGCAGCAATCCGGAGGAAACCAAACTGGTTCGCGAACGCTTGAACACCTGTCTGGATTCCATTGGAGGAAGCATTCTGGTTGAACGCGAGGCTTTCGACACGCTCCTTCAAGAGGTGGAACTCGGGCGTTCCGGGCTTGCCGACCAACGCGTCGCCGCGGAAATCGGAAAATTGCTTCCCGCCAGTTTAATCTTGTTTGGGGAAATTATTCAGGCCGGTCTGGAAAAAGAAATCCACCTCCGGATCGTCGACACCGAAACCTCGCGCGTACTCAGTTCTTCCTCCGCTCCGTTCAAAGATTACGACGATATGAGAAGCGCCTGCCAGATGCTCGCCGAACGAATCATGAAAACCCTGAACCAGACCCGGCCACTTCTGATTCCGGCTCGTCTGCAACCAAACGGCACGCTTCAGGCGGGCTGGGGAAGGTTCCACGGAGGGCGGGTTGGGGACACGTTCGAAATCATCACCCGCAAAGCCATCGATACCATTGCTCCCCGGGAAACCGCACTCGGTACAGCCCAGCTTCAGTCGTTGGGCGAAGAACAGTCCGTCTTTCAACCCGTGTGGAATGATCCGGCGACGAAGCAGCCGACTACCTTGTGGTTAAAAGCCGTTCTTTAAGCAGCAGGTTTTCTGGATCTTTCACACCCTCACGAGCCGCACTGCGCATAAAGCTCGCTGCAAAATAGAGCAGTTCCGCGCTGGTCAACTTCATCTTTTTGCGAATTCGCTCCCGATAACACTCAACCGTTTTCACGCTCAAATCCATTCTCTCGGCAATGCGCTGGGTCACATACCCGCATCCCGTGAGGCAAAAGACTTCAGCCTCCCTTTTGGAAAGTCCGGCGAGAACCGACTCCGGCCCGGCATGCCACCTTTTATTCAATTTGGGCCGGGGACTCATAAATCCTTCGCCGCTTCCCACCGTCCAGATGGCGCGAACGAGAGTCTCAATTCCATCATCAGACGAGATATAACCATCCGCTCCGGCACGCAGGGCTTGTCCGGCATACAGGCCATCAAACTCCGAATCACACGATATGGCCAAAATAGACAGCCCTGAAAAACCTCGCTTTAACTTTCTTAGCGACATCAGGCCTGCGCTGCACTTCAGCGAAATATTCATCAGCAACACCTGTGGCCGATGCTTTGCAACCAGCTCCTGGGTCTCCTCAAAACTGGATGCCGCCCCACAGACCTCAATCCATGTTTCCTTCTCGAGTCGCTCGATCAACAGACTGCGCAATAGGCATGACCCATGGGTAACCACAACCCTAACTCTCTCTCGCTGTATCATTTGTACCCTCCCAACCAAACATCACAACGTGTTTGTGCATGCCTAGTCGCTCGATGCGGGGAAATCTTCCTCAAAAAAGCAAAAAAAATGACAGGAAATCCCCTACAACCCAAAATGGCGGAAATTCGTCCTCTGGAGCGGGAAATAATTCCTTCGCTTTAAGGGTTGATTCAAAAAACAAACCCCACTATCTTGGACGCAATTGGTACTATTAACAATTGACGACTAACCCAAGGAGAAACAAATGAACGTTGATCAGCACCTGAAAGTTGCAACATGGCACATTGAACAGGCCCGTCTTCACGCCACCGTTGAAGAAGGCCACAAATGCGGATGCCCGCTCACCGACGAATACCAGAAGGTCATCGACCAGGTTGAGTCCGGCGTTATCGTTGACGAAGGCCATTAGACAACCGTGATGCGGGCATCTTTGCCCGTACAGATGAGCAGACAAGAAAGCCTGCTCCACATGATAGAACCGTCCTTCCCGGCGGTTTTTTTGTTCCCACGCAGGCAAAAGGGTAAATCCAAACTGACGATCGTCAGTTTGGATTTACCCTTTTCGGATATCGGTCCCCGTTTTTTTACATTGTGATGACAATTTGCAAGATCGGACCATGTAGATTACCTTCATAAACCATGGGAGGTGCTTAATGAAATCAGGGGTGTTCTGGATTGCGATACTGTTCACAGCACAGGTGTGCATAGCCAATGAACTGCAGCAGCAGTATGAAAAAGCCTATTTTCTTGAAACCAGCAAGGGGCAGACCAAGCAAGCGATTGCCATTTACAAAACGATTTCCGAGAAAGAGCCCAACAAAGAGAACGAAGTTGCTATCAAACAAAGTCTATTGCGGCTCCTCCATATCGCGACCATCCATAAGAGCGAAAGCACTATTAAGGAATGTCACGAAAAGCTACTCCAAAAAACCGATACCACGATTCAGAAACTGGTGGATGCCGCAAAGCCAGACAGTACCATTTATATCCCCGAAGGCCTCTATTCGGAACCCGTCTCCATCGACAAGAATCTGACCCTTAAAGGGGCAAACCGAGCCACCTGCATTATTGAGGTTACAGCCGATCAACCACTTGTTTATGCCGCCCCAAAAAGCAAAGTGACCATCGAATCGCTAACCCTGAAGAACCAACTTGAAACGAGCCAGAAAACGGATCCACCCGGATACACGCTCGTAGCGCAGGACGCAACCGTAGTCGCCCGCGACTGCCTCTTTATCGCGCTTGGCAACATCAAGCGGTCCCCCGTGTCTGTCTTTGCCCGCGGATTCTCAAATGTTCAGTTGGAAGAGTGTCGTTTCGAGGGCTTTGAATACACCATTCAATATGGCGAAGGCACCAAAGGACTGGTCAAAGACTGCATCATACAGGATTCAGGGCATTGCGGAATCACAGCCTATGAGGACAGTGACGTTACCATTCAGAATAATGTGATTACCGGGTCGCTCTATCACGGCATTCGCAGCACGGGCGGAACAATCCATGTAAGAGACAACCTCATTATCGACAACCGCAACCGCGGAATCTATCTGGGAAGCAAGCCCGCCCATGGTAGCATCATCAACAATGTGATCATAGGAAACAGCACCGGCATCAGTGCGTTTTCATATACTGATACAAAGATCGAAAATAATCTGATCCTCAACTCAGGATACTCGGGTATCGACACGAGGAACACATGTAAAATCAGCGTTAAAAATAATATATTCTCAGGAAACAGCAGAGGGTTTTCCGTTCAGGATCCGCAAGGCGGCAACAAGTTCAAGGTAGTGAGGAATACCTTCTGGAAAAACGAACAGACCAGCGGCGACTACAAATTGCCAAGCACGACCATCGAGGAGAATCCTCAATTCAAAGATCCAACCACTGGAAACTTTGCTATCGAAAACAGCAAGGTAAAGTCGGCCGGGCACGGGCTCAGCAATCCCGAACCAATTGCCAGCCTGTGGAAGCAATACGTTGAGTTAGATAGTGCAAAAGCGGAAGCTTTGATCCTGTCGATGGAAAACATGCTGGCCGCCGATTCCGGCCGGCAAAAAGGCAGCCTACAGGAAAATGTAAATGGCTTTGACATGATGAATGGCGACCTCAAAAATGCATTGCGTACTTTCGGGGAACCCGAGAGCTACATCTGGGGCAATAATACATTCAAGAAAAACAGTCTGCCTCAAAGATATATCATGACCTACCCGGATGGGTTCAGGATCTTCATGTTCAATGATAATATCGTGGAGTTCAGGTTTGAGGAAAAAACGGTTTATGAGATCGGAGGGCTTACCGTTGGCACTCCCCTGAGTCAGGTGCTGAAAATCCTCGGGAAGCCACGAAAAACCGTGAACAACCGGGAGTGCGACTACGAGGAACGTATCCTCTACAAAAACAGCAAAGGCCAACGCAACGGCCACGCCTACTACGCCGACAAAGGCCTGCGCCTGTTCTTCATGCACAACAAGGTCATTGCGCTCTACGTAACCGACAACACCATCCTCCGCTAAGGACATACCAATGAACACCCGGCTACCCAGAGTTCTCACTACGGGACTTCTTGCCCTCATGGCCGGGTTGTTCGTCACCACTTTTCTGTTGAATCGCAGCCAGTACACTGCGTCTATTTCATCCGCGGAAGCATCGCATAGCACTTTGCTAAAACAGCAGGCAAAAAACCTGCGGGACAACATTGCCCGGCAAGAAGAACAACAGTTTGCATTTTATGGAACATCGCAGGCATTGGATGCAGAACTATTTCTGGTTCTAGATGACCGCGTAGTGCCTGCTTGTACCGCTGGGCTTCTGGAATACGTTTCCGAACAAACAGCTGATGAGGCATTCCAGCAGGGGATTGCGAGACTGCCCAATCATGAAGCTCTCCCCTTCTTTGAGATGGCAGCCAAACGGCCTATCCTGACTCCAGGCGATCTTTATCAAACGCTCGGCGCATATTTTAATATGCTGGAACTGGACAGCAATATTCAGACGGTCTGCTGCATACTCGCCCTGCTCGACCGATCGGATATCCCGCTCCCGAAATCACAAATTGTTTTCTTCAACAATCTATTGCAGGAGCAAGCTGAAAACCTCGAACAAATCAAGGCGCGAACCGGCAACCTTTGGGAAACTGCATACACCATTGACCAAAAACTCGTGCGAAGGAAAGGTGTATACCGAGCAACGATTGACGAAAAAACTCTTTCGGTTGCTGAAGGAGGACTCGCCCTGCTTTACACCCCAAATATAAACCCCACCCCTCCCCTTCAGCTGACCAATGCCATTCCGGATGCCCTGCACGAAGAAATCATCCCCGGATTTATCGCGTTTATTCCCACTTCAGCGATCGAAGACGCCAAGAGAACGATCCATAAGCAATACCGAACCGGCAATGGAATCCTGGTCCTGATGTTCCTGCTGGGGAGTGGTCTAGTGGGGGGTATGATTATTTCAGCCCGTCGGCAACGTGAGCTCGATGCAATGAAAACCGAATTCATCGCCACGGTATCGCATGAACTGCGCACCCCGCTTTCGCTCATCCGTCTGCATGCCGAAACATTACACCATGGGCGGATTCCCAACGACAAAATAGATGACTACCATCAAACCATCCTCACCGAAGCCGAACGGCTATCCGGAATCGTTAACAATGTGCTCGATTTTTCGCGCATGGAACGGAACACGCTGCAAATCCATCCTGAACCGACCGAGCTATCAGCCCTGTGTGAAAACATTGCCGACTCGTTTCAAGGCCGTTTGCATCAAGATGGCTTTGAACTGGAAAAAAAGATCAATCCAGACATCGGCGCAATGGTCGATCCGTTGGCCTTTTCGCAGATAGTCTTCAACCTGCTCGACAATGCCCTAAAGTATTCCGACGGGGAGAAAAGCATCCGAATCGAACTAGAACAATCGAACGATCAGATTATACTGCGCGTCGCCGATCAGGGTATCGGAATTCCCGATAAGCTAAAGAAACATATCTTTGACGACTTTGTACGATCGGACGATCCCAAGGTGACCGCCCGGCGCGGCAGCGGGATCGGGCTCAGCGTCGCGCGACAGCTCGCTGAGAAAATGAACGGAAACATCGAAGTAATGAATAACGAGCCCCATGGCTCTATTTTTACGGTAAACTTAAAGGAAAATGATGAAGCTACTGGTGGTTGATGACGAAAAGGCAATGGCCAACTCCATCCGCGACAACCTCGAATATGAGGGATTCCAGGTCGACTGCGCCTACGGTGGACAGCAAGCGCTCGACTGCCTGCTGATGGAAAAATACGGTCTCGTCGTGCTCGACGTCATGATGCCTGACATTGACGGCTTCAATGTCCTTTCTAAACTTCGTGCAACCAACAACACCACCTCCGTAATTTTTTTAACCGCCCGTTCAGCTGAAGCCGACAAGCTGCAGGGCCTCGGCCTTGGTGCGGACGACTATGTCGTCAAGCCCTTCAGTGTGCTCGAACTCGTAGCCCGGGTAAAAGCCGTGCTCAACCGCACCGCGCCGGGGTCAAATGTCGATAGCCTGAAAATTGGCGACGCCATCGTCGACTTGTCCAAGCTGACCATTGAACTGGCAGACAGGAAAGAGGAACTCGGTCGATACGAGGCAGACATCCTCCGACTGCTCGGATCCGACCCCGGTCGCGTTTTTTCCCGTGATGAAATCCTCGATCAGATATGGGGCTTGGAGGCATTTCCAACCAACCGCACTATCGACAACTATATCGTCAAATTGCGCCAGAAAATCGAACCCGATCCCACGCAGCCTAAACACCTGCTATCGATCTACGGAAAAGGTTACAAACTAGTTGCGGTTTGAAGCATTTGCTTCAGATAGAGCGAGCCGGTGATGACGATAAGGCGGTTCGGTTCGGATGATGCCCATTCACGGGCGGCGTTCCAGGCATCGGTAACATCCGAAGGTGACGCTTCGATTCCGGCGACTATGCATTGGGCGGCGGATTGCCCGGCGGTCGTGCCGCGCGGGGCGTCGATGGGAATGGTCCATGCCTTGAATACAAGCGGTTTGATTTCGCAAAGGAATTCAACCGTGTCCTTGTCGTCGAGGAAGCCGAGAATGAATCCAACCTGATGCTTTGGATAGTTTTCCTTGAGCGTCTTCACCAATGCATGTGCGGCCGACGGATTGTGTGCACCGTCGAGAATGATGAGCGGATCATTTTCGAGTATCTGAAACCGCGCGCCCCACTCCACCGACTCCAACCCTTTTTTAAACTCGGGCTCAACGTCGAGCATGTCGGCAAGAACTTCCAATGCGGCCACGGCGACGGCGCAGTTTTCGCGCTGGCATTCGCCGAGCAGCGGCAGGTTGATCGGCGGCAGGTTGCGCGAATGAGTCTCGACCTTGAGTTTTTGCGCACCTGTGTAGACGGAGCTGAAAGCTCCGTCTACGTTGACCACCGAAACCGTCTCGGCACTGCAAATGACCGGCATCCCCGCCTGCTGCAGCACCACCATGGCCTCGGCGGATTGCGGCGCAGAAACGACCGGGCGACCGGGTTTGATGATACCGGATTTTTCGGCGGCGATCTGCTCAATGGTGTCGCCAAGAAAGTTGGTATGGTCAATATCGATGTGCGTAATGACGGAAACAAGCGGGATCACCACGTTGGTGGCATCCCAGCGTCCACCCATGCCGGTTTCGATGATGGCGATGTCTACGCCCTGATCGGTAAAATACTGAAATGCGATGGCGGTGGAGATTTCAAAGAACGTGGAAGGGCGCTGATCGCGGGATTTCGCCACCTGATCCGCAGTCGCTTCCAGTTTTTCAATATATTGCCCAAGTCGTTCTTCCGAAATTTGAGCCCCG
This sequence comes from uncultured Verrucomicrobiota bacterium, assembly GCA_964639125.1. Taxonomy (GTDB): domain Bacteria; phylum Verrucomicrobiota; class Kiritimatiellia; order Kiritimatiellales; family Pontiellaceae; genus Pontiella. Next base: position 11,483 of record CAZWZW010000086.1, read on the forward strand.
TCTATGCGAAACCGCTCGGAAAAGTCGATCAGGTGCGGCGAGGTATAGAGCCCGGTCTTAAAGCCGGAGGCACGCAGAACGGATTCGAGCATGGCGCATACTGAACCCTTGCCGTTGGTGCCGGCCACATGAATGACCGCCAGTTTTTGGTGTGGATTATCCAAAGCTTCGAGCAAGGCAGTGATAACGTCCAAGCCGGGCTTGATGCCGGCGGTCGTGCGTTGGAACAGCTTTGCGTATGGATTGGCTTTAGCCATGGATAAAAAATGACCGCTAAGACGCAAAGGCGCAAAGCATATATTCCGAAACTTCGTGACTTGGCGTCTTCGCGGACAAAAACAAACCGCAGAAAAAAAGCTACTTATCGCAGAGATAATCGAGGACAAGGATCATGCGATCACGGAGTTCCTTG
>CAZWZW010000087.1:0-11797 GCA_964639125.1 uncultured Verrucomicrobiota bacterium
TCCTTGGCGTCCTCTCGACGGTAGCCCTTGATTTCGACGACAAGACGGAGTAGGTCGTCGTCACCGTTACCGTCGTCTACAAGCACGATGAAGTCTGGTCGATACCTGCGGGACTCGGAACCATACTTGTAAGGTACTTCAAATCCAAGATTATGATTCTTGACGTATGCTGTAACTCGCGGATGTGCTTCGGCTACGCGGCAGAACTCGGCTTCCCAATCGCTATCGAGTATGACCCAGTTTACGTGGCAGCGGCGAGCGTCTGTTTCCCAGCGATCCTTCTTCGACGTGTTGAAGTTCACGTGAATTGTTGAGCCGGTGGGGTTGTATGGGTCGAGCACGGCCTTGATGGGGTTGTCCCCGATAAGTTTGCGCGTGATACCGGCGGTGATCCGCTCGCAGGCCATGTCGGCGAGTTCTTGGTACATGAGTTGTGCCGGGAATGTGATACCTTTGCAGACGAGGTGGTCATCGAGCCATTGCCGTGTAATGCGTTTGAGTTGGCCGAAGAGGTGGAGCTTGGGTTCCTCGCTGGGATCACGCCACTTGGTATAGAGCAATCGTTGCGTAAGGTGAAACAGCAGTGTTGACCGGCGAAGGTCGCCGGTGTGGATGAGATTCAGGTCGACGGCTTCGCCGATGATCCCTGAGTTACGTGTAATAGAAGGCCCTACAATGTCGGGCGTCAGCTCTAACGTTGAATCGTCGTTGAATTCAGCCGTGAGTCGCTCTTCGGGAAGCTCGACACGATAGCCCTCTACGCGTGGGAATTGTATCTCAAGGTGATCACGCTCGGGGCGCATGGCCTTGACGTGTACGGTTTCCCGCGGCTTCTGTGGCGCGCGGAGAAGCGGACCCCCCGCCACGACGACGAGCAGGGCGAAGATGGGCCCCAGTACAATCCAGACGCCGGTCGAAAGAATGGCACCGCCATGGTTCTGCAGCAACGGAGCAAAAACCACCAGCGCAAAGAAGCCGTAGGCGACCGAGGGGATGGCCGCCAGGACTTCAATGACTGGCTTCACAATTTGTCGTACATGAAAGGGGAGCAGGTCGCTCAGGCAGACGGATGCGGCAATGCCGAGGGGGACCGCAACCACGATCGCGCCGAGCGTGACAAGTCCTGTGCCCATAAAGATGGGCAATGCACCGAATTCAGCCGGCGTGCCGGACGGATACCAGCGTGCGCTGGTGAAAAACTCCTTGAAGCCCTCCAGTTTAAAGAAGGGGAGGGCATCCTTCAGGATAAAGTAAAAGATGAAAAGCACTGCAAAGGTGGAAAGTGATGTTATCAGGAAAAGCAACCCCTGTCCGAATCGTGCACCTATACGTTGGCGGCGACTGGCGGCATGACTCATTATTAGGCTGGCAGCGGCTTTTGGGTTCATAGGTACAAGAATTCCTTAATGACGCCAAAAAGAGTACGTTTGAAATGTTAGGAATGGATTAGGGCGGGGTTAATGTTCGGTGAAGTTGAGGAAGAGCATCGGGATTCGTAGGGCCTAGCAACCCGGCGCAAATTTTGCTCAGGCTTAAGCAGGCATGTTAAAGGATTGTAGAATCCTTTGGTTTTGGGTAGGTTCATTCAAATAGGACTAAAAATGGTACAAAATGCTTGCGCGCCCCAGTGCTTCTGATACCTTGTCAACGAATTAAGACTAATAAGGTCTAATATGCAAGGTAGGTTTGTATGCTCAGAATCACTAAAATTACGGATTATGGCTTTATTTTATTGGCGTTTATGGCCAATGCGGATGAAGAATTATTGCACAATGCCAAAGATTTAGCCGCAAATAGTGGTATAGCGCTGCCAACCGTAAGCAAGGTGCTTAAGATTTTGACTCAAGGATCGATTCTGAAATCACATCAGGGAAGCAAGGGCGGTTATTCCTTGGCTCGGCCCGCTCATTTAATTACCGCTGCCCAGGTTATTCAGGCCGTTGAAGGGCCTGTGGCTATTACCGATTGTTCCGGTGAGGAAGGTTGCGATCGAAATTGTCAGGTAAGCAATAGCTGGCAAAAAATAAACGGTACAGTGATTCAGGCGTTGGATCAACTTACGTTGGCCGACATGGCCTCAGGCTAAAATCCATCCATTCACCCAGCTGATGCAGCACACCTTCCCGATGCGGAAATAGGACCATATAAGGCTAATATGAAGATTGAAGACGAAAAATCGTTCGATGAATTGGCGGACAAGGAATACAAGTACGGATTCGTTACGGATATCGAATCCGACAGCATGCCGCCTGGGCTGAGCGAGTCGGTCGTTCGCGAAATTTCGCGTCGCAAGAAAGAGCCCGAGTGGCTTACCGAATGGCGCGTCAAGGCCTACCGGCACTGGATCACCCTTGAAGAGCCGACCTGGGCAAAGGTGGAGTTTCCGCCCATCGATTATCAGGCCGTCAGTTATTATTCGGCGCCCAAGCAAAAAATCGATATGCCGAAAAGCCTCGATGAGGTCGATCCCGAGCTGCTCGAAACTTATGAAAAACTGGGCATTCCACTTCGCGAGCAGGAAATGCTGGCGGGAGTGGTTGCCGTCGATGCCGTATTCGACTCGGTGTCGGTTGCCACCACGTTTAAAGGTAAGCTTGAGGAGATGGGGATTATCTTCTGCTCCTTCTCCGAAGCGGTGAAGGAACATCCTGAGCTGGTAAAAAAATATCTAGGCACCGTAGTTCCCTATAAGGATAACTATTATGCCACGCTCAACTCGGCCGTATTTTCCGATGGTTCATTCTGTTATGTCCCGCCGGGGGTTCGCTGCCCGATGGAGCTTTCCACCTATTTCCGGATCAACGCCGCGAACACGGGGCAGTTTGAACGCACACTGCTGATTGCCGACGAAGGCGCATATGTCAGCTACCTCGAAGGGTGCACTGCGCCGCAACGCGATGAGAATCAGCTGCACGCGGCGGTGGTTGAGCTGATTGCCCATGAGAATGCGCAGATCAAATATTCAACCGTTCAAAACTGGTATCCCGGCGACAAGGATGGCAAGGGCGGCATCTATAACTTCGTGACCAAGCGCGGCCATTGCCGTGGCGATAATTCGAAGGTTTCATGGACGCAGGTGGAAACCGGTTCCGCCATTACCTGGAAATATCCAAGCTGTATCCTCAAGGGCAACAACTCGGTCGGCGAGTTTTATTCGGTGGCCGTGACCAACAATATGCAGCAGGCCGATACCGGAACCAAGATGATCCACATCGGTAAAAACACCAGCAGCACGATTATCAGTAAAGGCATCTCCGCCGGCAAGGCGCAGAACAGTTACCGGGGACTGGTCAAAGTGCTGGAAACCGCTGAAAACGCGCGTAATTTTTCGCAATGCGATTCGATGCTGATAGGGAACCAATGCGGGGCACATACCTTCCCGTATATAAACGTGGGCAACCCGACCGCGAAGGTGGAGCACGAAGCGACCACCACCAAAATTGGTGAAGACCAGATTTTCTACTGCAATCAGCGCGGGCTGGATACCGAGGAAGCGGTGAATCTGATTGTGAATGGTTTCTGCAAGGAAGTGTTCAAGGAACTTCCGATGGAATTCGCGGTGGAAGCGCAGAAGCTGCTGGGCGTCAGTCTCGAAGGTTCTGTGGGTTAATTTTAGATTGGAGAACACAATGGCACTACTTGATATCAAAAATCTGCACGCGAATGTGGCGGGCAACGAAATCCTGAAGGGGATCAACCTAACGATCAATCCAGGAGAGGTTCATGCCATCATGGGCCCGAACGGTTCCGGAAAGAGTACGCTTTCAAATGTGTTGGCGGGTAATGAGACCTATGAAAAAACCCAGGGCGACATTCTGTTCGACGGGAAAAATCTCGATGACTTGGCTGCACATGAAAGGGCCTGTGCCGGTATATTTCTGGCCTTTCAGTATCCGGTTGAGATTGCCGGCATCAGCAATATGTATTTCCTGAAAGCGGCCGTGAATGCGGTTCGGGAATACCGGGGCGAAGAGCAACTCGACGCAATGGATTTCCTCGATTTAATCGAGAACAAAAAGCAGGTGGTGAAGATTCGCGACGACCTGCTGGAGCGGGCCGTTAACTCCGGCTTCTCCGGTGGGGAAAAGAAACGGAATGAAATTTTCCAAATGGCGATGCTTGAACCGAAGCTCGGAATTCTCGATGAAACCGACTCCGGCCTTGATATCGACGCTCTGCGTATTGTCTCCGACGGAGTGAATGCGCTGCGTGGTCCTGACCGCGGATTCTTGGTGATCACTCACTATCAGCGGTTGCTGGATTATATTGTCCCGGACTTTGTTCATGTGATGGTACACGGCCAGATCGTAAAGTCCGGTGGCAAGGAACTGGCTCTTGAATTGGAAAATGAAGGCTATGCCTCATGGGCTGGTGAAGAGGGGCCATAGTCATGGAATTGAAACAATTACGCAAAGAGGCCGCGACTGATTTTGAAGCACGTGGCTTTCCGTCCACAAAGGAGGAGTTGTGGCGGTTTACCGATGTCTCGCCCGTGGCGAAGCAGGATTTTTCCAGCGACTGGAAACCCGCATCGCTGGAGTGTCAGCCATTGGGCAAATGCTGCCTGGTTTTTGAAAACGGAAAACTTTCGCACGAAAAATCAACTCTCGACGGTTTGCCGGAAGGCGTGCGGATCGGCTCCATCCTTGATCATGTTGATTCCCGGCTGGGGAGTCTTGCCGATACACAAAGTGCGTTTGTTGCGGCGAATACGGCCTATTTCTCCGATGGTGCTTTTGTTGAGGTAGCCGATAACGTTGTATTTAACGAACCGATTCATCTGGTTTATCTGGCCGACGTGGCTGGTGCGGCGATTCACCTGCGCAATTTTATTTCCTGTGGCACCCATGCCAAGGTAACGGTAGTCGAGGAATATATCGGAGAGGCCGAAAAGAATTATTGGACCAATGCCGTGACGGAGGTTTTTGCCGCCGACCAGGCAGGGGTCGATCACTATAAAATTCAGAATGAAAGCGCCTCGGCCTTCCATTTCCAAACCCTGGAAGCGCAGGTGGGCGCGGATGCCGTGTTCAGCAACCATGCGATTACGATGGGCTCTGCGCTCGGTCGCAACGATATTCGCGGCAAGTTGACTGGCGAAGGCGGGGAGGCCATCTGCAACGGGCTGTATCTGCTTAAGGATAAGCAGCATTTTGACACGCATATGTTCATGGATCATGCGGTGCCGAAGTGCAACAGCCACGAGCTCTACAAGGCGATTCTGGACGACAAGGCGCATGCTGTTTTTTGCGGACGGATTCTTGTTCAAAAAGATGCTCAGCAGACGGATGCCATACAGTCGAATAAAAACCTGTTGCTGAGTCGTGCGGCAAAAGTTAATACCTTGCCGCAGCTTGAAATCTATGCGGACGATGTTAAGTGTACGCATGGTGCAACGGTGGGTCAGCTTGATGAACAGGCGCTCTACTATTTGCAGACACGCGGCATTGATCTGGCGCGGGGGCATGCCATGCTCACCTTTGCTTTCGCAAACGAGGTGCTCGACGAAGTAAAATGTAAAATGCTTAAAACCCGTATTGAACAGATGGTGCACGATTGGCTCGAAGAGGTAACTGCATGAACAATGTGGCCCAGTATGATGTGGTATCGATCCGGAACGATTTTCCAATCCTTGGAAAGCAGGTTCACGGAAAGCCACTGGTCTATCTGGACAACGCAGCCTCCAGCCAGCACCCGGTACAGGTGATTGATGCCGTGAAGGATCTTTATGAATCGGGCTATTCCAACATTCATCGGGGGGTGCATCAGCTGAGTCAGGATGCCACCAAGGCCTATGAAAATGCCCGGGCAACGGTCCGCGGATTCATCAACGCCGATTGCATGCACGAGATCGTGTATACCCGGGGGACAACCGAGTCGATCAATCTGGTGGCCCAGAGTTTTGCGCGGCCTCGGTTGCAAAAGGGCGATGAAATTTTGATCACCCATATGGAGCACCATTCCAATATTGTTCCATGGCAGATTCTTTGCGAACAAACCGGCGCGGTGCTGAAGGTGGTTCCGATCTCCGATGCGGGCGAACTGGAAATGGATCGCTTTGCTGAGCTGTTGGGGGATCGCACCAAACTGGTTTCGGTGGTCCATGTTTCCAACGCACTCGGCACGGTGAATCCCGTTCAGGAAATCATCGATATGGCCCATGCCCAAGGCGTCCCGGTTCTTGTTGATGGAGCCCAGGCCGTGCCGCACATTCCTGTCGATGTCCAGGCTTTGGATTGCGATTTCTATGCTTTTTCCGGACATAAGATCTATAGCCCGACGGGGATTGGCGTGCTGTATGGAAAGGAAAAGCTGCTCAACGAAATGCCGCCGTACCAGGGCGGGGGAGATATGATCCTTTCCGTGAGTTTTGAGGGCACAACCTACAACACGTTGCCCTATAAGTTTGAGGCGGGAACCCCCAATATTGCCGGAGCAATCGGTTTGGGCGCGGGTATTGACTATGTCCAGAAGGTCGGGCTGGGAGCCATTGCCGCGCACGAGCACGGCTTGCTTGAATATGCAACGTCGAAGCTCAAGCAGATTGATGGTTTGCGGATTATTGGCGAAGCCGATCAAAAAGCCGGTGTGCTGTCGTTTGTGCTGGATGCGGCGCATCCGCACGATATCGGAACCATGCTCGATGCCGAGGGCGTCGCGGTTCGTACCGGCCACCACTGTGCGCAACCCGTCATGGATCGCTTTGGCGTTCCGGCCACAGCCCGGGCTTCTTTTGCAATGTACAACACGTTTCAGGAAATTGATGTGCTGGCGGACGCCATCGTTAAAACCATAGGAATGTTTTCATAATGGATAATCTGCGCGAACTGTATCAGGAGGTCATTCTCGACCATAACAAGAACCCACGGAACTTCCGCAAGATGGAACATCCGGATGGGTTTGCCCACGGGAACAATCCTTTGTGCGGCGATCAGATCGATGTCTATCTGAATCTGAAAGACGGGATCGTTGAGGATGTTTCATTTGATGGCCATGGGTGTGCCATCTGTACCGCCTCTGCCTCGATGATGACCATGGCGCTGAAAGGAAAGAAAGACGTGGAAGCGCTGGCTTTGTTTGAGAGTTTTCATCATGCCCTGACCGAGGACGCGCCGAATCCAGCGGATGTTCCGCTGGGTAAGCTTGCGGTACTCAAAGGCGTGAAGGACTATCCGGTGCGCGTTAAATGCGCCACGCTCGCATGGCATACGTTCGACGCTGCGCTGAAAAAAATTCAGGATGAAGTCACTACGGAGTAGTTTTCAATGTTTGGAAAGAAAAAAGAACGCAAGCCGTTGAAGGATGCGAATAACGAATTGTTTTTGCAGGTTGTTCGGTCGCTTCGCATGGTTTATGACCCCGAAATGCCCGTGAATGTTTATGACCTCGGGCTGATCTATGATCTGGATGTGGATGAGCACAATAAGGTGTATGTTCGCATGACTCTGACGGCCCCCAACTGCCCCGAGGCGGAACTCATTCCCGGCAATATTCAACGCGCTGTACAGGAAACCGCGGGCGTCAATGATGTAGAGATCGATTTAGTGTTTGATCCTCCGTGGACTCGGGAAAACATGTCCACCGCCGCACTGCTCGCATTAGGTTTAATTTAAGGAAACAACAATGGTTACTGAACAACAGATTCTCGAAGAGCTTAGCAAGATTATCGACCCCGATTTCCAGCGCGATATTGTGTCGCTGGGATTCGTACAGGACATGAAGATTGATGGAGGCACCGTTTCCTTTACGATCGAACTCACCACGCCGGCGTGTCCGCTGAGTCCGGTTTTCCAAAAGCAGGCGATCGATCTTGTGGGCGAGTTGCCCGGTGTGGAGCAGGTGCTGGTGAAGATGACCGCCCGCAAACGCGAAGATCGGCAGATGTCCACCGCCGAAAGCGGGTTGAAGGATGTAAAATATATTCTGGCGGTCAGCTCGTGCAAAGGCGGGGTGGGCAAATCCACCGTGGCCGCACTGTTGGCAAGAACACTCGGTGCGCGCGGCGCATCGGTCGGTCTGCTTGATGCCGATATTTACGGACCTTCGGTTCCAACACTGTTCAACCTTCATAACCCCGGCGTACGCGCCACACCGGAGCAACAGTTTATTCCCAATGAGGCGGAGGGGCTTAAGTTAATGTCGTTCGGGTTTCTGGCGGGTGATGGCCCGGCCGTGCTGCGCGGCCCGATGGTTGCTCAATATATGCAACAGCTCCTGCACAATGTGGCCTGGGGCGAGCTCGACTACCTCATCATCGATATGCCTCCGGGTACCGGCGATATTCAGCTGACTATTTCGCAGTCGGTTCAAATTGATGCCTCTGTAATCGTGACCACACCGCACCAGCTTTCGCTGACCGATGTGCGCAAAGGCATCATGATGTTCGACAAGGTAAACGTGCCCGTGCTGGGCGTGGTTGAAAACATGGCTTACTTTATCTGCGATGGATGCGATAAAAAGCATTACATCTTTGGCGAAGCGGGCGGGAAGACTCTTGAGGAGCGCTTTGGTTTGGAAACGATTGCCGAGCTTCCGATCGCCGGAAGCCTGAGTGGCTCGCTGGAGGCGTTGGTTGGAAGCGACATCGCTGATGAAACCACGGATATTATCATCCGCACGCTCGGCAAGAAGACTCTGGAAAAACCGAGCCGTCCGCATGTGGACTTTGACGATGAAGCCATCACGCTGACCTGGGAGGAAACCGGAGAATCCATCTCTGTGCCCAACTTTGAGCTGCGCCGGGCGTGCTCCTGCGCATTATGCGTCGACGAAATGACGCGTGCACCCTTGCTCGATCCCACGGCCATTCCCGCGGATATTCATGCCGAAAAGGTGGGCGCCATTGGAAACTATGCCATCACCGTCGATTGGTCCGATGGCCATAATACAGGCTTTTTCCCGTATACCACCCTGCGGGAACTGGCCAGGAAAAGGTCCGAAGGATGTGCTTCCGGTGCCTGTGGCTGCAAGGGATAGGAAAAAGAGAACGCTGTAATTCGTGTAATTCGTGGCATCTCTTTTTGAGATTGTCATAGCAATTGTTGTGCGGGTTCGTCATATTTCCGCCCTTATGCGAATTACACCACCAAAAATTATTCAGGGGGGGATGGGCGCGAGTATCTCAAACTGGCGTCTGGCCCAAGCCGTTTCACGTATAGGCCAGCTCGGAGTGGTCTCCGGTACCGCGCTTGACGAGATCATTGCGCGTCGGCTTCAGGATGGGGATGTGGGCGGCCATATTCGTCGCGCATTTTCCCACTTTCCCTTCCCGCGAATGGCCCAGCGCGCGCTGGATGCCTTTTTTATTCCGGGTGGAAAAGCAAAAGATGCTCCATACCGCAAGATGCCCATGCTGGATGTGGCGGGCCGCCGGGAGCCGCTGGAACTCTGTATTCTCGGTAACTTTGCGGAAGTCTTCCTGGCTCGGGAAAATCATTCCAACCCGGTTGGAATTAACTATCTTGAAAAAATTCAGCTGCCGCATTTAGCCTCGATCTACGGAGCCTTGCTGGCTGGCGTGACCGTAGTCATTATGGGGGCGGGGATTCCCTTGGCCATTCCAGATGTCTTAAGCGCATTGTCGCAGCATAAGCCGGCGGAATATCCCATTCAGATTGCCGGTGCTGATGGTAGAAACGAGATCTTTAAACAGATTTTCGATCCCGCAAAATTTATGGATGAAGGCCCGGTCCCGGATGTGATGCAGCGTCCGGATTTTCTGCCGATCGTATCTTCGGAAGCACTGGCTTCGATTCTTTTGCGCAAAGTGGGCGGAGAGATTGATGGATTTATTGTCGAAGGCAATGTAGCGGGTGGCCACAATGCTCCCCCACGAGGAAAAACAACGTATAACGACGCCGGCGAACCGATCTATGGGACGCGTGATGATGCGAAGCTGTCGGCTTTTCGAGACATCGGGCTTCCGTTCTGGCTGGCCGGATCGTTTGGATCGGCCGAAGGGGTGCAACGCGCGCTGGCGGAGGGCGCTAGCGGTGTGCAGGTGGGGACCGCCTTTGCGCTCTGTGAAGAATCAGGTCTGTTGCCTGAGGTCCGTCACGAGCTGATTGCCGGCGCACTCGCCAATACTGCTCGTATTGTCACGGATCCGCTTGCATCGCCGACCGGATTTCCTTTCAAGGTTGCGGATCTCGCCGGCAGTCTGTCCGACGATGCCGTATATCAGCAGCGCAAGCGTATCTGTGATCTTGGCTTGCTACGCCAGCCATACCGCCGCGCCGACGGAAAAATGGGTTACCGTTGCGCGGCCGAACCCGTGGCGGCCTATGTGGCCAAAGGGGGGCGATTAGAGGATACGGTGGGCCGCAAGTGCCTCTGCAATGCACTCAGCGCCAATGTTGGAATGCCGCAACGTCTGCCTGATGGAACCGAAGAGAAGTGCTTGATTACGATGGGTGATGATCTGGCCGACATCGGTCAGTTTTGTTTGGAAGGCAGCTTGGATTTCTCTGCGGCCGAGGTTGTGCGCATCCTGTTGAAATCGTAAACAAAATCAGTTGTCGTGGGGAATCCTCATTTTCTGCGCCAAACCAAGTTTCCCCCGGTTCAAAATATGTCATCTGGGATGGCAGGCGGACCGCCTGCGATACGTATCGCCGCCGGCCCGACGGCCCTGTTGTTGCGATAAATTGAAAGAGAGTTGCTCTAAAAGGTTTTATATACATGAAGTTAGTTATCACAATATGCGTGATTATGACAATGGGCATCGCATGGGGCGAGGAGCTCTATACGTTTACGGACCTGCAGGGCCGCCAGGTCGAAGCCCGCATCCTTCGGTCCGACGCGGTCTCTGGAAACATTCAGCTGGAGACGGGCTCCGGAAAAAAAATGTGGGTGAATCCTGATATTTTTTCCCCGGAGGACCATGTGTTCATCAATGGCTGGAAGATGGCAGAACCCTTTCGCGATACCTCCGTTTTTCGAGTATCGATCGGAAGAAAAGACGGGAAGTGGAAAACGACCGGCAAGGTTGGATTCTCTTCCGCTGTTCGCAAGGAAAGACCCGTTACCTATTCCCTCCACCTGATTAACAACAGCAGAATCGACCTCAAAGGCCTGCGAATGGAATATTGTCTTTTTCGCGCAAAGAAAAATGCCGGACGCAGCTATATCGAAACCAAGTTCTATAGCAAGAAGGTGGGTGATGTGCCGGCGAGAGACGAAAAGAAAATAACGGCCGTTAAAAACCGAAGCATCAAGGCGTCCAATTCCTCATCGGCGGATGAGATTGTTGGTGTCCGCCTTCGGTTATATATGCCGGTTGCGGGCGGTCAGGAAGTCATGCGGGAGATCAGTCATCCCAACTTGCTTTCCGCGAAAAAATTCCCATGGAAAGTTCCGAGACAGAAAAGCCTGGGCGAACGCTACCGGAAACGATGATTCTTTTCGAGCGTCTATGAGTCGTCGGTGAATCGCTTGACTTGCTGCTTATCTTTCCAGAATTCCGTACGCATTTTATATTTACACGCAATCCGAACTTTCAACCGCTGAGTGTATTGATTACTGTTCGGCTCTATGGATTGGATTTCAACTCTTGAAAAGCGGTTTGGGTCGTGGGCGATTCCAAATCTGACACTCTATTTGCTGGCGATTCAGACGATCGGTGTAGTGATGCTGATGGGCGGCTACGTGGATGTTTCTGATTTGGTGTTGGTTGGTGGTTTAGTGCAGGTCGGGCAGTGGACGCGGTTGCTGTCGTTCATGATGATCCCGAAAACGCTGAGCCCGCTCTGGCTCTTCTTTGCATTTTATATTTTTTACCTGATGGGCTCGGCATTTG
>CAZWZW010000088.1:0-11681 GCA_964639125.1 uncultured Verrucomicrobiota bacterium
GACCGCACAAGCGCGCCCCGCGGCGAGCGGGGCGGCGGCGCCTGTGGCCGCCCCAGCGCCGCGGGCGCCCCCCCGCCTCAAGACCGCGGAAGAACGCTACAGCACCGAAACGGACGAACCGGCGGAATACACCATCAACAGCAAGGTGATCATTCTGCTGACCGACGGCAATAACAATTGCGGACGCCACCTGCCCATGGAGGGGGCCGCGCTGGCCGAACACTGGGGCATCCGCGTCCACACCATCGCGATCACCGACCCTCCGGAAATGAAGACGATCCAGACCCCGGAAGGACCCGTACAGATTGAGGCAGAACCGCTGGTTCAGGAGCGCATCCTGCAAAAGATGGCCGAAACCACCGGCGGCATCTATCGGCGCGCCACCGACGAAACCTCTCTTCGCGATGTTTACAGCGAAATCAATGCCATGGAAACCAGCGAAATCGAAACGATGCGCTACCAAACCTTTACGGAAATCTTTCAGCCGTTCGCCGCAACGGGACTGCTGCTCCTCGCCGGACACGTTCTGCTGACCACAACCTGGCTCAGGAGGATTCCATGAGCATGATCCATTTTTACAATCCGACCGCACTCATCTGGTTATGGCTGGTCCCGGTCGCGGCCGGATTGTTCCTTTTTTCCGCAGTCAAACGCAAACAGGCCATCAAGGCCTTTGGCGCTGATGCGGCATTCTTCAGCCGTAAACGGGAATCCATCGGAAGCGGCCTGGCGATTGCCCTTGTTATTCTCGCCCTCGCCCGCCCGGCGTGGGATTTGCAGGAACAACACCTGCAGGAAACCGGACGCGATGTCATCTTCCTGCTCGATGTCTCGCGCAGCATGCTCGCCGAGGACATGCACCCGAACCGACTCGAAGCCGCGAAGACCGCGATCCTCGATTGCGTGGAGGCGCTGACCGGGGACCGCGTCGGGCTCGTTCTTTTTGCCGGATCGGCGGAAATCCGCTGCCCATTGACGGTCGACTATGACTATTTCCGAATGGCCCTCCGGCAAGCCACGCCGGAGAGTGTGGCCGCGGGCGGAACCATGGTTGCCAATGCCATCGAAAAAGTCATGGACAAACTGATCGATTCCGAAAAAACGGGCATGCAGGATCTAATCCTGATCACCGATGGCGAGGACATGGTGGATGGACCGGATGAAATCGAAGCCGCCCGGACGCTGGGAGAAGCCGGCGTACGCCTTATCGCCATCGGCATCGGAGACCGCGCACGCGGAAGCCGCATCGCGCTGGAGGACGAAGAAACCGGTACCCGCTCCTTCATGAGGCATGGCAACACCGAGGTATGGACCAAGCTGCACTCTGAAACACTGCGCCAGATGACGGCAGCCACCCCCGAAGGAACCTATTTCGAGGTGGCCAACGGCCCGTTCGACCTGAAGCGAATCTACCAGCAGGTGATGGAGCACGCACAGCGCATATCGTCGGACAGCCAGGTATTGGAACGTTACAAAGAAAAGTTTCACCTATTCCTCGGCGGCGCGGTCGTGGTTCTTTTAATCACTAACCGGTGGAGGAAAAAATGGTGAGGCTCGAACGGCAACGTAGACGAGGCATCTTGCCTCGTTGCGCACGATCGATGCGTCGCAACGCGGCTGGAAGCGCGCGTCTACTGGTTTGCGTACTCCTCCTTGCCGGTGCTGCAAACGCCAATCCGGAAAAGCTGTTCCGGGAAGGAGGAAAGGCGTATGCAGAGCAGCGGTTCGACGATGCCATCGCCGCCTACCGAGAGGCCGCCGTGGAAGCCCCGGAACGGGCCGGAATTTACTTTAACCTTGGCAATGCATTGTATCGAACGGGCGGGTTTGAGGAGGCGGTCGAGTCGTTCGAGTATGCAGCATCAATGGCCGAGACGGATGCCATGCGAGGCCAATGCTGGTATAATCTGGCAAACTGCAAGATCAAGACCGCCGAAGGGTTGCGCGAAGCCGACCCCCATGCCGCCATAAGCTACTGCCAGCAGGCCGTGTGGTTCTACCGCATGGCGCTGGAATACCAACCCGACTTTTCGGATGCCGCCTACAACCTTGAAATGAGCCAGCGAATTGCCGCCACGATTGAGGAGGAGATTCGCCAACAAGAGGAAAAGGAAAAGCAGGAAAACGAGCTGATCAAATATATCCGCGAAAAACTTCAGGAGCTGATTGAGCGGCAAACGAAGCTGATTGAAAATCAAACGGCAGGTGAGCCACAGAGCGCCTTGGAAAAAGAGACCCGCGAGCTGACCAAGGTGATGGAGGCTTCCGGCCTGCATACAAGCATAGATTTGCCGGACGGAACCCGCATGCCGGGCCCGCTGCAGAAAACCTATGAGCATACGACCCAGGCGGCCGACGCCATGGTAGTGCCCGACCAGCCAACGGCACTGGCCGAACTGATCGCCGCACTGGGAGCCGCTCCAGAGGATCCCGACCAGCAGAATGGCGAGTCGGATGAAGAGTCGGAAGACTACGACGATTATGATATGGACTATAGCGAGTCGGACGAAGATGCGGACATGTATGAGGAGGCCGACCCGTTTGGTGACTTTTCGGAATATGAGGAAATCCGCGGAGTGCCGCCTCCAAACCAGACCGAAATGGACATCCTTGCCGAAGAGATCCAGAATCAGGAGCGCCGCAAGGAAAAGAAGGCCGGAGCATACAAGGCCGTTGAGAAGGATTGGTAGCCCGATGGGAGTGACGAAATAATGGACTGCTGGAAAAAAATGCTGTTAATCGGGACAACTATACTGGGAGCAATACCCATCTTTGCATCGACCAATTTCTATGCCTATGCGAACACGGCAGAGACCAATGTCTTTCTCGGGCAGGTCTTTTTCGTTGATGTTATTGTGAAAGCTCCCGAGCTTCCGGACGAGCCGGAAATCGGGAAAATCCAAGGCTTTAATGTAACTCCCGTTACCGCGGGGAGTGCCACAAGCGAACCCGATACATTTCTTTTTCGCTACGCGTTTCGTGCTACCGCCGAAGGTGAACTGACCATCCCTTCGCTCTCCTACCTGGCGGAGGAGGAGTCCATTTCGACACAGCCACTGCACATCCTTGCCCAAAAACCGGCACCGACCGACCGCATGAAAATCGAGAATGCTCTTTCGAAAAAGACGGTCTACCAAGGCGAGCCGGTCCTGCTGACAACCACATGGGACAGTACCTACCAATTCGGGGCGCTCAAAGCAGTGGACTTCAACCATCCGGTGATGAACGATAAACGTTTCCAGATTTTAGAACGCTACGAACCCGAGAAGGAAAAGAGCGCCCAGACAACCGGCCTGCCCGTTCAGAGTACCCGGGTGCTGGCCACCCGGAAAAGCTATGACGTGATGCAGGTGCGGCACCAGTCGCTCTCCTTCAGCAAGATTCTGATTCCCAAAAAGAGCGGAAAACTCATTATCCAGCCCAGCACACTGCTTTGCGCCGGCGAGAAGGAGAAAAGTCTACAAAACAAAAATAGCCGACGATCGGCCTTCCAGTATCCGGCTTATTTCGACAATACCTTCTTTGATCAAAACCTGACCGGCGGCAATTACACCCGAATTTACACCGAATCCACCCCGGTCACCCTTGATGTTAAACCCCTGCCCGTCACCGGTCGTCCTTCTCTGTTCAATGGAATGGTCGGCGACTATACCATTGCGGCAACGGCCGAACCGATCGAGGTGCGTGTTGGAGAACCAGTCACACTAACCATTACCATCACGGCAGCCGGATTCATGGAAAATATTTTTTTCCAACCGCTGCGCTATCAACCGCTGCTGGTTAACCATTTCGAGGTTCCATCGGACCGCTCGCTTCCGCAACGCACCGAAAAATCAAAGATCTACACCCAGACCATCCGCCCCCTTTCAACCAACATTGAAGAAGTGCCCCCCCTTTCGCTGGCCTATTTTAGCCCGACCTCCAATGCCTATGTGATTGCCCAATCCGCCCCGATCCCGCTAAAGGTTTTACCGGCAGAACAGATCGGCGTATTCGGATTGGATAGCAGCGCATTCCAGAGCCGACTTCGCTCCGTCGAAGAGGGCATTCGGCAGAACTATGAAAACCCCGATATGCTCGAAAACAAACGGCGCCCCCTTTTGGGCTGGGCTCCTCTTGCATTGGCGCTCCCAGTTCTGCTGCTTCCCCCGCTCATCGTCGGCGGGTTTGCACTGGTCTCCTTGTTTGGTGAGCGAAAACATCATATCCAACGTACTGCCAAAGCCGCACGCGCCTATAAAGTCTATCGCAAGAATGCGACACACATCATTCAAGGCCACCAGATGAAAAGCTCGGTCTACAGCGAGCTTGATCATGTGTTGCGCGCTTACCTCGGCGACCGATTGCACCTCGCTCCGGGAGCCCTGACCTTCCGCGAAGTACAAACCCGCCTGGCCGAAACCGGAGCGGATACCGATACTCTGGAGCAGCTCGGTCATCTGTTCGGGTTATGCGAAGCCTATCGCTTCACGGCCGACTATGACGGAGCGGCCAATGCCAAGCAGATTATCCATAACGCATCACGCATTGTGAAGGCGGTGGAAAGGACATTGAAATGAAGTTGAATGTTAAGCTTTCAGTTTTAAGTTTTATGCTGCCGATGTTGACGGTGTTCCCGTCGCTGGCCGCCGACTACCAGCTCCAGACGCTGGAAAAAGCGCAGGCCATGTTCCGGGCGGCAACCAATGCCACAATGTATGCCGAAGCGGCACGGCACTATAATTATCTGGTAGAAGAAGAGGGCCTCCGCAACGGCCAGTTGTTCTACACACTGGGAAACACCTGGTTTATGGCTGGCGATGTGGGCCGCGCGATCCTGAACTATCGCCGCGCGGAAAATTATCTCCCGAACAATTTGGATGTTCAGTACAACTTAAAATCCGCTCTTGAAATGCGTACCGATCTGATTCCGGAAAAGAACCCCCCTCCACTGGTATCCAACCTACTGGGCTGGCACCTGAACACCCCGCCCGCATTGCGCTGGTGGATTTTTGCCATCAGCTGGCCAAGCGCCTGGGGCGCGATGGTTTGGGCCAGGCGGACCCGGAAAAAAGAAGCACGCATCACAGCGGCAGTTGCGGGAGTGTTGTCCGTGGCCATGATCGCGTCCCTACTGACAGAAACCATTCAGAAACGACTGGCCGAACCCGGTGTGATTACAACATCCGAAGTGCTGGCCAGAAAGGGGGATGGGGAAATGTATGCCCCTGCCTTTCTTGATCCGCTTCACTCGGGAACGGAATTCCAACGGCTGGAAACCCGGGGTAACTGGTGGTATATCCGTTTGGCCGACGGTCAGACCTGCTGGATTCCTTCGAGCGCCGCCGAGACTCTGGCGTTCAGCGATTAGAGCAACGCTCTTTAATTTGTCGCACGACACAGGGCCGGCGGCGATACGTATCGCAGGCGGCCCGCCTGCCATCCCAAGCGACACATTAAAGTAAAAAGGCGAACTCGTATTGAGTTCGCCGTAAAAAAGATTGGTCGGGGCGACTGGATTCGAACCAGCGACTTCTACGTCCCGAACGTAGCGCTCTACCAGGCTGAGCCACGCCCCGTCTTGACCAAAGAGCTACGCAGTCTACGAATCCGGCTTTAAATGGCAAGCCGGAATCGTAAGTAATGTTTCACACTTCCAGGACTTCGAGATGCTGATTTCCGGCTAGAGTTTCGGCAGGAAGCATACATTGTGGCGAGCTTAAGCACAGAGAGCCTTGCCCAAAGCTATACGGAGTAAGAAAGAGTTGGATTAAGAACTCGAACAAATATGACTTTCCTGTAATGTTCTAAACCTGTGAAAGCGATCAACCATTTTGAGCAAAACCGCCCCGTGCACCTCGCTCGTCGCGATGTGTATTTCGAGATGGCAGTAGAGCAAATCGCCGGACGGCAGGAACTCTGTGCAGAAATTCTCGCGGATGACTACGAAAACATCCTGTTTATGCTGCGCGTGGCTCGTCAGCACGCCCGGTTTTCGATTCGCGAATCTGGAAAAAACGAGATGGACGAACAGTTTTGCTACTTCATCAATTTGCTGGCCGGCAATGTGAAAGCAATTCTTTCCATGTTGAATCTCAGAAACATGGTTGAACGGTCCGAAGGATCATTCTTTAGCTTCCTGGGCGCAAACGAGGCGTCGGTCGCGCTGCAGTCCGAAGAGTACCAGCGTCGGGCCAACGATATTGTCCGGTCCATCCACAACACCGTCAAACTCGCCGAGGAACCTTTTCAGCAGCTTAAGGTAGAGAACGCTTTGGCGGCGACGGAGGAAGAGCAGCATCGCTACGAAAAGGCGCGGACGCATTTTACCAAGCTGGTTGAAGAAGGGCGCCATCGCTACAAGATTGCCCGTAGCTACCGCAAAATTGCCCACTTTTAATCAGTCCCGGTGAAACTTCCGGTTCAGTTCCGTAAAGCTGGTGAACGTTAATGTTGGGCGCCCCCGGGGCGAGGTGTAGGGCATTTCGGTTTTGGCAAGGTCGGCCACCAGCTTTTCGATCTCTTTTTCAGATAAGCCGTCTTTGGCCCGTACGGCGGTCTGGCAGGCTGCCTGTGCAATCCGTTCTTGAACGAGCTCGCGTGCGCCTCGCTTTTTCCCGGCCTTTTCCAGTTCGCGCGCAATATCCACCAGCAACGCTTCCACCGGGCCCTCTTGCACATAGACCGGCAGCGCATCAATAATGAACGTATCGCCGCCGAATGCGGAAATACCAAACCCAAGTTCCTGAAGCAGTTCGATATGACGGTGTACGATCTGGGCATCTGCCGGAAGCAGATCAATCGTTTCCGGTGCAAGCAGTCCCTGCTTCTGGACGGTGTGTTCCCGTGCGGCGGTCATGAACTTATCAAACAGCACCCGCTCATGCGCAGCACGCGGTTCCATCAGCACAAACCCATCGTCGGTCTCGAGTACCACAAAGCCTTCGCCAATTTGTCCTACAATCCGGCACCAGCCCCAAGGCGAAGCGGTTTGGGGTTTAGGGGGCGTGGCGCGGGCTTCGGTGGCCGCTGGACTTTCTTTTTCCTGCGAAATTTTGTTCTGCGGAGTTGGGCTGCTCCTGTTCGGCGTTCGGGGCTCAATCACCTCCGGTCGAACCAGCAGGTCATCCATCTTCCCTTGGGTTTCAAACCGCGGACGAACAGGAGCCGCCGGCAACGATAGCTTGGGGAGGGAGAGCGGCAGCGAGTCGGTTTCTGTCTCGAAGGACTGGAAGCTGAGTGCTTTCTGTAGAGCACCGATCACCGCATCCCGCAGCGGGTTGGGGTTCCGGAAGCGGACTTCCTTTTTGGTGGGATGAACATTCACATCGACCAGCGTTGGATCCATCTCGATAAAAAGGAAGATGGCGGGGAAGCGGCCCTTGGCGATCAGCGAGTGATAGGCTTCGTTGAGTGCATGATAAACCACAGGTGCGGATGCGGGTCGCCCGTTAACAAAGACGTATTGGTCCTGCCGGTCCTTGCGGCCGGTTTGCGGAAGGCCGGCATAGCCGCGGATCGTATAGTCGCCTGCGGAATGCTCCACCTTCAGCAGTTGTTCCAAAAATCCGGGCTTGAAGAGTTCGCCAATGCGGTGTTCCAGTTTTCCCGCCACCGGAAGGTTGTAGACGGTTCGTTCATCGACCTTGAGGCTCATGCCCACTTCGGGGTGGGCCAGTGCATGAACAAAGAATAGCTGGCGGATATGGGAAAGTTCCGTTTGTTCCGCGCGCAGGAATTTGCGCCGGGCGGGGACATTGAAGAAGAGGTTGCGGATCTCGATCCGTGTGCCCACCGGGCACCCTATATCCTCTACGCCGAGCATCTTCCCGCCCGCAATCTGGACTTCGGTTCCGGCCAGATCTTCCTTTTGGCGCGTGATCAGGGTGAAGCGGGATACGGAGGAAATGGCCGCAAGTGCCTCGCCGCGAAAGCCGAGGGTGTGAATGTGCTCGATGTCGGCTTCCGAACGAATCTTACTCGTGGCGTGGCGCTCGATACTCAGCAGGGCCTGGTCGCGCGACATGCCGCAGCCATTGTCGGTTATCGCGATGAGCTGCCGCCCGCCGCGAATAATTTCGACGCTGATTTGCGTCGCCCCGGCATCGCAGGAGTTTTCAAACAGCTCCTTCATCACTGAAGCGGGGCGTTCGACCACTTCGCCGGCGGCAATCTTGTTGATCACCTGATCGGGCAACAGCTGGATGACGGGTTTGTTCTGCATTCGACGCAATGTAGCAAAACGCTTCCAGTAATTGGAAGGTTTCAGCGGAGGATTTCCTGAAAGCCTGCGATTAGAAGTGGTCTTTAATGATCACTTCTTCCATCGGGAGCTTGTCCTGCGGTGGCACAGCTTCTTCAATGGCCTTGCCAATGGCGACAAACATGCAGATGGCGTGGTCTTCGGGCAGGTTGATTAAATCGCCGACGGCATCAAAATCGAAGCCGTCCATGGGGCAGGAGTCATAGCCCATGGATTTGGCTGCGAGCATGAGCGTTTGCGCCGCGATTCCGCAAGAGCGCATGGCTTCATCGCGCTGCACCTGGTCAAGCCCGTTATAGTAGCGCTGAATGGCCGGCATGATAAATTCCTGCACGGGTTCCGGGGCAGAGCGCCAGTAGCGAATCGGTTCTTTTTCCCACGCTTTGAGGTCGGCGCAGAGAATCACGAGCAGCGAGGCATCGGTTATCTGGGCCTGCGACCACGACGCTTTGCCGATTGCTTTCCGCAATTTGGGGTCCTGCACCATAACCAGACGCCAGTTCTGAATATTGAATGCAGTGGGAGACAGCAGGGTTAGCGACAGGAGTTTATCGATCTCCTTTTTTGCGATTTTCTGACTGGGATCAAAATGCCGTACTGCCCGACGGCTTTGAATTGCGGTTGGTACATTCATTAGCCCCTTACCTCCTTGTATGGCGACTACTTGCAGACACGCGTTACACTAATAGGTTGTTTGCAATACTTTGGCTTTGCAGTAAAGCTATTTCTTCGGTCGAGGCCGGGCGACCAGCTTAATGAACATGGGCGCGCCTTCAAGGCCGAAGGCTTCGCGCAGCTGATTCTTGAGATAGCTGAGCCAGTTGGAGCGCGCATTGTCGGGGTGGTTTACAAAAAGCTTAATGTAGATCGGCTGCGTGCCGGTCTGGGTGGCGTAATAGACCTTGAGCCGTTTCCCCTTGGCGATGGGCGGCGGATATTTCTCGCAGGCGTGCTGAATCACACGGTTGAGAACTCCGGTGGTAATCTCGGTGCGCGTTTGGGCCGCCACATAGTCGATGGCCTCGATGCTGCGCTTAATGTTGTATCCACTTTTTGCGGAGACAAAGAGCACAGGCGCAAAGCCCAGAAACGGGAGGGCTTCGCGGAGTGCCGGCAAATATTTCGTTTGCGTAATTTCTTCATCGGCATCCTGAGCAAGGTCCCACTTGTTAAGGAGAAGCAGGCACCCCTTTTGGGCATCAATGATTTTTGCCGCCACCTTTTTGTCGCGCGTGGTCGGACCGGTTTCAGCATCAAGCACCATCACCACGACATCGGAGCGTTCAATGCTTTTGTCGGTGCGCAGGTTGCTGAACCAGTCTACCGCACTTTTGGACCGTGTATCTTTCTGGACGCCGGCGGTGTCGATCAGCTGGTAATGGCGGGCGGTTTCGCCCTTGCCGATGGTGAAGGGAATTTCGATACTGTCGCGCGTCGTGCCGGGGATATCCGATACGATCACCCGTTCGTTTTTCAGCAGACGGTTGATATAGGAAGATTTCCCCGCATTCGGACGGCCAACCACAGCCACACGCAGGGGCCTCTTTTCCGTAGGATTCTCTTCGTGCGGCAACAGCGGAGCGAGCGCTTCCATCAGATCGGAAATCCCCCGGTTCTGGATGGCGGAGACGGGGAATACGGGAAAGCCAAGCGCATCAAAATCGTAGGCGTCGGCATCGCGCTCGGGATTGTCGGCCTTGTTGGCGGCAATGATGACGGTGCGTCCACTGCGGTGTAAAATGCGGGCAACCTCTTCGTCGAGAGGAACCATGCCCGCAGTGAGATCGACCACAAAGATGATGAACGAGGCATCGGCAATCGCAACCTCCGCCTGCGCTTCGGTGCCCGCCACAATCTGGTCGGCGGAGACCTGTTTGCCGAAATGGCCCAGTCCGCCGGTATCGATCAGCTCGAACCGTTCGCCGTTCCAGTTGGCTTCGCACGCGACACGGTCGCGGGTCACGCCGACTTCTTCGTGGACAATCGATACGCGTCGCCCGACCAGACGGTTGAACAGTGCCGACTTCCCGACATTTGGGCGGCCGACAATGGCCACGACTCTTTTGCTTTGCGTTTTTTCCATGGTGCGGAAGGTGATACACGAATCGACTCGCCCGCGCAAAGGGAAAGGGTCGGAAATGTGCCGGGGCTAATTCAGCTCCAATTGAGGGCCCTGGCGTTCAAAGATGGCCTTGGCCGTGCGGTTGCCCACAAAGTAGAGCAAAATCAGCACGAGCAGGATGCCCGGAATTTGAACGGAAATCACATTCACGATGCCCAGCAGAAAGTAGTAGGCCGTTGCCATTTTGTAGGCCCAGAAGGCATATCGACTCAGTCCAATGGCCAGAATCAGGTTAAATGCAGCAAGGGTTGAAATGATGGGCGGAGAAAAAACAAGCTTCCCCCCGGCGCGGGCCGCCGGATTAACGACAAACAGAATATAGAAGCACAGCACCAGTCCGATCAGGTGCAACACGCTTACGCCAAGAATACACCGCGCGGCGTAGCGGACCTTCTTTTCGGCTGGCGAAAGGTCGGCCTTTTTCTTGTTTGGAACGATTCCGCAAACCGGGCAATAGCTGTGCTTGGCACTGGTCTTCGTGAAGCAACTGTTGCATCGCGTCATTTAATTTCTCCTGTCATGGGAAAACAGGGTAGTGGGTTTTCCGGGGGGTTGGAAGTCTAGGTTACTTCGAGGGCCCACCTATTCAAACTCCTTGGAAGGCTTCCAGTCGCCTGTGAGCAGCTTACCGTTAAAACCCTGAGGGAATCATACAGGAAGCACACCAAGGGCGGGCAGGTGGTCATCACCGCCCAGCGGCAGCCTATTAAGCAGCCAGACCCTTGATGAGCAGATCCATGAGCAGCTTCCCGAAGATGGCAGCCTTGTGCTCATCCTCAAGCAACTGCTTCGCGAGGTTTTCATGGATATCCATGCTGTCGATCACCGCTGTCTCAATCGCAGTAGGTAGATCGCCCAGCATGGCCTGATCGGGAGAGTTGTTTTTAAGCTGCTCCATGACCGAATCATTTTCACGCACCTTGTCGGCGATGGTGTTGGCGTAGTTCAGCACATCGTTACTGGTAAACTCACCCGCGAAGATGTCATTGAGTCGTGCAATGATCACCGATAGGAATTCAATCTCCTCATCCTTGAAGCGCCCGCTTCCGACGTCAGTCATTCCCGGGAGGCGATCATCCCCATCGCCGCCCTCATTGAGTTGCAGCGCACGGGTGGCCTGCTTGCTGAGGCGGTAGTGCGTCATCGTGAGGTCTGACAGGTCAACAGGGATGCTTTCGTCGCGATCTTCCCGCAGGAGCGGTTGAAGGTGGTAAGCAAAGAGCGACAGCTTTTCCAGCTCGTCGTCATCATAGTCCACCAGTTGTGACATAAACTCATAGAACCGAACGAATGACCCCAAGTCCTTCTTGAAGATGT
>CAZWZW010000089.1:0-11479 GCA_964639125.1 uncultured Verrucomicrobiota bacterium
TGCTGAAAAACAACAGGAAAGGTTGAGCAGACTGAGAAAATGGTTTGAAGGCTTCCGTCTTATTCCCAGAATTCGGGGCGGTTGGACCAATTCGGGTCTTTGGCCGCCGGTGTGTGTAACAACAGCAAGAAAAAAGGAGTACACTATGCGCAAGATGGCCTGCCATATTTTGATGGCGATCCTATCAGCGGCTTTGCAATCGCAAGCGGCTGATTTTTTTGTTTCAACGATTGGCAATGATGCCGATCCCGGTACATTTGCCCAACCCTTCGCCACCATTCAGATGGCGGTTGATTCCATGCAGGCGGGGGATACATGCTATATTCGCGGAGGCACCTACCGTGACCCGATCTATATGGATCTGCTTGTGGGTACGCCAGGCAACCCTTTCCGTTTTGAAAATTATAACGGGGAGGAAGTTCGCATAGCCGGAACCATGGCCATCAACACGTCTTGGAGCGTCTATTCCGGAAATATTTATAAGACGACTCTTTCCCAGGATATCTGGCAGTTGTTCGTCGATAATCAGATGGCCCAGCCGGCACGCTGGCCCAATTCCTACAACCTGACCCGGCCCGACTATGGCGGTCGCGGGGGTCCAGAGCCCGGCTGCTTCTGGGATATGGACAGCACGCGGGCCTACCAGAGCGCGGGAAGCACCTACGGTCATGTGGTCAACGATTCCGCAGTGCGTGATCTGGCCGGTACCAGTTTGGATTTCACCGGTGCGATGCTCGTTGGATTCCGCATGATTGTCAGTGGCAACGATGTCTTCTACGAAGAGGTGACGAACCATTCCGCCGGACAGAACGAATTCGATTTTTCGCAGCAGACCTACGGGGCGGCTGCCACGGGCAGCATTCCACTGGACCAGGGGCGCTATTACCTCACCGCATCCCTGAGCTGTCTGGATGCGCCGGGCGAATGGTACTACGATCTGAACACCGGCGAACTCTACCTTTGGGTGGAAGATGGAACCGATCCTTCCGCGCATACGGTTGCCGGACGAATCGACGACTATCTGCTGCAGCTCGATCAGTGCTCTTATGTCGAGTTCAAGGGGCTGCATCTCTTTTCCACGGCCTTCAGCACGGCGAGCAGCGATCATATCGTGTTCGATTCTTGCCGTTCCTCGTTCCCCAGTTGCGCCAAACTCATGCTCAAAAGCGTCGCTGAAGCGGAATCGAATGTTTTTGGGGGCACGTCGGTTGACCCCAGTGGAAACACCATCCGCAATTCCATCATCGAATACACGGAAGGGCGCACACTGCGCATAGAATCAAAGGGCAACCTAGTGGAAAACTGCCTGCTGCATCATGCCACCTGGGGACGCGCAAACTTTGGGGTTATTTCGGATAAGAAGGGGGAACGAACCACCTACAGTCATTGCACCATGCGTACCTGGGGCAAGGGAAATGCCATCAAGGCCGGACCCTCCGTGCTGATTGAATATTGCCACGCCTACAACGCCTATTACCACGGCGACAACTCCGGCTTCCAGATTCCGTCCGGCGCGCAGGAGGGCTCCGTGGTTCACCACAACTGGATTCATGACTGCGTGAAGCGCAACGGGGTCCGGTTCGACGGCGATCCCGCCGGCATCCGCGCCACGATCTACCGCACGGTCTCGCTGCGCAATGGAAAGGGCTACCGTCTGAAGGGCGATCAGCACAAGATTATGAATATAATCGGGGTAAACAACGCCCCCTCGGCCGATGTCAATATTGCCTTCGACAAGTTCTATGGCTACGACCCGCCCGAGGTGATGGAATATGCCAACCGTCTCGACGGCCGCCGCGGCAGTTTTCCCTATGCTGGAAACGTGAACAGCCTGGCGGCCAACGTGGCCGGCGACCTGGTGACCCCCGATCCGATCCCCACCGCCGTGCATGCCAACTTCTGGGTGGGCTTCGACAACAATGCCTATCTGCGCGACCAGCTGCGCGATCCGGACAATCTGGACTTCCGTCCAAGTGCCGGTTCTCCGCTGATCGATGCCGGCACCAATCTCGCCGAATTGGCGGAGGCAACCGTTGGCTTCCTCGGCAGTGCTCCCGATATCGGGGCCTACGAATATGGCGAAGCCACGTATTGGATTCCGGGCTACCAGACGACCGCTGCCCAGACCCCGGTTCCGCCCGACGGCTCCACGACGGTGAAGACCAATGCCGATCTCATGTGGCTCGAAGGGATTGATGCGACTGCGCACCAGGTTTATTTCGGCACCACCTCCAACCTGGTGTATCAAGGTAGCCAGACGAGCAACATTTTTTCGCCCGGTACGCTGCTTGAAGGGCAGACCTACTATTGGCGAGTGGACGAAACCACACCGACCGGAACGGTAACGGGGCCGGTTTGGTCTTTCACGCCGAATCCCGCCGATGCGCCCATAACCCTCAATCCGACCCATGACACCTTTGCCAACGGCGGAACCTCTTCGCCGCAGGGAGCGCTCTCCTACCTGCAGGTGAAATCCTCGAACGTGGGCTATCTCCAGTTCAATGCGTCCGCATTCAGCGGGGACATCCAATCGGCCGTGTTGCGGGTCGCCACGGTAACGGATACTGCAAAGCAGCCATCCAATCCCGAGTTTTACAGTGTGTCCGACAATAATTGGGACGAAGCCACGCTGGTGGGCGCCAACATGCCGGCAACCGGAGCGTTGATCACGAATCTCAACGTCACCTTCTCTCCCGACACCTATTATGACGTCGATGTGACCTCCTTCGTGACCAACGGGGCAGTCTACTCGTTTGCCATCAAGGATCCCTCCGCTTCGAACAAAGCGCGCTGGAGCTCCAAGGAAGGTGACCGCGATCCCGAGCTGATCATCACACCGGTTCCAAGCATCCCGGCCAACTATGCCCCGAGTTTTATGGCCAACACCTTCAATAAACCCGATGCCGTTGAGAACCACGCCTATGTTGAATCCATTGCCGGCGCTGCATCCGATCCGGATGGCGACCCGATCACCTTCAGCAAGGTGGGTGGTCCCGCCTGGTTGTCGGTCGATGCCGACGGCACGCTTTCCGGAACGCCGGCAACGTCCGACATCGGCCCGAACCTGTTCACTGTGCGCGTGACGGACGACAGCGGAGCCTTCGGCGATGCCGACATGGCCATTGAAGTGGTTGCATTCATAAATACGGCACCGGCTTTTACCGCCGACCCGATTGTGAAGCTGAATGCGCAAGAAAACGCCGCCTACAACAGCTCGTTGGCCAACGATGCCACGGATGCAGACAACGACCCGTTGACCTTCTCGGCGATCGCCGGGCCGGCCTGGCTTTCTGTTGCCGCCAACGGCGTGCTTTCGGGAACTCCAACCGGCGTCGATGTTGGACAAAACAGTTGGACGGTTCAGGTATCCGATGGAAATGGCGGAACGGACAGCGCTGTGTTGAACATCACGGTTGATGCTGCGCCTCCCACCACCTTGTTTAGCGACGACTTTGAAAGCGGAGACTTCACGACGGGAGGGTGGTCGGTAACCGGTGGCGGAAGCATAACGACCGGGGCGGCATTCACCGGCTCGAAGGGAGCCCGGTTGAAAAAGTCAGCCACGCTGGAAAAAACGATCAGCACCGTGGGCTACGGCACAATTACGGTTGATTATGCTCGGGCAGCCAACAATCTGAACGGGGGAGAAAATCTCACGGTTCAGTGGTCGACCGATGGGAGCAGTTGGACAACGCTGGAAGTGCTCAATACAACGGCCTATGCAACCGCATCCTTTGTGCTGCCAGCCGGTGCAGGCAACCAGTCCGCTCTTCGGATAAGGTTCGTCACCAACGCCAGCCAGAACAAAGAAAAGGCATTCATCGATGACGTTTTCGTCATTGGTCAATAAGTCTCCACTTCAGGAAAATATTCGATCGCGGCGTCCGAAAGGGCGCCGTGTTGTTTTTCATTTCTCCCCTTCGGATGGCCAGAATTAGCGCATGTACATCAATTTGATATTTTCGAACTTGGTGGATCTCAAATCGCGTGACCTGCAATAAACTGGGACCTTGCAATAGAACGGCTATTACTTATATTAACGCGCTCTACTTAACTATTTTTCAGAGGGAATACATTTATGCATAAGCGAGTTTTTGGGTTTTTGCTGGTTGCTGTCGTTGCGGTTCAAGCGGCCGAGTATCGAGTGTCGACGGACGATGAGTTGAAGCGGGCAGGGGACAAGCTCAAGAATGGAGATACCTTGATTCTTCAGTCGGGCAACTATCACGAGCCACTGGATTTCGAAGCAATGGAGGATGTGACCATCCAAACTGCGCCCGGCGCAGACGTAGTGCTCCGCTCCACCCGGACGCTTCCGCGCAAATGGAAGCTGTGGAAAAACGGCATCTGGAAACAGCAGATTGATTTTAATGTGTGGCAGCTCTTCAACGCCGACCAGCTGGTCTATGTTGCACGTTGGCCGGATGCCTCGTTCGAGAACGGCACCATGTGGCGCATGATGGAGGGGATGCGTTCATCGGACGGCGGGTACAATAAACGCAAAGATGAGTGGGATGGCAACACACGGGTGGGCCTGCTGTATGACGATTCCTTTCATAAACCGACATCGATGGGATTCCGGGAGGGCGATACCCGCTATCAGGTGGATCCATCCATTACTTTCGATAAACAGCCCGAGTCGTTAAAGGCTTCCGGCAAGGATTTTACGGGCGGAATTGCCGTGCTTAATATTGGCCACTGGCTGACCTGGGCGCGACCGATTACAGACCATCAGGCGGGTGCCGATCATTTTTCATATGATCCCGATGGGCTGAAGAAAAAAGATATCCACCGGTTTGCGGCCTATCATATTCTTGGGCTTGCGGCACTCGATCGCCCCAATGAATGGTGGTTCGATGCCAAGACGAAGACCGTCTACTTCATGCCACCCAAGGGTACGAATCCAAACAAGCTTCCGCTTCATGGAAAGGTGCGCGACTTTGGGCTTCGGTTAACGGATTGTTCCGGGATACAGGTCGCGGGCATCCGTTTTTTCGGGGGCGGCTTTTCAGTGAAAGGTTGTTCGGACGTAACGGTTGAGGATTGTGCATTCGACTATCCGGCTACGCACAAATTCATGTTGGGTGAGTTTGCCTGGTTTGCCCCGTCCAACCCCGAAAACAGGGCAAACAAAATGCCATCGTTCTATGGAGGTAAAAGCAACCGTTTTATCAACAGTACGGTACGCTATTGCAATGCACCGCTCAATTTTGGAAGCACCGGGATGCGCGTTGAAAACTGCCGGTTCAGCGATATTGAATGGGAGCCGAACTCAAACGGGGGATCGGGTTCGGTTCTGATTGGAACGGACGGCGTTTTCCGGCGAAATACGGTTACTCGATGCGGGAATTCGGAAGGCATTCGCGCCACGGGGGCCGGAACAACGATTATGCTCAACCATGTTTCGGACATGAGCAATCTTCAGCACGATGGCTCGGCGATTAATGTTGGCACCAAGTGTCATTACCGTGCGCTGCTTTCGTACAACTGGGCGCACGACTGCAACCGGCAGGGAATGCGCTTCGACTATTCCGGCACCCGGTTCTACCGCGAGGATGGTCAGATTTACGGCGACGGCGTTTTTATGAACAATGTGACCTGGAATACCGAGCCGAACGAGTGCAAGGGCGATCGTCATCTCCTGCTGAACAACACGGTGTTGAACGTGAACCGTTATCCCGACCCCTTCAAAGAAGAGGTCACTATTACACTCCAGGGCTTTAAGGCACTGCACGAGATTGAGGGCAATAAAAACAGTCTGGCGCGCAACAACCTGGCCACACTGATGCATCGCTCGTTCAATATGGAAAAGAAGGCCAGGAAATGGTGGAAGCGCAAGGATGGCTATGAAGTGCCGCCCGCCGCCGTGCTGCCGGGCGTATCCGACCACAACCTGCGCGAGCCGGGAGCTTCCTGGAAATATTTGCGCGACCCCGCCAACCGCGACTTCCGGCCCAAGGCCGGTTCTCCACTGGTCGATGGTGGCGCAGTGGTGCAGCCGGAGGAGATTAAGAGTCCGGTTGCCAATTTTCCGGGCATCGACTACGAAGGTTCGGCACCTGACATCGGAGCCTATGAGTTTGGCGCAGCACATTACTGGATTCCCGGGCGCAAGGAATCCGTTGCCTCCACACCGATTCCGAAGAACGATGCAAAGGACGTACCGCTCGATGCCGATCTCATGTTTCTCGAGGCCTACAAAACCGCGCAGCACCGGGTGTATTTCGGCGAATCCCCGCAGGCATTGAATCTGCAGGCCGACCTGAAGGATGATTCGACCAATATTGTCCGCCCGCTGAAGCTTAAGCCCCGAACCACCTACTATTGGCAGGTGGGCGCCGTGAGCGATGGGGTTGAATCCCGTTCTGAGGTCTGGACATTCACGACGCGGTAGGGCGCATTCTTAACGTGCGTGCGGACAGCCCGGCGGTCTGTCCCTACCTGTACTTAAAACTCCCCAAAATTTCCGGGCTGATCTTTGAGCTGCTCGGAGAGGAGCTTTTTCATCGCATTGAGCTTTCGGGCATATTCCGGATTTTTGGCGAGGTTGTGTTGCTCGTTCGGGTCCTTGGTCAGGTCGTAGAGCTGGTCGGTTTCCCAGTAGCAGGCATAGTGGGTTGGAATTTTCTTTTCCAAGCCGCGGCCGCCACGCGTGGAGGCAATGTGGTAGAGCGGTGCCGGTGAGCCTTGTTTCGGAATATCGAGCTTGGCTTCGCGGTCGGGATGGATTCGCCATGCAATATATTTGAATTCGTCCTTCAACACGGCACGAGTGGAGCCGATCTGCAGGTGAATGGAATCGTTGATCGGATGGTCGTTGCCTTTCAGGATTTCGATGAAACTCTTGCCGTCCATCTTCGGTTGGCGTGACGCCGGAATACCGCACAAGTCGTAGACCGTCGGGGCAAAATCAATGTTGCCCAACAGTTGCGAGGAGCGGCGTTTGCCTTTGATCCCTTTACCCCAGACAAAGGCGGGAACAAGCGCGCCCCCTTCATAGAGCGCCCCCTTGGCTTCCATGCCGTTATCGACAAAGAAAAAGATGATGGTGTTGTCGAGCTCGCCCATGGCTTTAATTCTGGAAACGATGGCGTTGAGGCCGTCGTCGAGCCATAGAGGATCTGCATGATCCCCGACCGGTTCAATGCCTGCCGCTTCAAGGCGCTTCGGGATCGTGTCGCGATCGGGTTGCACATTGAGTTTCTTTTTCAGCACGCCAGCCGGCGTAAAGCGCGGGTCGGCGGAATACTTGTGGCCGGCTGGCCCCGGCCCATGATTGAGGGTGGTGCAGAAATGGAGGTAGAACGGTTTGTCCTGTTTGGCCGCCCGTTCAAGGAAGTCCAGTCCACCCTTGGTGATCCAATCCTGGTTGTGTGCTTCCATCTTGATGGGCATATGGCCGGGGACGTTTCCGGCATAGATGTTGGCGGCATAGTCGAAGCCGTTGTTAAGTACGCTCTGTACTTCGGCGGCTTGCTTCTTTTGGAGGAAGGCCTGGGTTTTGGAAGCAAATGGGTCGGCTTTGCGAAATTCCTTGATACTGGGCGTCTTGACCGCTTCGTCGTGCAGGACATGGTTTTTTCCTACAAAGCCGGTAAAGTAGCCGTTTTTTCCGAGTACGCTTCCCATGTTGGCCTTGCCCGGAACTATATGCACATTGAAGTGCGGGTTGGGTTGGTTGCCATAGGATTTCATATCGTTCAGAAAACCCGAGTCCCGGCTGCGGCTGGGATATTCGCCGGTCAGCACACTGTAGCGGCTGGGGGTGCATACGGTGGAGGTGGCATACATTCGGTCAAGGATAATGCCTTCGCTGGAAAGGCGATCAATCGTCGGTGTCAGGTTGAGCGGGTTCCCGTTTTCGTCGCGTCCTTCCGGAAGAAAGTTGAATTCGGGGCGCCACTGGTCATCGGTGACAATGAAAAGGATGTTTGGGCGGTCGGCAGCCTGGGCCATGCCGGAAAGCAGCAGGCTGGCAGCCAGGCAAGCAATGGTGGTCTTGGAATGGGTCATTATGGTCCTTCGAGTTTAATTAAAAGAATATACTTATAAGATACCACTGGTTGCTCCGACTTTGATCATTTTTTAGTGGTTTTTGTCCAACGCATGGCAGGCAGGAGTTCTCGAGTGTTTCCTTCTGCAAAGGCTTTTTTTATTAAAAACGTCAAAAAAGGCAGGTCCGGTGGGATTTTGTTTTAATAGGAACGTTTCTATATAAAGAAGAGGGATCCTGAATGAAAATGACGCATTTAACGGGCAGCATGCTGCTCGGCATGGGTGTATTGGCTGCGCAGGCTGCCGAATATTATGTGGCGACCAACGGGAATGATGGTGCAGCAGGCAGCATAGGCGCCCCTTTTGCCACCGTTCAGCACGCGGCAAATACGATGTTGGCGGGCGATACCTGTTTTATTCGGGGTGGATCCTACCCCGAAGCCGTCGCGGTCTCCGGCAAGAACAACCTCACTTTTGCGGCCTATAATGGCGAAAGCGTGGTATTAGACGGCTCTTCAGTAGTTACAAGCGGCTGGTCTGTGTATTCCGGCAATATCTACAAGACGACGCTGACGGAGGATGTCTGGCAGCTGTTTGCCGACGGTGAAATGATGATCCCGGCACGCTGGCCGAATGCCGATCTCAATATTGATTTTTGGGAGCAGTGGGAGTCCGATCACTGGGCCGAAGGACGTTCGCCGCGGAATTCCTCCCCTCCGGTAGATGTCAACGGGACCATGTATGACAAACCGCATAGCGGAATCGATCTGGCGGCATCGGGACTCAATATCAGCAACGCGATCGCAGTGCTGAATCTGGGCAGTTTCCGGACCTGGACCCGTGTTGTGACCTCACATGTTCCCGGCTCCAATATGTTCACGCATGATCTAGTATCTTCCGGGGGGTATAAGGACAAGGAACATTATTATTTTGTCGAAGGCAAGCTGGAGCTGCTCGATGCCGAAAACGAATGGTTCTACGACCTGCCGACTAAAACCCTGTATGCCTGGGTGCCCGGGGGCGGAAGCCCGGCGGGGATGGAGATCAAGGGCAAGAATACGACCTATTGCCTTACGGCTACCAACTGTGACGACTTGCTCGTCTCTGGAATCGACTTCTTTTCGGGCACCTTCAACCTCGATGGTTGCCTGCGTGCCCGCGTCGAAAATGGCGAACTGACCTATCCGAGCTGCACGCGGCGCATGCTGCGCATCATAGAGACCCCTCAGACCACGAAGTTGAACAGCAATGAAGCCACGGTCTACAACTGCACCTTCGCCTATACCGACGGGCATGGTATTAATGTGGGCGGCAACGACGCCACCGTTGAAAACTGCTACTTCCACCACATTGACTACAGCTGCTCCGAGCTTCCGTCCGTGATGCCTGCCCTTTACATTAGCGGAGATCGTGTTTCTTTTCGCAACAATACGCTGCACAGTTTCGGTGCATCGGTGGGGCTGTTGCAGGGCAATGCCGGCACGACGGAATATAATAATTTTTACAACGGCGGCTACAAGCAGCACGACGGCGCCATGGTGCAGGTGATGGTGGCGAAGCAGCTCAATGCAAACATTGGCTGGAACTGGGTGCACGACTGGTCGCGCCTGGGCATTCGCTTTGACGGCAGTGGCGGTCAGGGTGGCCTGGTTCACCACTCGGTGGGCTGGGGGCCAAACATGAATTCCACCGTATTCATCGGTAACCACGAAAATAATGAGATTCTGAACAACTCGGGGGTCTACAGCTCGGCAAGGCCGGAAATTGTTGTGGAAAGCGCAGGGAATTCCAACACCAACACCATTACGCGCAACAACTTTGCCCGCCAGATTGCCGGCTCGACGACCGACGGCTCCGCTGTGCCGGGTATTGTCGACCACAACTGGGACGGCTACGACCTCGGTCTCGACATCCGCACGCAGGTGCGCGATCCCGACAACCTCGATTTCCGTCCGATTCCCGGCGCTGCCATTGTGGATGCCGGTGTGATTTTCGCGGGCGTAACCGATGGATGGCAGGGCACCGCTCCGGATATCGGCGCCTATGAATATGGCGATTCCAACTACTGGATTGCCGGTCACAAGGCCGCAGCGGCTTCCATTCCGATTCCGCCGGTGGGCACCACCACTGCCAAAGGTTCGGCCGCGCTGATGTGGCTGCCTGCACTGGGGACGCTTTCGAACAAGGTCTATCTCGGGAGCTCCTCAAATGCCGTGGCCAATGCCACGACCGCATCGCCGGAATTCAAGGGAAATGTGGTAAACAATATCTACAATCCGCTGGGTTTGCTGGCCCAAACCTACTATTGGCGCATCGATTCCATCACCCCTTCCGGCACCGTGAAGGGCGAGGTGTGGTCGTTTGCTGCATCCGGTGTAACGGTTGCCGCTCCGGGAATCATCAATGTTGCAGCACAGAATGCAACCAGCAATGCCGCCACCATCGGCGGGCAGATCACCGATGCTGGAACGGCCTCGCAGGTCTGGATTCATTGGTGGCCGGATGGCGGTGCCACCAACGTGGTCGACATGGGCGAGCAGGACCATGCCTTTACCCGTTCGCTTTCCGGGCTCGCGAGTAATACGCTCTACTTCTACCAATGTCAGGCTTCCAATGCCTATGGGTCCAGCTGGGCGGTTCCGGTCGAAAGTTTTACCACAACCGGCGGCGGCAACGGTGATGGCGGCGGTGCAACTACCAACTGGGTCGAGCTGACCTACGACGACTTTGAAGGCGGCTGGGGCAACTTTACCTCGGACGGCGGCAGCGCCGCGCTCTACACTGCGGGAAGCCCCTATGCACTGGGCAACAATGCCGCGCACCTCAACTCGAGCGATTCGTTCAGTCACACGTCGGCCATCGATGTGGATACACCCGGATATATCCAAATCAAGGTGGAATTCAGCCTCTATTTCCAAGGCATGGATAATTTGGACTACTCCTATGTGGATATTTGGGACGGTTCGACCTGGCAGGAAATTACCAATCTCAACAAGAACGTCTTCGGGAACAACTCACGCAACGATATTGCGCTGCTTATTGACGAAGGCACGTATAATTTTCCTCCCGACTTCAGGGTCCGATTCCGTCATTCCGGTGGCGCGAACGACAATGCCTACATCGATGAAATCCGGGTCTCCGCTCTGGAAATTACGGCGGGAACTTCGCCATACGATGAGTGGTCGAATCTTTATGGTCTGAGCGGCGTGGATACTAATTATCTGACCGATACGGATAACGATGGATTGATCAATCTGGTCGAATATGGATTGGGAGGAATACCCACCAATGGAACCGTCGAAGCATCCATTCTTCCAACCCATGAAATCGTTGCGAATGGGGGCACGAATGGGATGGAATATGTCTACCGTCGCCGTACCGATGCGGCATCACGGGGATTGAACTACTATCTCGAACTGTGCAGCGATCTGGTTTCCAACAGCTGGAGTTCGACGGGGTATTCCGAAACGGGTACGGCTCCGCT
>CAZWZW010000090.1:0-11407 GCA_964639125.1 uncultured Verrucomicrobiota bacterium
ACACACGGAATTGCAGTGAGATTCAAATTGCAGTTCGGGTGGTGATTTTCACTCTTATCTCCAATCTACGCAGGCGGATATCTTCCGTTCCCAAAACCATGGCTATGCCAATATTAGGACTTGAAACGTTTACGGCGCTCTCGTATGTATACTGGCCTTTTTAACAAATTCCCCGCCGCGTGTAGCCGGGGAAAACCGGAGAATAATGATATGGAAGAACAAACCATGCAGTTTAAGACCGAGTTGGAGCAGTTGCTTCATCTCATCACCCACTCGCTCTATTCCCACCGCGAGGTGTTCCTGCGCGAGCTCATTTCCAACGCCTGCGACGCCATCGATAAGGTGCGCTTCGAAGGCCTGACCAACCCCGATCTGCTCGATGGCGACTCCGACTGGAAAATTTCCCTCCGCGCCGACAAAGAAGCGAAAACCCTAACGATCTCCGATAACGGTGTTGGCATGTCCAAGGAATCTGTTATCCAGAACCTCGGCACCATCGCCCATTCCGGCACCAAGGCCTTTCTCGAGAAAGCGAAGGAAATGGATGTTCAGAACAATCCGGAACTCATCGGCCAGTTCGGCGTTGGTTTCTACGCTTCCTTCATGGTTGCCGACGACGTAACCGTGGTTACCAAAGCACACGGCAAAGATGCGGTAAAATGGGAATCCAAGGGGACCGGCAGCTTTACCCTCTCCGACGCCGACAAGGAAACGCGCGGTACCGATATCACGCTGCACCTGAAAGACGATGCCGCAGAATACCTCGACGAATGGACGATCCGTTCCACCATCAAAAAATTCTCCGACTTCCTTGAACACCCCGTTGTCCTGTTCACCACTGAAAAGGATGAAGAGAAAGGTACCGAAGAAGAAAAGGAAGAGCAGATCAACACCCAAAAGGCGATCTGGCTGCGTCCGAAAAGCGAAATTACGGACGAGGAATACGGCGAGTTTTACAAACATATCTCGCACGATATGAACAGCCCGGCCGAAACCATTCACTATAATGCCGAAGGCGCCATCGAGTTTAAAGCGCTGCTCTTCATCCCCGAAGCCAAACCCTTCGACATGATGATGAACAACGACCCCAAGGCGCACCTGCACCTCTACGTCCAGCGCGTATTCATCAGCAACGACTTCGACAACCTGCTGCCGGGCTACCTCCGTTTCGTCAAGGGCGTCGTCGATTCCTCCGATCTTCCGCTGAATGTTTCCCGCGAAATTCTGCAGGAAAACCCGATGCTGGACAAAATTCGTAAAAACCTCGTCGGCCGCATCCTCAAGACGCTGGCCCACATGAAGAAAACGGACTACAAGGAGTTCGAAATCTTCCACGAAAACTTCAGCGCCATCCTCAAGGAAGGCCTGCAGAGCGACTGGGAAAACAAGGAAAAGATTGCCGATCTGCTGCTTTTTGAATCCACCAACAAAGACGCCGGTGAAAAAAACTGCTTTGCCGACTATGTTGAAAACATGGCCGACGATCAGGAAGAGATTCTCTACCTCGCCGGCGAAAACCGCGCCTCCATCGAAAACTCGCCCTACCTCGAATCCTTCAAGGCCGATGGCAAGGAAGTGCTGCTCATGATCGATCCGATCGATGATTTTGTAATTCCTCAATTGATGGAATACAAGGGCAAGAAGCTCAAGGCCGTCAACAAAGGCGACATCGATGACAAGGATGCGCTCAAGGATGAAGAGAAGCAGTTCAAAGGCTTCATTGGTTTCGCCAAAGATCTGCTCGATGGCGTCAAGGAAATCAAACTGACCACCCGTCTGAAGGACAGCGCCGCCGTACTTGTGGGCGAAGAATATTCCATGAGCCCGCATATTGAAGAAATGATGCGCCGCATGGGGCAGGACGTTCCGAAACGCGAAAGCGTGCTGGAACTCAATCCCGAGCATGCCGTCGTCAAAAAGGTTCAGGCGCTCTACAAGGCCGACAAAAAAGATCCAAAGGTTGGAACATTGACCAAGCTACTGCACGACCAGGCGGTCATCGCCTCGGGTGCCAAGCTCAGCGATCCCGCCGGCTTTGCCGCCCGCCTCAACGAGGTTCTGGCCGACTAAGGTCGTTCCCCAAACCTTGAAACGCAAAAGCCCCGCAACTGCGGGGCTTTTCAGCTTGTTGAGAAACCATTGATCCTGCCGCACGCTACTACAAGAAGGCTCTGAAACAAAACTATTGATAACAAGATCACTTCCCCAATGGATAGGGCCGGAATGAGGTATTCCGGGAAGAAGGAAAATCCTTCGGAAGGGCCGAATCAACCGGTCTTTTGGCAAGCCACTGCACGGCCCGCGGCAACAGGGTTTGGAATCCGGCGCAGCAGATTCCTTTGGGCTCCTGCTGCCCTCTCCAAACGTGGCCGAAAGTGGAGTTGTAGACGCGGCCCTTTCCATAGTCGACCGTCCATTCAACCGGAAAATTGAGCCCGGTCTTTTGATCCTTTGCATACGAGAGCACCGCCAGGTCTTCAGCAGGACCGCGCGCATAGCGGTAGATTTCAATGTCGGCCGCAACCCATTGCCTCGGCAGGCCGGCATGGATGGGATGATCGCCCACGCGGGTCAGCAAGGCATCCACCCGCTTGCCGTGGCTGGTCTTTTCGCCCTCACCCACCGGAATGCGAACCATCTGGCCAGCTTCATCGATGGTGACTGCCCAGCCAAAATCCTTCGCGCGCCATCCGAGCCCGATCATCCGGTTATAGGCCTCCCAATGCGGGAATGCATTATTGGCCGAATGGAACACAAACAGCCCCCCACCCTGCTCGACATACGCTTCAAGCTCTTGCTCCACATTGCGAGGCCACCGGGTGCCGCTCTTGATATCGTTACAGGTTTGGATGACCACATCATAATCGATGAACCGAGGATCCCATGCCGAGACATTGTTCGTTGGGCAGGTAGAAACGGATACCTTGATCGCCGGAGATTGCATCAGCACCGATTGAATGCATCGCGTGGTATGCTGCCAGTCATGATTGCTGAATCCATCGACAATCAGCACATGGATGTCATGACTCTCAGTTGCCCGTGCCGCACAACAAAAACCCAGCACGGCACATAAACCGAGGACAATTCTCATTTTCATTCGACTCATCTTTTTTGAGCTCCGCCCAATGGCAAACCAAACAGATCCGAAACAGCCCGGCGAATCGCATCAAGGTTATCGGGAACAAACCGATGCGCCTCTATTCCAATCGCCCGTGCCGCTTCAACATTTTCAAGGCGGTCATCAATGAAGAAACACTGTCCTGCCGGTACACCCAGTCTTTCAACCGCGTGTTCATAAATTTCCGGATCGGGTTTCCGCACCCCGATTTCGTACGAAAGAAACAGTCCTTCGGCACCGTCGAAATAGCCCTTCCAGTTTGCCTCGATCGCATCCATATGGAGTTTTGCAATATTGCTGAGTGCATAGACCGGAATGCCCGCCTCGACTGCATCCAAAAACAACGCCCTACCGGTTCCATTAACCTTAAACATCCGCGACCAGAGAGCGACTAAGTCATCGCGGGACCAAGACAAACCTTTCGCCTTGTTTAGATATTCCACCCACTCCTCATCGCTGATATTTCCCGTTTCGACCGCATCATGCATCACATAATCCTGCTCGGAGAGCGGCTCTAACGGCCGAGAAGACTGCCTGGCTATCTCGTTCAAAAAATCCTGGAAATCGAAATCAACCAGCACATGCCCAATATCGAATAGAAAATATTTCATAACACCACGCTTCCAGATATTACCGCCCTCCACAAACCTATTATACCCCTATTGATTAGGATGCCATAACAGTCCACATGACCGGGTAATGCCCACCGGCCTTCACACGTGTACCCGCCGTATTTACGACCATGCCATCCGTACAGGTTTCGGGCTTTAAGCGGTATTCGACTCCTCTTCCGGCATGCCCGCTTCCTCTATGATTCTTATTCTTCAGGTCAGAGCGTTGCCGGGCATACTAAAAAAAATCCCAGTGGCTTTCGCAGCACACCGGGGTTTATAAAATCGGATCCTGTAGTGTTCGACTCAGATTTTAAATCCACCAACGAGAAGCACAAAAAGTGTAATCATGCACACCGCGCATAGCCCGAATGAAAACCACGGCAGCGAACCGCCATCCACTTTTCGCCGCCCCAGCTTGGAGTAAGTTGCAGCAGCGGCCAGCGCAAAGGTAGAAAACAAGACCAGCAGAAAGACCGCCTGGTTTTGCCCGGCATGCTCCACCCGGCTGCCGGCGGGACCCACGAGAGGAAGGATCATACAAAGGAAAAAAAACATCAGGCCCGATGCCACGGCCAGTATGGTGCCGGTACGGGGTCGAAACATGATTTCTGCTGTCTTGTTGTTTTTACTCATATCAATGCGTTACCGAGGGTTGGTATGTTAATGCCCGAAAATATATGCGGGTTCTCGGTTGGTTGGAAGAAAAAACAGTCGTGATGAGTTGATCAATCCAACCGGAAGGCGGGATATGGGTAGCAGCGGGATGTCTTGTTCCCGAAAATCGCGAACGAGACACAAATCGGCGATTTTCGCATTGACCCCACCAACGACGTCCGCACATGGAAGACCGGCCTTGGATTTTCACCCGATTTCTCAATAACGAATGGTTGAATCAGGATGATCGAACACTTTTAACATAATATTTGGAACCGTGCACAAACGCTGGCATGATGTATGCAGGACTGAATAGATGAGCAATTATTTTGGAAAAAACTGTTACGGCAAAAAAAATATTGTTTCGCACTATGCGGACTGCACCAGCTGCCACAAACCCACCGTTCTGAGCTCCTACACAACGCAAAACTGCCTGCACTTCTTCAACATTCCAATTCTTCCGCTCGGTCGCATCCATATTGCAGACGAGTGTCCCTATTGCGGCCACTGCAACCCAGTATCCCACCGCATCTACCGTAAAACACGAAAGAAGGATCTGGCGGTAATGATGGAGGCCTTCACGACCGATGCCGACAATCCGGATTCGACACTGAACGGACTACAGACCCTCATGGTCTACAACGAAAAATCGTGGTTCATGAATGTCGAAAACTCATATGGTCGGCGATTCGAAACCCACATGATGGTACAACAGATCATTGCCCAGGGGCTGTGCCGTTTCGGGGAGTATACAGAAGCGATCATCTATTGCCAGAAGGCCATTGCCCTTGGTGCCGGCCCCCGGGCGGAGGAACTGCTGGTCCTTTGTCAGTCGCTCCGGGAAAAGAGTGAAGCATATCCCATCGACCAGGTTGCCCCAAAACCCGAATCGATGCTCAAGCCCTACGCCTTCCTGATGACAATCACGGCCCTGATGTTTCTCTCGTTGATCTACACCGGCCTCTCCGCCACCCGCAATCTCCATGCATGGCTCGTGAGCGGACTACCGGTGCCCTATTCCGTCGACATCGACGGCACCCGGTATGAGCTGGAAAAATATGGTCTCACGCGCATTAGGCTCCGTTTGGGAAAACATGAAATGCAGATCCATGGGCTATCGGCAAATACGGACCCGGTGGAATTCAAATACACGACCTCCCTGCTCCGGCAAAAACTCGACAACCATGCGCTGGTCATCAACCCCGATGCCATTGCCCTGCTGGTCTGCGAAACCCTCGAGTCCGAACAAAAATCGAAAACGTATCATTTTGGCGAAGCAATCAATACCCTCTCGGGCATCCACTATCCCTTTGCTTCCTTCCCGCTGTGGGTTGGCGCAAAGGATTCTGCCCAGACACGGCTGTTTAACCTCGTGCCGAACACCCATCTGGAAATCGTTAACCTACTCAATGCACAGGGACGGCAAGAGGATGCCATACAATACGCCCGGCGTGCGCTGGAAGTGATTCCCGACTCCGAGGAAACGCAGGATCTGCTCAAGGTGGCCGTGAAAGATTTTTCCAATGAACAGATAATCGAATATCTTAAACCGGGTATCGAGTCGTTTCCTCCCCGTCTCAATTGGCACTTTTTCTACCAGGACTTCATCACCACCTTCAAACCCGAATATGACCTCCAAACCAAATATGCCCTACTCTGCGAATCCCACCCGGAGGTCCCCGAATACTACTTCCTGCTCGGCCGCATTGTTCAAAACCGAGACAGTGCCAAACTGCTATATGAAAAAGCGGAACGAGGCCGAGGCTGCGGGGGTATGGGCTACTGGGCCATCGCCCGCGATCAACTCTGCTCAGGCCAGTTTTCCGAGGCACAGCCCAACGCCGAAAAGGCGCTGAAGAAAGCGCCCGAAAG
Source organism: uncultured Verrucomicrobiota bacterium (assembly GCA_964639125.1). Classification (GTDB taxonomy): domain Bacteria; phylum Verrucomicrobiota; class Kiritimatiellia; order Kiritimatiellales; family Pontiellaceae; genus Pontiella. The sequence continues at coordinate 6,259 of CAZWZW010000090.1, forward strand.
CCAGCTTTTCACTCAACTCACCCATCGTATCCATCTTGCCCTCAGGCAGTACGATATCCTGCTTTCCGACGTGCGCGATGATCTTGCCCAAAACCCGACCAATGGAATGCAAACCGCGGAGTTGATTAAATATCTGACCCTGCTCGGCAAGCACAGTGCCGCAGACGAAGCCGCCCGGAAGTTCGAGGGAATCGGCAGCGAATGGGGAGCCTATTTCAACGCGGCCCGTTTCTATGCGGTAGGCAATACAGACGACTATCTGGAAAGCCTATCGGCATCCGGCATCGGGAATAACGAATGGCAGCAACTGCTGCATGCCGGTGATATCGAGGCCGCCCAGATGCTGCTCAACGAAAGAGAACCGGTTGAATATCTCGACCGCCTTTTGCTCTATTGCGCCGCCCGCTTCCACAACCATCCCCGCATTGCAAAAACCGCCCTTGACGGAGCCATCGACCGTCTCGACGCATCAACAGGCACGAAACACACCATCGCAACCCTGCTTTCGCAACCGGCGTCCCCAAAACTAAAAGACCTGCTGGACCTGCAGATCTGGCCCGAAGAAAAGGCCATTCTCTGCACAGCCCTGGGCTACCGCTTCCCCGCCCGGCAGGACGCCTTTTTCAAGCTCGCCCAAAAATTCAACCATTCGCTGGAGTTCCCTCAGTTACTACTGAAAAAATGGGCCCGAACCAAAGGGCACGCCCAATAACCACGCAAACACCCAACTTTTTCCCAGACATTGAACGCATTACCCCCTATAAATGCACGTATTCCTAAAAGAGAACCACCCCACCTTTTGAAAGGGTTTTGAAATGGGCAACCTGATCCAACATCCCGCCCCCGGCGGACACATGATTTATTTCCGCGGTGACACCGTTACCTTCACGCTGGAAAACAAAACCGGGGAAAAAGGCAAGGCGTGGTTACGTTCGAATATTGGCCATTCCGCTATCCGGCACACCGAAATCATCAACCACGCCGAACAGGGTCTGCCGCCCCTCTCGCGCGACTGGCACGACTTCCCGATGAAGCCGAAGGGCAAGAACATGTTCAGCATCACACTCCCCCTGCTCGGGGTGGGCCGTTTCGAAGCCAAAGCCTACTTTATCGAGAACGGCAGCGATCTGATTCTGTGGCCCGAAGAAGGCAACACGGTTTTAAAGGTTGAACCGGCCGAAACCGTCAGCAGCAATACCATGTATACCGCCTTCGTCCGCCAATTCGGCGAAGCCAAATATAAAGGGGCCACGACACCGGAAGAGGAACCTGCGGTAAAACAACTTGCCGACGCCGGATATGCCGTCATCCCCCGCTCCGGAAAATTCCGAGATCTGATCCAGGAGCTCGACTTTATCGTCGGCACCCTGCGCTGCAAGATTGTGCAGTTGCTGCCGATCCACCCCACCCCGACCACCTACGCGCGCATGGGACGTTTCGGCAGTCCGTTTGCCGTAATGGATTTGTTCGATGTCGATCCCTCGCTCGCCGAATTCGACCAGCACACCACCCCCCTCGACCAGTTCCAGGAACTCGTCGATGAAGTACACAAGCGCAAGGCCCGGATTTATCTCGATATGCCCATCAACCACACCGGCTGGGCCTCGCACCTGCAGATCACGCACCCCGAATGGTTCCACCACAACGAAGATGGTTCGTTTATGTCGCCCGGAGCGTGGGGCGTGACATGGGAAGATCTTTCCAAGCTCGACTATTCCCACCGCGGTCTCTGGAAATACATGGCGGGCGTATTCCTCTTCTGGTGCCGAAAAGGCGTTGACGGCTTCCGTTGCGATGCGGGCTATAAGGTACCGTTCGAAGCATGGGAATATATCACGGCCAAGGTGCGCATGGAATATCCCGACACCATTTTTATGCTCGAAGGACTCGGTGGCTACAAGCATGTCACGGAACGCCTGCTGGCAGATTCCGGCATGAACTGGGCCTATTCCGAAATCTTCCAGAACTATAATCAGGGCCAGGTCGCCGACTATCTCCCCGAAAGCCTCCGTGTCTCGGAATCAAAGGGCAACCTGATCCATTTCTGCGAAACGCACGACAACGCCCGCTTGGCTGCAACCTCGCACACCTTTGCACGGCTGCGAACGGCCTTTTGCGCACTCTCTTCGCACAATGGGGCCTTCGGATTCGCCAACGGTGTCGAGTGGTACGCCCACGAAAAAATTAATGTCCATAATGCCCACGCCCTCAGCTGGGGATCCGATCCCAACATGATCGACTTTATCTGCCGCATCCATGCCATCATGGAAATCCATCCCTCCTTTCATGCCGGCGGGAAGGTTGAACTGATCACCAGCGGCTACCACAATTCCGCAGCCCTCCTTCGCACCGATGCCTCCGGCAAACACCGGCTACTGGTGCTCGCCAACCTCAACCACGAAGAGGCCGGCATGGTGTGCTGGCATGGCGATCTGTCGGCCTATGACTCCGACCTGCTCACAGGCCACCCGGTAGAGCACAGAAACAGCTCCAGCAATCTCCAGCCCGGTGAAGTACGCTGTCTATCCGACGAGCCCGACTGGGTGAACCGCGTGCTCGAAACACTCGATACTCCCTTCATCGGTTCAAAAAGCAGTGCGCAGCAATGTCTGCGCGCCAAGGCCATGGATCTCTACTGCCATTTTGATGCGCTGGAAAAATTCGACCTCGACACCTTTATCAACAATCCCAAAAAGACCTGCATGGATCTTGCGGACGGCATGCCCGTCGTTACAACCTGGCAGTGGCCGCGCGACACCCGCCGGACCGTACTGCTGGCCCCCGATCAATTCCTGCTCGTGAAGAGCAAACACGACTTTATCGCGGAACTCAAAACCAGTAGCGGCGAAACGCTTGCGCACGAAAAATCATTGGTCGAACCCACCGGAAAGGCCTTTTCTCTATTCCAACCCCTGGAAACACCGACGGAGCATCAATATCTCACGCTCAAGCTCACGATCTTCGAACCCGATGGAATACGGAACGCCGAATCCTCCGTGATGCAGTTGAGCGAAGAACCCAATGCCAGAGTCATCACCACCTGCCGGGCCGGTGAAACCCACGATCGCGACCGCTATGCCGTCTGCACCAACAAACACGGCGCACTCGCGCAGGTCCGGATTGGCTGGGCGGAACTACGCAGCAAATATGACGGACTGCTTTCCGCCAATCTCGACCCCGCCGTACCGGTTGATCGCCACACCATGTTCACGCGCTGCCGGGCATGGATCGTCTGCCGCGACTATTCCAACGAACTTTCGCTCCATTGCCAGAAACGCTTTGCCGTATTGGACGATGGCACCGTGCTTTGGACTTTCGCCATGCCGGTGGGTGAAGGGCAGTTGATTCCGCTGAAAGTTACCCTGCAGATGCACCCGGACACCAATGCCATCCGGTTGGCATTCCTACGCGAAGATGCCGGTAATGACCCTGAACACCTTGCAGACAGGATCCCCGCAACCCTCATTCTGCGCACCGACATCGAAGACCGCTGCAACCACGAAGTCACCAAGGCCTTCAACGGTCCGGAAACAAACTGGCCCCAGATGGTCAGCGCCGCGGAAGACGGATTTACCTTTGTCCCAGCCGAAAGCCGTAAACTAACGATTTCGCTGGAAGACGGCCGCTTTGTTTCCGAACCGGAGTGGTACTACCAAATCGGCCACCCCGATGACCAGATCCGCGGCATCGATGGCGAATCCGACCTCTACAGCCCCGGCTACTTTAAAATCGACCTCCATGGCGGCGACTCGGCGAAGCTCGTTGCAAGCATCAACGAAGAGCAACCCCGCCAGTGGGGCGGGCTTCCCAGCCTGCCCGTCCCTGAATCACTCTCCATCGAAGCCGCCATGAAAATTGCGATGGAGCAGTTCATCGTGAAACGCGATGAATTCCAGACGGTGATTGCCGGCTACCCATGGTTCCTCGATTGGGGACGCGACACACTGATCTGCCTGCGTGGCATCATTGCCGCCGGCATGCTGGACGAAGCAAAGAATATTCTGCTCCAGTTCGCCAAGTTTGAAAAAAGTGGAACCATCCCGAACATGATTCGCGGAAACGACGACAACAACCGCGAAACCTCCGATGCCCCGCTCTGGCTCTTCGTGGCCTGCGATGAGCTGATGCAGGCCCTTGGAAACAATCAACTGCTGAAAGAAGATTGCGGCGGCCGTCCCCTCAAGGCCGTACTGGTCTCGCTGGCCTCCGGCCTCATCAACGGCACGGAAAACGGAATCGGAATCGATCATGACTCGGCACTGATTTATAGCCCCTCGCACTACACCTGGATGGATACAAACTATCCGGCCGGTACACCGCGCGCGGGCTATCCCATTGAAATCCAGGCCCTCTGGCATTATGCACTGTGCATGCTGGACCGTATCGATAAAGCTCCCGACTGGAAACAGTTTGCCGAGCAGGTTGAACAATCGATTCATGATTTATTTGTGATTCAAACGGAAGAGTCCACCTATCTGGCCGACTGCCTCTACGCCGAGCCCGGGACCGCCGCACGCGATGCCGAAGTGGACGACGCCCTGCGCTCCAACCAGCTGCTGGCGATCACGCTCGGCGCAGTGAACGATGCCGATCTATGCAAAAACATGCTCGATGCCTGCGAACAGCTGCTGATTCCCGGCGCCATCCGAAGTCTGGCCGACCAACCGGTCCGGCGGCCTTCGCCGGTCTATTATAATGGAGCTCTGCTCAACGATCCCGAAAACCCATACTGGGGACACTATGCCGGCAACGAAGATACACGACGCAAACCCGCCTATCATAACGGTACCGCATGGACATGGCCCTTCCCGTCCTATGCCGAAGCCCTCACCATGGTTTACGGAAGCAAGGCACACACGACCGCGCTCGCCATCCTTGCGAGTGCATCCGATGTCATCAACCACGGCTGCCTGCGCCAAAGCCCCGAAGTGATCGACGGCAACACGCCACACATCCAGCGCGGCTGCGGTGCGCAGGCCTGGGGCGTCACCGAGTTGTATCGGATGGTGAAAAAGCTGAATACCATCAGCGGCTAAAACTCAATACTACAAATCCGACGGACTGCCGCCGTCCGCAAAAAGTGGTTCGATGCCAGAAAAGGTGTCAGTCCTATCTTTTAACCTTTTATGTTGTTGTGCAGCGTGTCTTT
>CAZWZW010000091.1:0-11394 GCA_964639125.1 uncultured Verrucomicrobiota bacterium
TGCATGGCCGTGCCTTTGAGAATAATGACCAGTTCATCAAAGCTATGGCTGTGCATCGGAAATTCCGGTTGCGGATCGCGGATATAGATCTGCAACGGCAGGGTGGGATCTTCAAAGAAATCCTGTTTTTCCAGTCGGGCAACGAGGCCAAGGGGATGATTAGTCATGGCAGGATCGTGCTATATGTTGTCGGGATCGTCAAGGCGGCTGTTCTGACAATGAGATAGGTTCTGCACCATCAATTGAGCTTTCTACGGCGTGGGCCGTGATGTGTGAGTCGTGATTTCCCAAAGGCTGGAAGTTCTGGTCACGCCTCACGTTTCAATCGTCACTTTTTATAACAAGGAGACACTACTGTCCCAACGTTTGAGCGAATGGTGGATACAAAGATCTTAAAATGGAGTTGTTACACATAAATTCGACTCTTCCCGACTTGAAAAGGGTTTCGGGATATGACCTTGCCCTTTTATGGAGGGCGAACGATGTCTTCCGGAGAAACGGTCTTTTTCCAGTTGGTGCAGCAGCTTCCATAGTGGCGGTTTCACACGTTTGTCGACCGTTATCAGAGCGACTTGATGGTGATATAGAAATTCAGAAATAACTAACGACGAGAGAACTAAACATGAACAAACATATTTTACTATTAACTCTGACAGCGATTGCCATCGCAGCAATTCCGTCGTACGGGCAGCTCAACAGCGGTCGGCCGGGGGAAACCGGCAACCAGTTGTTTAAGGGCGAGGCCTTTGGAGGGAACACTAGCTCCGACAATGTAATGAACACTGATTACAACCCCTTCACCATTGCCGATGGAGTGGGCAGTTACGTGCATGGATGGAACTATAATTTCGTTACACTTACGCTAACCAATAACCTTACTGGATTTATTCGGGAATCATTCTTATGGAACAGTGAAGGCAGTGCAACGGATATCCTCACGATCAACAGCACGGATACAACCACCGTGGATGGGAAGTGGTCGACCGAAACAGCTCGTGCACGCAGAAATCAGGACGCCAACGCATTGTATAATGACAACCGGCATGGTAGAGGCGGCGAAACCAGCGGCTACACTCTCAAGGAAGGCATCTACATCGGCAACGGCGGAAACCATGGCGGGTACCTACAAAATGTGACGGACATTGATATTACTGGTTCGACCTTCCTATCCAGAGATACTGATAACACGAGAGAAGCGCAACAGTTGACCGTGAGCTCACATGCTACAGAAGAATGGGATGGAGCAATCCGTTTTGGCAATGGGCTTGACGTAAGCGACGGACATAGCGTGACCATTAGCAACAGAACAAAATCCGTCCGCTACAACGATTACTTCCTGGGAGCAGCCAATACAGCTTCGTTTGTCGAGCAAAGAACGCGCAATCAAGCCATCAATTCAAGTGCTGGACATGGATTGGTTACAGAAAAAGGTGACAAGGAAATAATAACCACAATCAAGGGCGGTGATTTCTTTGGTGGAGCATCGGCGGGTTCCATTTTCATAACTGGGGATAACCTCGGGAATGCGTCCAATGTGGCTGCATTCGCGACCGGGGGTTCAGGGGCTGTGTTTATCGACAACGCCTCCGCAACGGTTGAAGATGGTTATTTTGTTGCTGGATCAGCGGCAGGGACGGTTGAACTTGAAGCAGATCACAGCTATGCAAATGCAAACGGCGGCCGCGGTATATGGGCTGTTGGCTCCTCTACCACCATTACTGATGGTGAGTTCATTGCAGGTGGAGCAGGGACGGTAACGGTAACCGGAACGGATCCCCTGGCAAAGGCCATCGGAGGGCATGGCATCGAATTTAGCGGCACCAACCTCACCATCTTTAATGCCACGAGCACTGGGGCAAAAGGTGGTAAAGCCTTTGCCAGTGGCTCAAACTCTGTGGCCAATGCAATGGGTGGCAATGGAGTGTATGCAACCAGCGGAACCATAACCATCCATGATGGGGTCTATTCGGGGGCGGCTGGCGGAAGCGCAACTGCGGACGATGCCAATGCGGATGGCGGATCGGGCGTGCGTGTTGAAAATGCAACCCATTTGACCATTAATGGGGGTGTTTTTTCCGGAGCGGCGGCCGGTACGGCAACGGGCTCTGATGCCATGGATGGTCGCGGTGTTTCTGTCATCAATACTTCGGTTGAAATTAACGATGCCAGCGGAACCAACACCGTGATCAACGACGGCATCTATTTCTCAAACTCCGAAAAAAAACTGGATATTCAGGGCGGCACCATTAACGAGGATATCGTATTTGACGGCACGGGAGCATCCACCTTTACCGTCTCCTCCAACGCCGTCTCCTCCACTGGAATAATCATCCAGAACGGCGGTACGGTAACGGTGATCAGCGAACCTGATGCCAGCTCGTTCTTCAAGGATGTGCAAATCGACGGAAAGATGGATTTCACCAGCGATTTCACTTCGACAGCTGGATCGGTATTCACCTTGGCAGGCTCCAGCGAAGTGGAATTCAACTCGCTGACACTTACCGGAAACTCCCGCATTCAGGCGGGATACGGATTGGTCGATATCACGGGGGGCAATCTGGTGGTCGCTGATGGCTCCAGCATGTCTTTTTCATATGATGGACTAACTGCGTCCAGTGGAAGGGCAACCGTTAGTGGATCGCTCATCATGACCAATGAAAGCTCTTTTATATCTCTCACCGGAGCAGCAGCCACCACCACCGGCAGCGTCCAGCTTGTCACTGCAGGAGGCCCAACCGTCTTCGGGGCAAATTCAAACAAGGTTGATGATGTGGTCAGCGCGAACCTCGGATGGTTGACCAAAACCGACATTGATTCCTCCACGGGTATCACCATTGACTTTGAATACAACTCGCTGACCAACAGCGTGGCATGGGCCGATTTCGGTGATCTGTTGCCTGCGCTTGACGACGCACTCACGAGCAGCAACAGCATCGCTTCAGGAGTGTTCTACGACATCAATAGACTGGGTGAAGAAAACGGCGCGAAGCTAATCCGTTATTCAGAAACGCAACTGCCGGATGTTGCGGACTCCGCCTTCCAGACCCAGCTCCAGGTTGCCGAACAGATTGCCGCCCGAGGAACCGAGTTCCGCTCCATGAACGGTTTTGCATCCACCAAACCGAGTTTCGGCACAAAGGCCGCTCCGTCCGGCGTGGCAGGTCCCGCAGCCGAAGAGCGTAGCATGCAGGGTTGGATCCGTGCCTATGGTGCCTTTGGAAGCCGCGACCGGCAGGATCATTTTACCGACTACGACTCCACGGTATTCGGTAGCGTTATCGGCATCGACAAGAGTTTTGGAAACATCCTGATCGGACTTGCAGGCGGACTGGGTGCGACAGACATCGATGCTTCCGACACGTATAAAGCCGATGTTAAAACCTATCATGGCTCAGTCTACTCCACCCTCGGCGGGGAAAGCGCCTTTGTCGACCTCGCCCTCACCTACGGTGCCATGAACACGGAAACAAAGAATGTCATAACGGAGGATGAATTCGATTCCTATACCGTTAGTGGATACATCGGCGCCGGAAAATCCTTCAAAGCGGCAGATTCCGTGAAAGTCACACCCGAAGCCTCGCTTCTGGTCACCTATTACGAGCAGGAAGAATATAACCGGGCCGGCCTCACGCAGAAAACCATCCAGGAATATGATGAATGGTCCTATCTCGGCGCCGTGGGCGTGAATGTGGCCTCCCAGCACCAGATCGACTGGTTGAATCGAGGATTGGCGATGATCCCGGAAATCCGGGCGCACTGGCTGCACGAGTTTAATTCTGACCTCGATGATTTCAGCTATATCATCGATGGCGGCGGAACAGCCACCTTTGGTGTGCGGCCGCGCGATGAAGACCTGTTGAAACTCGGCCTCGGCTTCGATATCTGGAACTGGAAATACCAGAGCACCAAATTTGAAGTGGATTATGACGGCCTCTTCAGCTTCGACTATTCCGAGCATATCTTAAGCGGAAAGATTACCTGCAGTTTCTAACCACGTGACTCAGGCAGGATAAATGAACTTTTAATTTTAGTGGCCGCCAAGGTTCTTCGTGCAAAAAGATGCGATCCCTCGTAGTTCGTCCCTTGGCGGCCCCTTTTTTTAACTTGGAATGACAAGACGGCTGTAAGCCATCACGAACGTGCGGATAAATAACGAATGATTAATACAAAGCACTTAAAATGAATTTGTTGCATTCAAAACCGACTCTTCCCGACTTGAATCGGATTTCGGGATATGATCTTGCCCTTTTATGGAGGGTGAGCGATGTATTCCGGAGCAACGGTCTTTTCCCAGTTGATGCAACAACTTCCTTGGTGGCGGTTTCAGACCTTTGTCGACCGTTATCAGGGCGACTACAAGGTCAAGACCTTCCGGTGCGCCGAACATTTTCGCGTGATGGCTTTTGCCCAGCTGACTTATCGCGAGAGCCTGCGCGACATCGAGGCCTGCCTTCGGGCAATGGAGCCCAAGCTTTATCACATGGGCATTCACAGCACCGTATCGCGCAACAACCTTTCGAACGCAAACGAAAATCGCGACTGGCGCATATACGCCGAGTTCGCCCAGATGCTGATTCAACAGGCCAGAGAGCTTTATGTGGACGACTCCACATTTCCCGAGCTCGACGCAACGGTCTATGCGCTCGATTCGAGCACGATCGATCTTTGCATGACGCTGTTCCCGTGGGCGCATTTCCGGCGGACGAAAAGCGCAGTGAAGTTGCACACGCTGCTCAATCTCTGTGGCAACATTCCCGAGCATATCCTGATATCAGAGGCGAATGTGCACGATGTGAACGTACTCGATCACATCATCCCGCTTCCCGGTGCCTACTACGTGATGGACAGGGCGTACCTCGACTTCGAACAGCTCTACACCTTGCATACGCTAAAGGCGTATTTCGTGACGCGTGCGAAAAAGAACTTCCAGTTCCGGCGCCGGTATTCACATCCAGCGGATCGAGCCATCGGGGTTGTTTGCGACCAGACCGTAACGCTCGCCGGGTTCTACCCGAAGCAGCGTTATCCCGAAGCGTTGCGAAGAATAAAATACCGCGATCCCGAAGGGAGGGTTCTCGTGTTTCTGACCACCGATTTTTCACTGTCAGCCCTGACGATAGCCGAGTTTTACAAGGCCCGTTGGCAGATCGAACTGTTCTTCAAACGGATCAAGCAACACCTGCGCATCAAGGCGTTCTTCGGAACGAACGCGAACGCCGTCAAAACACAGATTTGGATCGCCGTCTGCGTTTACCTGCTTGTGGCCATTACGAAGAAGCGGCTAAAAATAGAGCAGTCGCTCTACACAATTCTATAGATATTGAGTGTGACCGTTTTCGAGAAAATGCCGCTTTTACAGGCATTTCGGGAAGGGGAATGCACCGTCAACGGAAACGACTTCTGCAACCAGTTGCAGTTGTTCGATTAATATTGGGACACTAGTGACAAGGAGAGAAATATGAGTGTAGACAAAGCATATGAACTGGCGAAGGAGCGCTATGCGGCTTTCGGAATCGATACCGATGCGATGATCGCAAAAGCCCTGGAGCTGCCGATTTCCCTGCATTGCTGGCAGGCGGACGATGTAGTCGGATTCGAAACCAAGCCGGATACCAACAACGGTGGCGGAATTATGGCCACCGGTAATTATCCGGGGCGTGCCCGCGACGGCGAAGAAGCCCGTGCCGACATTGCCAAGGCGTTGTCGCTGATTCCCGGCACCCAGCGTTGCAATGTGCATGCGCTCTATTGCGAAACGGATGAATATGTTGATCGCGATGAAATGACCCCGGCCGGCTTCCAGAAGTGGATCGACTGGGCCAAGGAAGAGGGCATCAAGCTCGACTTCAACCCATCGTTCTTTTCCCACCCGAAATCCGAAGACGGCTTTACGCTTTCCAACCGTGACGAGGAAATCCGAGCCTTTTGGGTGAAACACGGTAGAGCGTCCCGCAAGATTGCTGAAGCCATGGCCGAAGCACAGGGCTCGCCGTGTTACGTCAATTGGTGGACGCCCGACGGCTCCAAGGACATCCCGGCCGACCGCTTTGGTCCCCGTGCCCGCATGGCCAAATCCTACGACGAAATCATGGCCGACGATTCGGTGGATAAAACCAAGTGCGTCGACTTTATCGAAAGCAAGCTCTTCGGAATCGGTTCAGAGGAATATGTCGTCAGCTCCGCCGAATTCTGCTCGGACTATGCGCTCAGCCGCAAGATGGGCCTCTGCATGGATATGGGTCATTTCCACCCGACCGAAACCATCCATGGAAAAATTTCCAGCCACCTCCAGTTTATGGATCAGATCCTGTTGCACGTCAGCCGCCCGATCCGCTGGGACTCCGATCACGTCACGCTCTTCAACGACGACCTGAAAAATGTCTTTCTCGAAATCCAGCGCGGCAATGTATGGGATCGCGTGGTTATCGCACTCGACTTCTTCGATGCCTCGATCAACCGCATTGGCGCGTATGTGACCGGCACACGTGCTGCGCGGAAAGGCATCCTCTATGCACTGCTCGATCCGACCGAACAGCTCCAGAGCTATGAAGTCGAAGGTAAAAACGCGCAGCGCCTGGCCCTGATGGAAGAATTCAAGACCATGCCGTTCGCTGCAGTTTGGGATAAGCTATGCGAACAAGCCGGCGTTCCGGTCGGGGCCGACTGGCTCGCCGACATGGAATCCTATGAAGCGGAAATTCTGCCGCAGCGCAGCTAGTTATTTTTCATGAAGACCGGGAGGGTGGGTTCTCCTCCTCTTTTCCTGCTTTCCCGGCTCTTCATGGTTTTAATCAGGAGCATAAGTAATGAGTGAAGAAGAACAGGAAAAACATGGCGAGTTTGAGCGCGAGCCGGTTCCCGAATCAAAAACACGGGGGCTGAAGGCCTTTGTGGGCATGTACGCGGGCGAACATTGCGCCGGAACAGAGCTGATGATCGGTCCGTTGTTTGTGGCAGCGGGCGTGAGTGCGTTCGATGTGCTTGGGGGCTTGTTTCTCGGTAATCTCCTGGCGGTGCTGAGCTGGATGTTTCTCTGCGCTCCGATCGCGGTGCGTGCGCGTTTAACACTATACTACCAGCTCGAGAAGATCTGCGGACGGAATCTGGTTACGCTCTACAACCTCGCCAACGGCGTCATGTTCTGCTTCCTGGCTGGATCAATGATCACCGTCTCGGCCACGGCGTTGGGGGTCTGGTTTAATTTCCCGATGCCGGGACTCAACGATCTGTTGCCCAACAGTATGGGCTGGGTGCTGGCTGTGCTGGGGGTGGGCGCCGTAATTTCGGTGGTGGCAGCGTGGGGCTATGAAACGGTTTCAAGGGTCGCCAACATTGCTGCCCCATGGATGGTGCTGGTGTTCCTCGGATTCGGCTTTATTGGTTTGCGCCAGTTTATTGAAGTAACCGGTGCCGAAGTGAATTCGTTGTCGAGCCTTTGGGAACTCTGCACGACCTCGATCTGGAAGGGGGGCGATCCGCTTCCCGGGCAGGTCAAGTTTACGTTCTGGCATGTCACCTTCTTTGCCTGGTTCTGCAACATGGCCATGCATGTCGGCATGTCCGATCTCTCCGTGCTGCGCTTCGCGAAAAAACCGTGGCATGCTGTTGCGTCGGCTTCCGGCATGTATGTGGGACACTTCATGGCGTGGCTGGCGGCTTCGATTCTCTACGCGCTGCAGCTTCATCTTGATCCGTCCAACACCGATGTGCTGCCGGGACCGCTGGCCTACCGTGCGGCGGGTGTTGCCGGTTTGATTTGTGTGATTGTTGCCGGCTGGACCACGGCCAACCCGACTATCTACCGCGCCGGCCTTGCATTCCAGGCCATCATGCCGAGCAAGTCGCGATTTGCGGTGACGATCGGAACCGGTCTGCTCGCAACGCTCGCCGGCATGTTTCCGGCCATTGCCATGCGCTTGCTCGGATTTGTAGCGCTCTATGGCCTGATCCTGATGCCTATGGGAGCCGTGGTCTTTGCTGATTTCTGGCTGCTGCCCAAATGCGGACTGAAATCATATTATGCCGAGCACCGCGGTTTGACGCTGAACTGGGCGGCAGGTATTGCCTGGATTGCCACGTTGGCCATTTGCGTAACGCTGGTTCAGTCGGGCAATCCGATCTTCCAGCTCTACTTTGTCGCACTGCCGGGGTGGTTCATTGCCACGGCCCTCTACATCGGGTTAAGCAAGGTCATGCAAAAGGGAGAGGCCTAATGAAAAAGATAGCTGAACTGATTTCGTATCTCGCGCTGGCCTTACTGGTTACAGCTCCTGTGCTGTTTTATGCGGAGAAAATAACGTTGGAAAAAAATAAATTGATGATGCTGATCGCAACGGTCCTCTGGTTCGGAAGTGCGCTTTGCTGGATCGGCCGGAACGAGGACACGGAACAATGATCCGAAACGCATTTAAAATGAAACTCAAGCCGGGGAGTGTTGGGGAATATAAAAAGCGCCACGATGAAATCTGGCCGGAGCTGGCCCGGGCGCATACGGATGCCGGAATCTTCGACTACTCGATCTATTTCGATGAAGAGACGCTGACGCTGTTTGCTTTTCAGAAGCTCACGGAAGACAACACCGCCGGCGGAATGAAGGATTTGGACATTGTGCGTAAGTGGTGGGACTACATGGCGGACCTGATGGAAACCCATCCGGACAATATGCCGACCTTCAAACCGCTGCGCGAAGTTTTTCATATGGATTAAGGACACTGATATGACTGATTTAGAAACAATTGTTGAGCTCTCACACGAGTTCGGTACAGATGATTATGTTAAAGGCGGAGGCGGAAACACCTCGGTCAAAAATGAAAGCACGCTGTGGGTAAAACCATCCGGAACCACGCTTGGCGGCCTGACCTCCGAAACTTTTGTGGCGATGAACCGCGCCAAAATCAACGAGCTGTATAAAGTTGAAACGCCTTCCAATGCGGCCTTTCGCGAAGAGCTGGTGAAAAACCTGATGGCGGAGGCGGTGGAAAATGATGCCAGACGTCCATCGGTTGAAGCACCGCTGCACAATGTTTTCGAAGCAAAGTTTGTGGTGCACACGCATCCGGCGTTGGTGAACGGCTTGACCTGTGCGACAGGCGGTGAAGAGGCCTGTAAAAAGATGTTCCCCGAAGCCCTCTGGGTGGAATACATCGATCCCGGCTATACGCTCTGCATGGAAGTGCGTGAGCGAATCGAACAGTATAAAGTCGCGAATGGCAAAGAGCCGGAGCTTTTGGTTTTACAGAATCACGGCATCTTTATTTCGGGGAATACACCGGATAAAATCCGCGCGCTATACGCTCACTTTATGGATGCGCTCAAAGCGGCGTATACTGCTGCTGGTCTTGAACAAACCCTGAGCATTACAGACACGGCAGGGGATCAGGATGTGATTGAGCAGTTGAAAACTGTCTTGGGTGACGATGCAGCATTCACATCATCTTCCGGTATTTTCCCTGTTGCTCCGGGCCCCATCACGCCGGATCATCTGGTTTACTCCAAAGCATTCCCTTACGTTGGCAATCTGGATGCTGGGGGGGGCGAAGCCTATCAGGCTGAGCGGGGCTATGCGCCGAAAGTGGTGATCGCCGGCGAATGCGTTTACGGCATTGGGAATTCACAGAAGAATGCAGATCTTGCATTGGAGCTGGCGCAGGACGGTGCATTGGTGATGCGGCTGGCAGAAGCTTTTGGGGGCATTAATTATATGACGGATGCCCAACGCGAATTTATCGAAAACTGGGAAGTGGAATCCTATCGTTCTAAACAGGTGGCGTAACATTATATTGCAGTAGATTTAGGAGCGTCCAGCGGACGCGTAATGGTTGGAACGCTTGAGCAGGGAAAGTTAGAACTCAAGGAAATGAACCGATTCTGGAATGGCCCAACGGAAATCGATGGGACGCTCTACTGGGATATCGTTCATTTGTTCCGGAATATCAAAGAGGGGATTGCACTAGCGCAGCAGGAGTATGGTGACAGTCTGAGTTCTTTGGGGATCGATACCTAGGGTGTAGACTTTGGCCTGCTGGATTCAAACGGAAAGCTCCTTGGAAATCCCGTTAACTATCGTGATGCGCGCACATCGGGGATGTTTGATAAGGTTTTTGAAAAAGTTCCGAAAGAGGATGTATTTGCACAAAGCGGTATTCAGTTCATGGAGCTAAATACACTTTACCAACTGATGGCCCTCTCCTTTTCGGATTCCGTTGAGTACAAGCAGGCAGATAAGATGCTCTTCATTCCCGACCTCCTCAACTATTGGTTGACCGGTGTCATGAAGGCGGAACGCACCTTCGCCAGTACTTCGCAGTTTTATAACCCGGTCACCAAAGACTGGGCGTACGACATGCTCGAAAAACTGGGCATCCGTACTGATCTCTTTGCCGAACTGACTGATCCGGGCTCCGTAATCGGTGATATGAAAGGTCTACCCGTTGTGGCAGTAGGCAGTCACGATACCGCCAGCGCATTTGCCGCTGTACCCGTTGCTGCGGGTGAACAGTCGGCTTTCCTCAGTTCCGGCACTTGGTCTTTGTTAGGCGCTGAGCTGGATCGCCCGGTCATCAATGCAGAAGCTGAGAAAGCCAATTTTACCAATGAAGTCGGGGTGTGCGATTCTATCCGATTCCTTAAAAACCTTTCCGGTTTCTGGATTCTTCAGGAACTGAAGCGGGTATGGAAAGAGCATGGGAACGATTACTCCTGGCCGGATATGGATGTTATGGCCGACGCTGTCGAACCGTTACAGTTCTTCTTCGATCCATCAGATCCGGTATTTGCTACGCCAGGCGACATGCAGGCGCGAATTCAGGAATATTGCCGGAATACGGGGCAGAATGTTCCAGAAAAGCCAGGTGAATTCATTCAGGCCTGCTATGAAAACCTCTCGCTGCTCTATGCCGATACATTCAACACCATCGAAGCATTAAGTGGTAAACAGTTGGATACGCTACGAATCGTTGGTGGCGGTTCAAATTGTGAGGCCATTAATCAGGGGTCGGCCAATGCGCTGAACCGCAATGTTGTCACGGGGCCTAAAGAGGCCACTGCCATCGGAAACCTAATCACCCAGATGCTCGCGATGGGGGATATCCAGTCATTGGAAGAAGGGCGTGCCATTGTGGCCAACTCGTTCGCCGATGAATCCCGGACCTTTGAACCGCAGGATTCCAATGCATGGAAAGAGGCTCTCGCAAAATGGCGCTCCATCTGCCGGAGCTGATTGCGCCGCGATAAAATTTGAGTTTTGAATGCTTAAGTTCGAGCGTCATCAAACTGGGGTTGCAAAAGGGCCTAAGTTCGCATTGCTATCCTGTCAGGAGTACCTACCCGAATGGAGAGTCGTTTTTTGTTTGGTGCGCCCGGCAGGGCGCATTCGCTTGAGGGTGAAAGTCCCTC
>CAZWZW010000092.1:0-11374 GCA_964639125.1 uncultured Verrucomicrobiota bacterium
TTCAGGCCGTAGATGGCGCTGCGCAACTAAAGTTTGAGATGGCATCCGGTCTCAAACCGGTATATGCCGACCCAACACATATCATTCAGGTCGTCATGAATCTGATCGGTAATGCCAGAGATGCCATGCCGGAGGATGGTGGAGTGATCACCCTTTCGACCCAAATCAAAAATATTACGTCGAAGGACCAGACCGGACGACCCAATCTTGAAGCCGGTGAATATGCGTGTATCGAGGTTTCCGATACGGGCATGGGAATGAGCCCTGAGCAACAGGCGCATTTGTTCGAGCCGTTCTATACAACCAAACAGCCCGGCAAGGGAACAGGGCTTGGGCTGTCGATGGTGTATGGAATTGTTGAAGAGAGTGGAGGATGGGTGGAGGTTGAGAGCGCGCTTGGCGAGGGCTCAAAATTCAGCGTATATTTACCTGTCCGTCCGTGTGCCGGACAAAGGGGAGACGAGTACTGCGGAAAACAGCCCTCTGCGAAGCAAATCATGGTGTTGGAGAGCTCTCCGAAAGCGGCCGAAATGACCGTTGAATTTTTGTTGGAGGCCGGCTACAACGCCGCTGCTGTTGGTGGTTTTGAAGAGGCAATGAATATTCTTTCAACCAAAGATAGCCTGCCGGACCTGTTGATCTGTGCGGAGGAATTGCCGGATGGTGATGGGCTGAAACTGGCAGAATATGGAGCCGGGCATTGCCCAATGATGAAGATCTTGTTGCTGGCAGGAGAATCGGTGGATGCGGATCGACTGTTCTGGTTGAAGGATCGTGATGTTCATTGTTTGAAAAAACCGTTTAGCCTGAAAGAACTATGGAGCCGGGTGCTTTTCATCCTTTCCGTATCGAACCGAGGTGTTTTGGAGAAAGAGTAGGACCCCATGGCATATATACTGATTATTGATGACGATGAAAAAATCCGGACAATCTTTGAGCGGTCTTTAACCGGTCAGGGCCATGTTGTAACGTGTGCGGAAGAGGGCCGAGAGGGGCTTTTATTGGTTAACGAAGAACCGCCGGATCTGGTTGTGACCGATATCATGATGCCGACGGTTGATGGTCTCGAGGTCATCCTTTCGTTGCGCAAAAACCACCCGGAACTTCCCGTGATCGCAATTTCGGGTGGCATGCATGCCATGCCCATGGATTTTCTAATTATGGCAGAAAACTTCGGCGCGGTGAAGGTGCTCCACAAACCCATTCAGTTGAATGCGCTTCATGCGGCGGTCGATGAGACGTTGGCGTCTATCGAAATTTAATACCGCAGCCCACCGCCTTGGTTTCCGGCTTTGCAATCGTTTTTCCGGCCAGCAGGGCATCCAGCGCATCTTTGAGATAGGTTGCCTTTACCAGATCGGGCTTGCGGGCGTTGTCGTCAACCGCACCGTGGTAGACAAGACGACTCTGGTCATCAAATAAAAACACATCCGGGGTTTTCTTCGCACCAAAGTGTTTGGCCACATCCGATGTGGCGTCCACGACATAAGGGAAGGCGTATGCTTTCTCCTTAGCCAGTTGCTGCATGGCCTGAAAGGTGTCCCCCTTGACGGCAGGGTCGTTGGAGTTGATGAAAATGACGCCGATACCTTTGCTTACGCACCTGTTTCCAATCTCAACCATCCGGTCCTGCCATGCCTTTACAAACGGACAATGGTTGCAGGTGAAAATAACCAGGGTGCCTTTTTCTCCTTTGATATCGCTGAGCGATACCATGGTGTGATCGACGTTTTTCATCTGAACCTTTGTGTCGGTCAGCGAATCGCCGATCTGCAGGGCTGAACTTTGCTGCAGAGTGCCTGCCAGAACCAGCAAGGCAATGATTTTGATTGGTGCATTCATGGGGCGTCTCCTGTGGTTTGGTTTAACAAGGTTTTAATCGTAGCTGAATATTGTTCGTAACTCCGTGGGCCTTCCCATTCAAAAAGAAGCGCTCCGTTTGCATCAAAAAAGAACGAGGAGGGGAGTACGCCAGACCAGTTCGGGGACAGCGTATTAATAAAATCTTCGTTGAGTTCGGTCGAAATCAATGAGCCGACAGGGGACTGTTGCTCGAATAGGAAATTTTCGACTTTTTCGAGTTGGTCGGGGTCGTCGGCAGATACCAGTATCAGATGGAGTCCGGTCGGGTGAAAGTCGTGATAGACCTTTAGGAGCTCCGGGAATTCATCGCGGCATGGCGTGCACCATGTTGCCCATGCATGCACAAGCGTGAGAGGGGCATCGCTTTGCATGATTTGCTGCCGGATGTCTTCCGGCGTGGCCGCCGTAGCGATGGGCCGCGGGGTGCACGCCGAGAGCAGGGCAACCGCGGTGAATACCATGAACAGCTTAACGACGAATGGAGTGATGTTCATTATAAACGTCCTCGCTTGACAGTTGGAAGTCTATCCGACTTCATTCCCTGCGCAATGGAATATAACGGAAATTAAGACGTATGAAAATCGCTACCTTTAATGCCAACTCAATCCGATCACGGCTTCCGATCCTGCTCCAGTGGCTGGACCTTCATCAGCCGGATGTCCTGGGGATTCAAGAGACCAAAGTTCAGGATCTGGATTTCCCTAAAGAGGCCATTGAGGGGGCCGGGTACCATGTGGTTTTTAAAGGCGAAAAGTCCTACAACGGCGTGGCGCTCCTTTCCAAAAGCGAACCGCTGGAGGTGCGGTTTGGTTTTGACGATGGCGGCCCGGTCGATGAGACGCGGCTTATTCGTGCCGTCATCGATGGCGTGCCGGTGGTGAACACGTATGTGCCGCAAGGTCGCGCGATCGACCACGCCATGTATCAATATAAACTCAAATGGTATGCCCGCCTGCGCAAGCTGTTCGAGACGGAATATTCTGCGGGCCAACCTCTCGCGTGGATTGGCGATATCAACATTGCCGTCGAACCGCTCGATGTATCCAATCCGAAAACCAAGAAGAACGATCCGTGTTTTCATGTCGATGCACATGATGCTTTTCTGGATGTGTGCGAATTCGGCTTCGAAGATGTCTTTCGAAAGCATCACCCGGGGGAGGAACTCTATTCCTTTTTTGACTATCGCGTGAAGGATGCCGTACAGCGCAATATTGGCTGGCGTATTGATTATATTCTAGCCACCGCGCCACTGGCCGATACGAGCAGATCGTGCGAAATCGATGTCAAACCGCGCCTAATGGAAAAACCTTCGGATCACACTTTTATGCTGGCGGAATTTGATCTAAAGAGAGAGCCGTAACATTCGCTCTATATTCGTCAGCTTAAAGCTGCTCCAGGGTGAACCCGCTTTGTTTGAGCAATTCAAGCAGGCCGCCCTTTCCGGGCAGGTGGCCGGCTCCGACGACAATCAAGCAGGTTTCCGGTTTCTTCAGTAGTGGGTTCAGCGTATTCATCCACTGCCGGTTGCGTTCGAGAATGAAGGTGTTGAAGAGCTCCGGATAGTCGGAAAAACTACTGTTAATCAATGTTCCCAGCACATCGATATCTCCGTTGGACCAAGCCTGAACAATCTTTTTAAAATCCTGCTCAAGCAGTTGCAGTTCGGTCAACGCCCGCGCAACAAATTCGTTGGGATTTCGATCGGCCAGTGAAGCAAGCAACTCAACCTGGAATCTGGCATGTTCCAGTCCTTCGATGGGCTTGGCCTCCTGCTGCGCTTTGCTGAAAAAATATTGATCCAGTCCGTGCTGGGCCTGGAATCCCAGGGAGTGCATTTTTGCAAGGGTTACCGTTGTGACAACAAACCAGGGTTCAAGTTTCTGGAAGCTGGCGATCGACATCCCGATTCGCTCCATTTCTGCAGAGAGGTTTGCATAAACTTCAGGATTGAGGGTGGATTCCAGTGTTCGGCCTTCAGGCAGCTGTGCCTTGGAATGGATCAGCTGCTGAATTGCAAGCCCATGCATTTCACTCATATCCATTTCGAGCACGAGCTTGCTGCTGGCTCCATAGGCCTCTTCAATGGCAGATGGAAGGGGATAGTGTTCCGCTTTCAGGGCATGAATCGATCCTTGCAGGTAATGGATCCCGTTTTCGGAGCGAATCCGCCAAAGGCAGCTTTTGGCTTTGGTGATGGGAGGATGCATCGCCAAAACAAAAAAGAAGACGAGAAAATGTGAACGTTTGATTTTCATAATACAGCCTTGGATTTTTACAGGTTTGATCGCTGCTGAAAAGGTCTATTTTAATGCGCTGAAGGGGCTGTTTTATTTGCGGGTTTAAAAGAAAATCAACTTGTTGCGTAAAACAAATAAAACTAAAATGGCACTTATTCAGCCAGGAGGCTAATAAACGGGAGGTAAAAAATGGATACAAATTCAGTCGCAAATGCGGCCTCGGAAGAGGCTGTTCCATTACTCGGCAAAATCCAGGATATGGGCATTGAGTATGGTGCCAAGATTCTGGGTGCACTGCTCGTCCTGATCATCGGGATGTGGCTGGCAAAGATGATCAAGAGAGGCATCATCAAGCTCATGGAAAAGCGGGATGTGGACCCCACACTAACCTCGTTCTGTGCCAGCCTGCTCTATGCCGCCATGCAAATATTCGTCATTGTGGCCGCATTGGAAAAACTCAACATCAAAACCACCTCCTTCGTAGCGATCCTGGGTGCCGCCGGTTTGGCGGTGGGTTTGGCGCTGCAAGGTTCGCTGGCCAATTTCGCGGCGGGGGTGCTGATGATCATCTTCAAACCGTTCAAGGTTGGAGACTTCATTGAAGCAGGCGGAGCCGTGGGCGGCGTCGTTGAAATTGGAATATTTACGACGATCATCAACACGCCGGATAACAAGAAGGTCATTCTGCCAAACGCCGGGGTTACCGGTGGAAACATCACCAACTTTAACGCCAACGGGTCGCGGCGCGTGGATTTGGTGGCGGGCATTGGCTATGGCGACGATATCGACAAAGCCAAGCGTGTGATCGAAGGCATTCTGGGTGCCGACAAGCGGATTTTGAAAGATCCGGCTCCCACCGTTGCTGTGGTTGAGATGGCTGACAGCAGTGTCAATATCGTGGTACGTCCGTGGGTCGATGGGGCCGATTACTGGGGCGTCTACTTTGACGTGACCGAAGCCATCAAGAAGCGCTTCGACGAGGAAGGCATCTCGATTCCGTTCCCGCAGCGCGATGTGCACCTCTACGAGCACAAAGGCGAAGAGTAATCATTTAGAGGAGAGCCGTTCTCATCCGCACCCTCTGCCCCATCAAAAAGCCGCGCGGTTTGGCGCGGCTTTTTCAGATTTGGTGCTCGGGGTGGGATTCGAACCCACACGGGCTTTGACGCCCACAAGGCCCTCAACCTTGCGTGTCTACCAATTTCACCACCCGAGCAGTTGATTGAAAAGAGGGTGGAAGATACCTAGGCGGTGCAGGGGGTGCAAGCGGTAAATATAAAAAGTTAATGAGCAAGTTGCCTTTTGAACGGAATGACGAGGATGCAGTGTTTTTGGTATGAACGTAATGGGTGTTGGGTGGTCTTTTTGAGTTCCTTGTGCTCTCCGCGCCCAACTCCAAACTACGATTTGGTGCTGAGGCCTTTGATAAATTTTTTCAATACCTGTTCGGGGCACTGGCGATAGTTGCGGTGCCCTTCCTTCCGGAAGAAAGATCCAAGCTCGGCCTTGGTGACAACAAATTCGACTTTTTTAAAAACAGTCAGGACGTCGTCTTCCTTTAGCTCCAATGCAATCCGCAGCTTTTTTAGAATTTCATTGTTGGTGAGAAATTCGACTGGCTCAGGAATCTTTCCGCTGGGGTGAGGGCCGCGTTTGTCGATGATTAACCCATCAAAAAAGCGGCAGAGGAGGGAATGAGGTAATTCGGCGTAACCCGCTTCGTCTTCGCGCTTGAGCCAGTTAATGACTTCTGTGGCGGTGGTTGCGCGCCCGGTGAGGGCAATGGTTTGCGCGACTTTGGCGTCATTCATGTTCAGGGCATAGCGCAGCCGGCGTAAAGTGTCGTTCGTGGTCATGGGTTCTGTTCCTTGTTTGAGAAACGGGAGTTAAACACGAAGGCGACAAGGACTCAAAGGGGATTCGGTAATGGGTTTCGGTGCGGATGGGGTTTGAGCAGCAAAATGTGTGGTGCGGACGGGACGGTTTGTTTGGTGAACTTTGTGCCTTCAGCGCAGCGAGGGTTTAGTGCTTCATTTCTTTTTTCCGGCGTGCTTTGCGAATGAGATTCATAGCCTTGAAGCTGATGAGCTTTTTGGTGTCTTCATCCCATAGATGGATGCCCAGCGACTTGAAGCTTTTTCGAATTCCGAGTGGTTCAATATGCTGCATGGCCTGAATTTCATCGTGGCAGGCCTGTAGGTTGTAGTTGGGTATGGCCGGGTTCAGATGATGGATGTGATGCAGCCCAATATTTCCGCTAAACCATTGGGCAATTTTAGGCAGCTTGTAATATGAGCTTCCTTCCAGCGCGGCTTTGAGTGAATCGCGGACATCATTGCGCGCCCAGTAAACCTCCTCATACTGATGCTGTACATAGAAGAGCCATATACCGAGCGTGGCGGCAATGATCGTGATGGGGAGCTGGATCATTAAATAGATCTTGTAGCCGATGGTGTTGCCGGCCAACAATAGCAGAGCCAGTAGCCCGAGGTTGGTGATGTAGACGCTGAGTCGTCCTTTGTGCTGAATGCCTTTCTGGGAAAAGCGATGAAAAACCAGAAATACGTATGAAGGGCCAACCCCGAACATGAAAAGAGGGTGCCGAAAGACGCGGTAGGTGATGCGCTTGAGTTTGGGCGCCGAGATATATTCCTCGACCGTCAACGTCCAGATATCGCCGACGCCGCGCTTATCCAGGTTCCCGGCTGTGGCATGGTGGTATATGTGGGCCTGTCCCCAGTCCGTGTAGGGGGTGGAGGTGAGGATGCCGGTCAGATATCCGGTCAGTGCGTTGGCCCATTTGGAGGTGAAATAGGACGAGTGGCAGCAATCATGGAAAATAATGAAAATACGAACGAGGAATGGTGCCGCGATCAATACAGGAAGAAAACAGATCCATAGCGGATAATCGTTTTCAAATGTAAAGATGGCCAAGGCCCAGAGGGCGACGTAGGGGATCAGGGTATCGAGAATCTGCCAGGCGGCTTTCCCCCGGCTCGGCGTTGTGAACTTCAATATGACTTTGTTCAAGACCTGACGTGTGATCGGCTCGTCTTTCTGATTTTCGCTCATGCTGTCTATCCTGCCATTTTCTAATGTTGCCATGCCGTGCTTCAGCAATTGCGTCTCAATTACAGGACTAAATTACCCTAGATGCACATTGTGGCGAGAATATAATGGAACCCAAATGGTACGCATTCGCTAAAGCCATCGTCAACTTTGCTCTTAATCTTCTCGTTTCACTTTGGCTTGCGATGAGGTTTGGTGAGGATGGGGGATTGAATCGAGGGAGAAAGCTGAGTAACGCGGATACATGCGAGTTGATTTTTTCGCTTTGCCTTGAGGGGGCATTACGCTTAACTCCTCGTCTTTCCAGATAACAAAGAACCCTTAACCGATAACTGATTTCCATGTTTGAAAATCTATCCATTGCACTCCAGAAAACCTTCAAGAACCTGCGCGGCTACGGCAAGCTGTCGGAAAAAAACATTAAGGAAGCCCTGCGCGAGGTGCGCCTTGCGCTGCTGGAGGCCGACGTAAACTTTCGCGTGGCGCGCGATTTTGTGAAGCGGGTGCAGGTATCCTGCATGGGCGATGAGGTTCTCCACAGCGTCACGCCCGGACAGCAGGTTGTTAAGCGCGTGAGCGATGAGCTCGTTGAGCTGTTTGGCGGTGCCCATAAAGAGTTCGATCTGACCGGTAACCCGGCATCGGTGATGCTGATGGGCTTGCACGGTTCGGGTAAAACCACAACGGCGGGCAAGCTGGCCAAGCGCTGGAAAACATCGGGCCGTCGCATTTTGCTGGTTGCCTGCGATATCCGCCGTCCGGCGGCCGTGGAGCAGCTTACCATTCTAGCGCAGCAGACGGGCGTGGATATCGTGAAACCAGAAGCGGGCGAAACGGTCCCGCAGCTTGGCAAAAGAGCGTCACAGCTTTCGAGGGACGGAAAGTATGATGTCGTGATTTATGATACCGGCGGCCGTTTTCAGGTCGACGAAGAGCTGGTGCAGGAGCTCCAGGAGTTCCGCGCTGAAACGGAACCGCGTAATACAGTGCTCGTGCTCGATGCGGCGATCGGCCAGGAATCGGTCAATGTGGCAGAAGCCTTTCGCGAAGCGGTCGGTCTGAGCGGGATGATCCTGACCAAGCTCGATGGCGACGCAAGGGGAGGGGCAGCGTTATCCGTGCATGCGGTGACAGGGTGCCCGATCCTGATGACCGGCAGCGGCGAAAAGATGGATGATCTGGAGCCGTTCTATCCCGACCGAATGGCCTCGCGCATCCTCGGCATGGGCGATGTCGTCAGCTTTGTGGAAAAGGCGCAGGATTTGGTCGATCAGGATGAAGCTTTTAAAATGCAGGAAAAGCTGGCCAGCAATCAGCTCGACCTTGAAGACTTTCTTAAACAAATCCAGCAGATGAAGAAACTGGGCCCCATATCAAATTTATTCGATATGATGCCGGACAATGCCATGAAGCTGAATGCCGGCCAAAAACAGGCCGTGGCGAACGCCTCTGAAGCGGAAATGAAGAAGTTTGAATCGATCATTCAGAGCATGACGCCGTGGGAGCGGCAGCACCCGAAGGAGATCCTCCGAAGCCGCAGGTTGCGAATTGCCGCCGGTTCAGGCCGCAAACTGGCCGATGTGAACCAGTTGCTGAAGCGGTTTGAGCAGATGGGCAAAATGGGAAAGCAGTTCAAAAAGATGGGAAAAAGGTTGCTACGCCTAAAGAAGTTGACTAAAAAGTAGCGCTTTTACCGAAGAGGTAGAGATTTACTACGGAGAAATACAATATGGCAGTTAAAATTAGACTACGCAGAATGGGCAGCAGAAACGCCGCTTTCTATCGGGTTATCGTTCAGGACTCGCGTCGCGCACCTACAGGCAAATTTATTGAAACACTGGGTTGGTACGACCCTAAGCAGGAAGGCAACAACTTTTCACTGAACCTTGACCGCGCCGATTACTGGCTGGGAACCGGTGCTCAGCCTTCCGATACCGTGGCCAGCCTGATCAAAAAAGCTCGCACCATGCCTGCTGAACAGGCCGTGGCCGGCGAAGTTACCGAGCAGGAAGTTCCGGTTGAAGCCGTCGAAGCGGAAGTAGCAGCTGAAGCAGCGGTAGAAGAAGCAACTGAAGAAGTTGCTGAAGAAACACCTGCTGTCGAGGAAGCTCCGGTCGCTGAAAAAGCTCCTGTTGCCGAAGAAGAAACTGAAGAAAAAGCCTAGGCTATGAAATCAGTACTCGAAGCCATTGCAAAGTCGCTGGTGGATGCGCCCAGAGAGGTGCAGATCACCGAGATTGACGGCGAGAAGACCGTCATCTTCGAGCTTCGTTGCAACGCAAAGGATGTCGGCAAGATTATCGGCAAGAGCGGCAAGACCGTTGGCGCCATGCGTACGATTCTGAATTCCATGGCCGCAAAGCAAGGTCGCAAGGCCATGCTCGAAGTGGTCGACTAGACGTTTCCAAACCCTGGAAACGATGAAAAGAGCGAGCCCTTTGGCCGCTCTTTTCTTTTGCAGCAGAAACCCGGGCGAACAAATGCAAGAAGCACTCAAGATTGATGTCATTACGATCTTCCCGCAGATGCTTAATGGCTTTCTGCAGGAAAGCATGATGAAGCGGGCGGCCGACGCCGGCCTCGTCGAGTTCCGTACCATCAATCCGCGCGACTTCACGCTCGATAAACATAACACCACCGATGACCGCCCGTTCGGCGGGGGTCCGGGAATGGTGATGAAACCCGAGCCGATTTTTGCGGCGGTGGAGTCGGTCAAAACTCCGGAGAGTCACGTTATTCTCATGACCCCCCAAAACCGCCCCTTTGAGCAGGCCGATGCTCGCAGGCTGGCCGATACCTATAGCCACCTGATCTTTATCTGTGGCCATTATGAAGGTGTGGATGACCGCGTGCGCGACGCATTGGTGGACGAGGAGATTTCTATTGGCGATTATGTGCTCACCAATGGTGTGCTGTCCGCAACGGTGGTGATTGATGCAGTGGTCCGGCTTCGGCCAGGCGTGCTCGGCGGCGGCGAGGTTGCAACGGAAGATGAATCGTTTTCGGATGGACTGCTGGAGTACCCCCAATACACGCGCCCACCGGAATTCCGGGGCATGAAAGTGCCGGAAATCCTCTTTTCCGGTGACCATGGAAAGATTGCTGATTGGCGCCATAAACAGGCGCTGAAACGAACCTTGGAGCGACGTAGGGATTTACTGGAAGAGTAGGGCGAAAATAGCGAAAACAACCCTTGACCGGGTGCCGATCTTGGCTATTATGTAGCGCTTCTCGAACCAACATCTATTTAATGAGAGAGATATTTATGAATACCATTGAAAAAATCAGACAGGAAAACGCCAATCAGGACCGTCATCCGAACTTCGTAATCGGCGACACTATTGTTGTTCACTACAAGATTAAAGAAGGCGGAAAAGAACGTATCCAGCTTTTCACGGGAACCGTTATTGCCCGCAAGGGTTCCGGCATCACCGAAGCCATCACCGTTCGCCGCATTTCATACGGAGAAGGTGTTGAGCGCATTTTCCCGCTTAACAGCCCAAACGTCGACAAGATCGAAATTGAGCGTCATGGTAAAGTTCGCCGCGCGAAGCTTTATTATCTCCGTGAACTTGCCGGCAAGAAAGCCCGCATCAAAGAGCGCCGCGTATAACGTCATTTCGAGGCGAGTTGATGCCCGATGTCCTGCTTTATGAAAAAGAAGCCTGGGCGTCGGGTTTTTTGCGTCTGGCCGGAATTGACGAAGCGGGCAGGGGACCGCTGGCCGGGCCCGTTGTTGCGGCAGCCGTCATCTTTGATCCAGAGCACATCCAGGCGGAGCTGGCAACCACCTATGCCCGGCTCACCGATTCCAAGGCGTTGTCCGAAACTCGCCGTGAAGAATTTTATGCACTACTCAGCAGTTCTGAATTCGTTTCGATCGGAATTGGCATCGTCGATGCCGAAGAAATCGACCGCATCAACATCCTTAAAGCCACGCACAGAGCCATGGCGATAGCCGCCAGCCAACTTAAGCCTGAGTTCGCTCTGGTTGACGGCCTGCCGGCTAAGGGGCTTCCGTGCGAATCCAGAAGCATCGTGAAGGGCGACGCGCTCAGCATTTCCATTTCAGCCGCCAGTATCATTGCAAAAGTAACCCGCGACCAGATTCTGAAAGACCTCGATATGGAGTATCCGGAGTATGGATTCGGAAAACATAAGGGCTACGGAACAAAGCAGCATCTGGAGGCGCTGAAGAAACATGG
>CAZWZW010000093.1:0-2306 GCA_964639125.1 uncultured Verrucomicrobiota bacterium
GCAAGCCCTGCGGACAGGGGGTATGTCGATCGAGTGGATGGACGAATGTGCATGTTCATCTAGAAGTTCCTCCTTACCCTGAGATAGGCGGTATTTCGCTTTCGGTTTTCATTCAGATAATCCTCGCCGCGGTATTCGTAGGATGCCGTAATCAGTGTCTTTCCGAGCCTGTAAATCAATTCTGCGTCGGCCGCAAGCAGGTCGCGTTCGAGCGAGGCATTGTTGCGGCTGCGTTCGAGATAAAGCCCCCCTTCCGTCTTGAAGGAGAGGGTTGGGGTCAGTTGGGTCCGGTATGCAATGCTTTGGTAAAATCTCCGTGTTTCATCGTTGGTATCCGGATAGGTGGTCCAGGATTGTTCGGCAGACAGTCGCAGCACGGATCGCCAGGACGTATTGAATGTGGCATTCTGGAACAAACGCACGGTTTTGGTGGGCACCAGCGAGGAATCGTAGTGTTGGTATTCCGCGCCGGCGTTGAGCCAATTCCATTCGGTTTCCACGCCCAATACGGACTCGGTCAGATCCTCGACAATCACGGATTCTTCTCCGGTGTTCTCGATCCGGCGCAGGTGGCCGTAGACCGATAACAGCCGATCGATTAATGAAAGTCGAAAGCGGTAGTAGCCCTGTCGGGTGGTGAACGCCGCCGAGCCCCGGTTGTCGAAGTCATACGTCACCAATACTCCGCCGCCGTTCGGAATGGTTCCGGTGGGGATGCGTTGGATTTCGGTGGTGCTGCCTCGCTGAATCACGAGATAGTCAATCAGCTCGGTATACAGGATGGTTCCGGTGGGATCGGTCACCACAATGCTCGATGCGAGGGCGTCCGGCTGGTTGAGCAGGGTCGGGACTCCGCTGGTGAGGGTGTGGGATTCATTGATGATGGTAATGATGCCCGTTCCATGCGACGTACGGTCTTCCTCGTGCTGGCTCAACGTGGCACCAAGGCCCAACCGGCTCGACGAACCGATGCGCTTGGTGTAGGACTCATCGATCTCGGCACCGTACCGGCGGGTGTCCACGGCGGTGTTCCGTGTGTCATAGAAGTCGGCCGATACCGTGGAGGAAAGGCTTTCATACAACTGATGGCGCAGGGCGATGCGCCCATCCTGGGTATCCGTCTGTGCGGTCCCGGATTCCCGCGTGCTGTATCCGTATTCATAGGTGCTTTGCAGGCTGTCGGAATGATCCGCCGAAACGAGTTCCCGTGCCGTCAGAACGGTTGACGGGATGGCGGTTGATTCGATGTCGCTATAATAGATGCTGGAACGAAATGAAAGGGCTTCTTCGTTGAAATAGGAGGTGTCTGTCAGCCGGGCCGAGCTGCGGGTTCCGCTGTAGGGGGCGGTATTGAAGTCGCGTCGCTCAAAATCCTCCAATAGATAGTCGAACATGGTTCGCCCGCGTCCACCCCGGTTGTTCGATGCTTTGAACCGGAGTTCATCCTGCATGCTGTCCCGCGGAGTCAGCGTATCGGTTTCCTCCTCTTCACGGTGCCCGACCGCCAGCGACCACGGAACGACATTGCCGGTGTATAGGATTTCCGCACCATAGCCGGCCTGGTAGACAAGGCGTCTCGAAAAAAAACCATTGTCGAGCCGGATGAGATTGTAATTGCCGAACAGCATGCCCGAGAGCTTCTTTTCCTTCAGAATGTGGGCGCGTCCATTATAGAACTGGAGCGGGTTGGTGTCCGACCGGGTCCGTTGCGAAGGGGTTGCCTGCGGCTGTCGCTCACGTTCGTGTTCATAGCTCAAGCCAAGCTCAACCGCCAGGTCATAATCGAGCAGATTGGTGTGATAGACCGAGCCGCCGAAGTCCAAATGCACTTTCGGGCGCACTTCCAGCAGCTGATCATCATAGGAAAGGATTCCGGTCTGTGCCGACGAGCGTTCCTGTTGCTCAAACTGGGATTCCCATTCGAGATATCCGCTATTCAGGTGGACTGAAAACAGCTGGGTCTGCTCGGTTCCATAGGCGCAGAAACCGCAAACGATGGCGATCGAGACCATCCTTGCTATTTTGCGCATATATGGTGTCGGGAGCAGAGTCATGGCTGCAACTCTTTGTTCCTCCGCTTCCAGTCGGGATGAAGCAGGTGCTTTTCTCCGGCATGCGGGTTATGGCAAACGGTGCAGCTGGTCTGGCCAATTTTTCTATGCGCCCACATTTTGCGCACATCGTCTTCGTCGTGGCATTCAAAGCAGAGTGCGCCACCGGTCTGCTTTAGCAGGAAGGGCACATTGGCGGCATGCGGGTCGTGGCATTCCGTGCAGTCGCCCTCTGCCGCCGGATCGTGGGTGACC
>CAZWZW010000093.1:2406-11359 GCA_964639125.1 uncultured Verrucomicrobiota bacterium
ATGCGGGTCGTGGCATTCCGTGCAGTCGCCCTCTGCCGCCGGATCGTGGGTGACCCTCGCGCCATCGGCAAAGTCGTCGTGGCAGTCATAGCACAGGTCTGTGCCCGTGCGGGTGAGCAGGTGCCGGTTCTTCGACGCGTGCGGGTCGTGGCATTCCGTGCAGTCGCCCTCTGCCGCCGGATCGTGGGTGACCTTGGCGCCATCGGCAAAGTCATCGTGGCAGTCATAGCACAGGTCCGTGCCCGTGCGGGTGAGCAGGTGCCGGTTCTTCGATGCGTGCGGATCGTGGCATTCCGTGCAGTCACCCTCCGCCGCCGGATCGTGGGTGACCCGCGCACCGTCGGCAAAGTCGTCGTGGCAGTCATAGCACAGGTCTGTGCCCGTGCGGGTGAGCAGGTGCCGGTTCTTCGATGCATGCGGGTCGTGGCATTCCGTGCAGTCGCCCTCTGCTGCCGGATCATGCGTGACCCGCGCACCGTCGGTAAAGTCGTCGTGGCAGTCGTAGCACAGGTCCGTGCCCGTGCGGGTGAGCAGGTTCTTGTTGGGTGATTTATGGGGATTATGACATTCCGTGCAGTCGCCCTCTGCTGCCGGATCGTGGGTGACCCGGGTCCCCTTCAGAAAATCGTCATGACAGGTAAAGCAGACTTCCAGCAGCGAGCCGACAAGATGTTGTGAAAACTTGGATTCATGGCAGGCATCACATTCCCGCTCGAAATAGGGATCATGCAGGACCGCGTCGGGCTTGTCCGGTGCCCGGTTGGTGTCGGAGACGGTTTTTTGAGCGGGAGTGGAGGCGGGCAGGGTACTCGTGGGTTCTACGGGTTCGAGCGGCGGGACCCCGTCAAAAAAGACGCGGAGCCATTGGTCGCGTTTCTCGGTTGTACAGCCTCCGACGCACAGGATAATGCAGAGAAGCGGCAAGCCTTGCTGAACAAGGCGGAAACGATTCGAAGCCGAAGGACGAAAAAAGCGCATAGCCGTTACTTGATTTTGTTCCCGAATCCATAAACGGCAATCTTCCGCGGGCCATACTGGTTCGATACGAAAACGAGATATTCCAACTTGAAGTCTTTATCGGCATAGCGCTGGAAGAGGTCGATGTTTTCATAATCGATAATTACATCGGCGGGCAGTACCAACGAGGCTTTGCTGCCACCGGGTTCTCCAAAGTAGAGCAACAGATTCCCTTCGGCATCAAAAATCTGGATGACTTGGCTGGCGGCATCAACGGCATAAAGTCGCCCTTCCCGGTCGACGGCAATGCCCTTATTGCGGGCAAATTGGCCGGGGGAGTCGCCGTGACCACCATAGGTGCGGATAAAATTGCCTTCCCGGTCGTATTGCTGGATGCGGAATGCACCGGTATCTGAGACATAAAGCTGCCCGTCCGGACCCAGAGAGAGATTGGTCGGAGAATAGAGCTTCTCCGTTTCGTTGTCGGGATTCTTCGGAATGGTGAAAAGAGGGGAAAGCGATTGTTTGTCGTAGACATGTACCTTGCGCTGCATCAAATCGGCAATGTAGATCCGGTCCTTGCTCGCGACAACCCCGATGGGCTTCATGCCTTCGTTGTGTCCAATGGTCCCGGCATAGCCCCCTTCGGCATCATAGATCGAAACATAGCCCCGCAAGGGTTCGGAGATATAGCGATAGTTTCTTTCATCAACGGCGATGGTAATGGGCTTCGTGATTTTTCCGCCGTCGGCCGGTTCAAAGTTTTCCCATGTGGCCGCTCTGAGGTCCAGTACGGGTATTTTGCCCGTTACCGTGTCGCAGACGTAAAGCTTGGAACCCTGAAGTGCAATGCCGTAGGGTTTCACGAGTTCGTTCTTCTGTGCGGCCCCTTCGCCGAAGAGAAAGGTTTGTAGCGAGGAGGGGTTGGGTACGATATCCTGGGCATCGGAAAAGCTGGTGAGATACTGAAGTCGGGGCGGGTCGGGCGGCGACGGGAAGAAAGTTGGCTCGACAGCGGTTTTCCGAACGGTACCACAGCCCACGATCAGCAGCAGAAGAAGTGCGCATGAGGACATACAGGCAGGTCGTGACTTGAACATTTTATCGCTCCTTGAGAGTTTGAGGACGAAAACGGGTTTCACAAAACATGAAAAACACCCTTTTCTAATAAAAACAGGGTGTTTTCACAAAGCTGAAATAGAAAAGATTGCACAGGAGATTCCTGTGCAACCTCCATTATCGCTTATTTGTCGTGGCAGGTCAGACAGAGCGCGCTGGAATTGTTGTTGACGCGCAACAGTTTGGACAGGCCGGATCCGTTATGCACATCGTGGCAGGACGCACATTCCACTTGT
Source organism: uncultured Verrucomicrobiota bacterium (assembly GCA_964639125.1). Classification (GTDB taxonomy): domain Bacteria; phylum Verrucomicrobiota; class Kiritimatiellia; order Kiritimatiellales; family Pontiellaceae; genus Pontiella. Next base: position 4,719 of record CAZWZW010000093.1, read on the forward strand.
CCTCCCAGCAACAGGTCGTTGGCAATCGTTCCGCCGAGGCCGGAGTTGGCTGTGGCCGGATTGAAGAGCCCGCCGTCAGCGGTGGCCAGTGCGGCATCGTAGGCGAACGAAACCGGATGGTCGTTGCTGAGGTCGTTGCCGAGGTTATCACCACCCGACATGAAATTGTTGCCGGTATTCCCGCCGAACGAGTCCAGTGCAACCGTGCCGTCGTGGCAGCTCAAACAGGCCAGGGACGCGGCACTGGGCTGTCCAACGGACGCATCCAGTGTTACGCTGGTATACAGCGTGAATGTACTGGCACTGGTTGCATGGTTCCACAATGGAACCAGCGTGCTCAGGCTGTTATGTGGCGTGTGGCACGGCAGGCAGATTTCACCCGTATTGTTCCAGTTTTCGCCGGAAAAATCGTGATCCGAACCCACGATTGTTTGCGCATTGGCGCCCAAGACTCCCATGAGGAGCATGGATACTATCAGTTTATGTTTCATGTTTTTTCTCCTTCTACCCTTAGTTAGCTCCCGTGGTATCGAATTACCCCAGTTGCCGGTCTTGCCATCTTCCCCTGTCCTGCCGGTGTCGCTTAAACTGCGAGGACTTTTAATGCATCGTTATGGCAGAGATTCTCTGCCGAACGCCGGCTTTTGAACTGAAGAATCAGACTATTGATTTCTTCTTCTATTATTGCTTCGCATTTTTCCAAATCTTGTTCCCACCGGCCGAGGGTCTGCTGTACCGTGGACTGGAGGGCATCGATATCGTGCAGGTGTACCCCTTTGATTCCGGCCACGTCAGGATCGACATCGCGCGGCACGGCGATATCGACCACAACCAGGGGTCGGTTGGGGCGCTCGGCCATGACCAGCTCGAGTTCCGCACGGTTGATGACGGTGTCCGGGCTCCCTGTAGAACTGATGACCACGTCGGCTTCCACCATGGCAAGATATCTGTCGTCCAGCGGAATGGCCGTGCCGTTGTATTTCGCCGCAAGTTTTCCCGCACGTTCGGGCGAACGGTTGGCGACGACGACCGAGCAATGGCCCTTTTTCTGCAGATGAAGCAGGCAGCAGGCTGCCATTTCTCCAGCCCCGATCATGAGAATGCTGCAGTTTTCAAGTTGCTGCGACCCGAGCGCCTCCCTTGCGTGGGCCACGGCGAGTCCTCCCACAGAGCGGGCTCCGCGTCCGATGGAGGTTTGTGTCCGGATGGCCTTGGCGGTACGAAGGGCCGTCTGAAAAACCGTATTGAGAATCTTGCCGGCCATTCCTGCCTGGCGTGCGGATTCGTAGGTATCGCGCACCTGGCCGGTAATCTGTGTTTCTCCCAGCACCATGGAATCCAGCCCGGCAGTGACTTTGTAGAGATGTTTCAGTGCGTCGGTTCCCCTGTGGCAGTAGATATGGTCCGCAAGACTTGGCGCTTCGCGGGAAAGACATTCGAACAAGGGAGCAATGTCAAGCGATGCGGCGTGTGCTGCTGCCCCATAGATTTCAACGCGGTTGCAGGTCCAGAGCACCATCACTTCGTTGAGCCCCGCCTTTTGCTGGAGTCGGCGGCTGACTTCCGCCCTGTCGGAATGCGCAACGGCCATGCGCTCGCGCACCTCCACCGGTGCGGTGCGGTAGTTGACTCCTGCAACGAAAAAGTGATCGTCTAAATATTCTATCGTATTCGTCATTGGTCTGTTTTTCGTAGTTGCTCCGTGCTGCCGCAGGGATTGCTGATAAAGCCGATCACTACGGTCATATATATATAAAGCACGAAATCGGCATGGATAAAAGATAAATAGGTATCGATACCTAATTTATACAAAGTTTAGATATCGATATTCCAAAATCGATCCTGGTCGAGCGATTACATCACCGGGACGCCTTCGTGGCAGTCGTTGCAGGCCGATACTTTCCAGTCTTCATCGATGTCCTCGGGATGCTTGAAGGGCAGGCCGCCGGTATTGATGCTTTCGACCTGGCGACCGGGGCCCTGGGCGATGATGGTATGGCAAGCGTTGCAGTCGCGGGTGATGATCTGCCCCTCGCTTTTATGGTCGCCATTGTGGCAGCGGAAGCAGCCCGGGGTGATCATGTGGCCGATGTTGTCGGGATAGCCCTGCCAGCTGACTTTCATTTCCGGGAAAAAGTTCTGACTGAAGATGCGCTGGATGGCGGCGGAGGCCTGAGCGGCTTGCTCGCCGCCGTCGGGATAGGCTTCGGTCATGCCCTTGCGGATGGCATCGAGTGCTTGCGCTTCGGTTTCGTAGTCGTCCGTCAGCAGCTCGATGCCGGTGGCCTTGATGTTGGGCAGGTCGGCGCTGATCTGGTTGCGGGCCATCGCATTGTTGAGGGATTGCTCGGGAGAGTGATACTGGTGGGTCGGGCGGTTGTGGCAGTCGATGCAGTCCATCGTGCGGATTTCGGCGTTGGCGATCTCCTCTTCGGTCAGCTCGCTGCCTTCGGTCTGGAAGACGGTCTGTTTGCCGTCGGGGGTGGTCATGCGTACCCATGGGATCTCCTGGCGGCGGTCATCGGCGGCGATGTATTCGATCTTGAGGTTTTTGGCCATGTGCCAGTGGATGCCCTGGGCATTGCCGTCGTCGTTTCCGCCTCCGCCGACCTTGAGCAGCATCTGGATGGTCCAGGGGCTGTTTTTCTTGTCGGCACGAAAATAGGTGCGCTTGAGTTCCACGGCCCCGAAAAACTTTTCGGGCCAGTGGCATTCATAGCAGGTTTCCTTGGCGGGCCGCAGGTTATGCACCGGGGTGGGGATGGGGCGGCTGTATTTGCTGAACAGCACGGAATAGACCTGGCGCAGGCCGTTGATCTTGGATTTGACGAAAAAGTCCGCGCCGGGGCCGATATGGCATTTTGCGCAGGCGGCATTGGCATGCGGGGAATTCTGATAGGCCGTGTATTCGGGTTTCATGACCTCATGGCAGGTGATGCCGCAGAACTCGACCGATTCGGTGAAGTGGTAGGCGCGGTAGCTGCCCACCATGCTGATGGCGATGAAGAGCAGGGTTACGATAACCACAAGGGTGAATGATTTGAACTGGCGGGTTTCGTTCAGGTTGATGACCGGCAGCTTGCGCACTTCGCCACCGTGTTGCAGGCGCCGACGCCGTTCCAGCAGTACGCCCACGAGAATAAGCAGCAGCCCGCCGCCGAGAATTACCGGAATCACCATGTAGGTAAAGATGCCGGTGTAGGGGTTTTCGAAATGGTTCTGTGCATCGACCACAATCAGGGCCGTGCCGGCAATAAATCCAATGGCGGCCATGATCATGCCCGCCATGCTGATCAGATTCTGGGAGAGTCCCCGTCTGTGTTTTTCATTTGCCATAATTTGCCTCCATGCTTATCCGTCTCTGTTCCCGGGCTGCCGGGAGTACGCACCAAAACGCAGTGTAAAACTTGATTAATGTGATCGTAATGAGCAAGGATTATCCCGTTTTCGGGCTTCATTATATTCAGTCCGATTAACCGAGTGCAGTGGACGGCGGCAATCGGAAGAGCCCGCGATTGCTTTTGATGGTATTCAGTATAAATATGGGAAGGCTGACCATTCCGTGTGGACAAAGGTTCCGGTTCCCTTTTAAATGGAAGTTTAATCATCATCTTAGTCAAGAGGCATAAGGAGGAGTCATGAGTTTAATTGTCCCGCAGGGGTATATGAAAGCGGTGCTGGTAGGTGGCATTTTTGTTTCGGCACTTGTTGTGCAGCCCGTTGCAGCACAGCATGGTGATCCGGCCAATCTGGTCAGCATCAAAAAATGCGCGATGTGTCATAAAAAAGAAGACAAGGGCAACCAGTATGGCAAGTGGCAGGCCATGAAACATGCGAAAGCCTATGAATTGTTGGCGACCGAAGAGGCCAAGGCGGTTGGAGCAAAGCTGGGGATCGATAACCCGCAGGCCAGCGGAAAGTGCCTGAAGTGCCACTCCACGGCTTATTTCTTCACCGAAGAGCTCCAGACTGAAGAAGTGGCGGTGGAAAACGGGGTTTCCTGCCAGTCCTGTCACGGAGCCGGTGCCGACTATAAAAAGAAATCAGTTATGCAGGATCACGACGCCGCAGTCGCCGCCGGGATGGTGTATCCGGCCAAGGAAAAGAGCTGCGTGCGCTGCCATAACGATACCGGCCCGACCTGGGACCCGAACCGCTATACACTTCCGGATGGAACCAAGACCGGGTTCGACGTAAACCAGGCCTACGAAAAGATCAAGCACGAACGCCCGGCCAAGTAACCCTGCCGGGTTCGCAGCAGCGTTTGGGTTTGCTGCATAGGGTCGAGGTATGCCAATCGAGCCGGGTGAGCAACTGCTTTCCCGCTCGATTTTTTTAGGCAGGGGGGATGACCGTTGCTAAATCCCTGCCATGTAGCAGCTCGCGCATCTCTTCGTGCTGGACCATTTCATCAATCTTCCCGTGGTCGGCGATGCGCCCATTTTTCAACAAAATAAGATCGTTGCTCAGTTGCAGGATTTCGGAGAGATCGTGGCTGACGTAGAGGCAGGGAACGCCCAGTTCGCGGTGAATGCGGTCGAGGAACGGGATGATACGCGCCTTGAGCCGAGTGTCGAGTGCGCTGACGGGTTCGTCGAGCAGGAGCAGGTGCGGGTGGGCGAGCAACGCGCGCACCAGCGACACCCGTTGTTTTTCCCCTCCGGAAAGCTGCTGTACGGAGCGGTTGAGCAGGGGGGCAATGCCGCTGAGTTCAATAACCTGCTCTTCTGTGTAGGGCGGCTGGGTTTCGGAGTTTCTCATGCCGGCATGCAGGTTCCTGTGTACCGACCAGTGCGGGAAGAGGCGTGGCTCTTGAAAGACCATGCCGATACGCCGCTTGTGGGGTGGAACGAAAATTTTCTGCGCACGATCGAACAACACTTCGCCATCCAGCTCGATTCGTCCTTCGTCGGGCTGTTCCAGTCCGGCGATACACCGCATCAGCAGGGTTTTGCCCGAACCGGAATGGCCAAAGATACCGGTGGCGCTTTCGGCTACGGCAACATTGGCTTGCAACTGAAAGGAGCCAACCTTGTGTTTTATGTTGATGGAGAGCTTCATGATTTTTGCTGGATTGCTCCCTTTGTCTGCGCCATACGCGTTAAGTATTCCGAGATGACCAGCGTCAGAAAACAGAGCATCAGCGAAAACACGGTCAGCCGCATGGCCTGTGTTTCACCGCCGGGCACCTGCAGGGCGGAGTAGATGGCCAGCGGCAGGGTTTGGGTGGCCCCTTCAATGTTTCCGGCAAATGTGATCGTGGCGCCGAATTCGCCCAGGCTGCGCGAGAAGGCCAGCAATACACCGCCGAGCATCCCATGCCACGACAGGGGCAGGGTAATCGTGAAAAAGGTGCGCACCGGCGAGCGGCCGAGAACGAGTGCCGCCTCCTCCAGTTGGCGGTCGACCATGGCAATGGCCGTGCGGACCGAACGAACGGCTAATGGAAGGGCAACAATGGCCGAGGCGAGTACAGCACCCTGCCAGGTAAATACCAGTTGAAGGTCCAGATGCTTGCCAATCCATCCGTTGCTGCCGAATGTGGCCAGCAGCAGATAACCCGTAACCACCGGAGGCATCACCAGCGGAGCGTGTACCAGACTCTCAACCAGAATTTTTCCGCGGAATTCGCGGCGGGCAAGCAGCCAGCCCAGTAAAACCGCCGGGATCAGTACAATGATGGATACGCCGGCTGCCACTTTCAGCGACAAGCCAATTGCGCTCCATTCGGCTGGAGTCAGGTTGCTCATTTAAAACCATGCTTGCTTAAGATGGATTTTGCTTCGGGCGAGTGCAGGTAGCGCACAAAGTCATGGGCGCCGCGGCTTTGCGAGCAGACCGCAACCGGATAGACAATAGGGCTGTGCGATTCGGGGGGAAAGGTTCCAATGACGGATACCGTTTCTGATATCTGGGCATCGGATGCGTAGACAATCGCAGCGGCCGCCTCCCCGCGTTCGACATACATTAAAGCCGTTCGGACGTTGGCCGCCATAACCAGCTTGGATTTTAGCTTCTCCATCCACCCCATATAGGCGAGGGCCTCTTGGGCATACATGCCGGCGGGAACGCCTTTAAAGTCGCCGACGGCCAGATATCCGGGGATTTTGCCGTCGAATGCAAGAAGGGTTCCCTTTTGGCCAACGAGCACCAGTGCATTCGATGCCCAGTTAAAGCGGGTATTCGCATCAATGGCATTCCGCTGTTCAAGGTGATCCATCCACTCGACGTTGGCGGAAACAAACACATCTGCCGGGGCGCCCGCCTCAATCTGCCGGGCCAGGGTTCCGGATGAAGCAAAGTTGAACCGGACTTTATCTCCGGTCTGCTCGGTGAAATGGCTCCCGATTTCCTGCATCACTTCGGTGGTACTGGAGGCGGCAAAGACGGTGATCTGCGCGGATGCCATTGAAGGCAATGCGTAGATGAAGACAAACAGACTGGTGATTACTGATTTCATATAGGCTTGTATGTGAACCATCTTCGATTGCATTGCGAATACCATCAAGCTTTTCTTCATGTACTTCACTCGTTTGCGACCCCGCAATTCGCAACGGGTATGCGATCCGCCCGGCTCCGGAAACGGCTTATCCTAGATCCGGGAATGGAAATGAAGGAAACGGTGTTTTGTATAGTGATAT
>CAZWZW010000094.1:0-11166 GCA_964639125.1 uncultured Verrucomicrobiota bacterium
GAAAGCCAAAACACAAGATGTAGTACCGAGTCCAGCGAAGGGGATACCCATATAATTCATTAAAACTTGTTTTCATCTAATCCGGTATCTCTATGATGGGCGCAGGTTATCGGGAGAGCAGTTGAATGAGTTTGGAAGTTTGTGTATTGGCCAGCGGGAGTTCGGGGAACTCCATCTATGTTGCATCGGAAACCACCCGTATCTTGATCGATGCCGGGCTAAGCGCAAAACAAGTCGCGGTTCGGCTTGAACAAATCGGCGTGGCTCCCGAGCATATCAATGGCATTTGTATTTCGCACGAACACGGCGATCATGTTGCCGGCATCCGCGTCTTACAAAAACGTCATGCGATTCCCATATATGTTAACGCCGGAACCTGGAATGGGATCCAGCGAATGCCAAAATCAAACGAGATCGAGGCCAAGGTATTCCAAACCGGATCGCCCTTTGAGATCGGCGACATTACCGTTGAACCTTTCTCCGTTCCCCACGACGCCTACGAACCCGTTGGCTTCCGCCTCCAAACCGCTGAAACCGCAGTGGGGGTTGTCACGGACCTTGGCATGATCACCTCTCTTGTTCGAGAAAAACTGAAGGGATGCCATGCCATCATCATTGAGTCCAATCATGATGAAGACCTCTTGCGGGAAGCCCCGCGCCCATGGTCCCTAAAGCAGCGCATACGCAGCCGACAGGGCCATCTATCCAACACGGATGCTGCACGCCTGATCGCAGACTGCGCCACCGACCATCTTGAGCATGTTTTCCTTTCCCACCTCAGCTCCGACTGCAACACCCCCGACACCGCCCTGCGGACGGTGGCATCGCAACTCAGACTGGACGGACTAGACCGGATTAAGCTTGAGATTTCGCATGCCCATTGCATCTCAAACATCTGGAAACACAGAAAACGGAACAAACCAACCGCAGTTGACGCTTAGCAGAGCCTCTTCGTCATCGCCCGAATTGATGCTCGTGCCGACTGACCGGGAAATGCTCGAGAATGGTGCGCAGCAACAACCAGGCATCACGAAGGGGTGCCACCTGGCTAAGCTCTCCCTTGTGATATATTGTGGAGATGCTGACCGAGTCGACCCGGATGCGGCGTAGCGCCGCATGAATGAGAATATCGAACTCGCAAGCGAAGCGGCGCTCGTCACTCATAATAAACGGCAATACGTCGGAACGATAGAACCGGTAGCCGCACGGCGGGTCCGCCACATAGATCCGCACCAGTCGGTTGAGCACCCAGCTCATGAACCGGTTGGTCCATTGCCGAACCCAAGGCATTCCCTGAGTATCCGCCATGCGGTTGCCAATCAAAACGGGAATTCGAGTGCGTTCATAGGCATCCAGAAAACAGCCGATTTCAGAAGGATCGTGCTGCCCATCGCCATCCACCGCAATCACGGCATCGTAGCCGCGCTCATGCACCAGCTCAAACCCACGCCTGAGCGAAGTGCCCTTGCCCATATTAAACGGATTTTTCAGCACCGTGGCCCCTGCCTTTTCCGCCAGCTCGGCCGTACGGTCACTTGATCCATCATCCACTACCACCACACAAGCCGGACCCTGTGCCTTGGATGCGAGCACAACTTCGGCAATGTGCTCCGCCTCATTGCATGCACAGATCAACACGCAAAAACGCTCAACCTTCTTCGTGTTGTTGCTCATGTTCAAGAGAAGAAACTCGCTAGTGTCCTATCTAGACAGAAACCATCTTGTCGGCGCGATAGGAGGAACGGACCAGTGGGCCGGACGCGACGGCATCAAAACCAATTTCGTATGCAGCATCTTCAAAGTCCACAAATTCCCGGGGAGTCACAAACCGTTTTGTATGGGCATGCTCGCGGGTCGGGGCCATATACTGACCGATCGTCAAAAGCCGAACCCCATGATCGTAAATATCCTGCAAGGCTTCCATGACCTCTTCGTTAGTCTCCCCCAGGCCCAGCATGATGCCGGTTTTCACCCGGATCGAGCCATCACCATATTCAGCGGCATTTTTCAAAACCGTCAGCGATCGCTCGTAGGTGGCACCAGAGCGAATCGAGCGCTGCAGGCGCTTCACGGTTTCCAGATTGTGGTTAAAGACCAGCGGTCCCGCATCCAGTACCTTGTAAAGCGATTCTTTCCGTCCCCAAAAATCGGGCGTGAGCACCTCGACCGTTACCCCGGGAACGCGCTCCTTCACCGCCGTAATGGTCTGGGCAAATATTTCTGCGCCGCCATCAAGCACATCGTCGCGCGTTACGCTAGTGATGACCACATGCCGAAGCCCCATGTTTTCAACCGCATCCGCCACGCGTTGCGGCTCTTCCAGATCGAGACCCTCCGGCTTACCGGTCGCAATGGAACAAAAGCGGCAGTCACGCGTACAGATATTGCCAAGGATCATGACTGTCGCGGTGCCACTATTCCAGCACTCGTGACGATTCGGGCACTTGGCGTCTTCACAGACGGTGTGCAGGCCGTTCTTTTTCAGCGCATTGTGCGTTTCCGAATATTCTTTGTCCGTCTGAATCGGGCGGCGAAGCCATTCAGGAATACGGGCCGGTCTTACTTCTGTTGCGGTATTCATCAATTATCTCCTGTTCAAACCTTAAGCATCCCCCTGGCTTTGCGGCGAACAAGAGGGCAACATAGCAGAACCCCGGCTCGGGAAAACACAATTTATCAGGAATGACTCGGGAGAGTCTCCCCCCTTCTAGAAAAGTATACGCGTACCTACCAGAAAGATGGGTTCCTCTATGTACGTGTAACTCGACTCAACGGCCCATGTTTTATTGAAATCAAGCCTGAGACCCAGCGTTTCTCCAAGATCAACATCACTGGAGTCGCGGAGGAAAGTGGCCGAATAGTTAATGTCCTGATAATTCAGGCTGAGTCCCGCATAGGCCTTTAAATCCACCTTAGCCGACAGGTCGAAGTCATACGTTCCATATGCGCCTACGGATCCGCCATAGATATCCACATCGTCAATGAAGGTATAGAACCCTTTAACCTGGACCTCTGTTCCGATTCCCGCCGGAAGATCCAGATTAAGCTTGTGCGACAATCCGCCTTGCACCGCAATCCCATCGTCCAATAGGGGCGTATCAAGTTCTACAACGCCCAGATCGATCGACGCCCGCAGATGGTCGTTAATCCGGTGTGAAAATTTTCCGCCATAATATGTAATGTCACGGGAGCCACCGAAGGTCACACCAACACTGCTGTCACCAGCGGCGTCATCGTCATCCCACTCTGCCCCGTAATATCCCCATAATGCACCGGCTCTAATTTCCCGGGATTGAGCGCTCTGGGGTAGTGCAACCAGAATTGTTGCAACGATCATTCCTGCAGTCAGACACTTCTTCATAACGGAATCTCCTATTTGAATTTATGTCAACTCTCTCAGATGGCCTGACCGTATCAACCTGACAGCACCCTGTCAAAACCTATAATTAGACCCAATATAGATAACGACAAAACCAAGCAAGCCACCGGATTGCGCCCTCCTCTTGCTGGAAGAACATTGAAGTATCGAGAAAATCAAAAGGGCAAGGTCTTAAAACCTTGCCCTTTTCGCATTGCTGAACCAATGACTGCCCCTTGCTCAACGTGCGGTACGCTATCGCAAAAAACCTAGCCGTTGAGCATATCCATCATTTTTTTAAGCTTATCGCTTTTCTCGATCAGCTCTTCCTTGCGCTTTTCCTGAACAGCCACAACCTCACGAGGGGCCTTATTCACAAAGTTTGGATTCTCGAGTTTTTTCTTCACGTTCGCCAGATGGCCGTTTATCTCGTCGAGCTCAGCGGTCAACTTCTGCAGTTCCGCATCAACATCCACCAGCCCCTCGATCGACATATAGACGGTGCCCAGCGCGCTGATGCCGCTCGGCATGGCACCTTCCGGTGTAAAGTCAACATCGACATCAATGGCTTCCGCCTTGAGTGCCGCCATGATCGAAGCCTTATCATCTTCGATTTGCTTCCCATAGGCTTCATTGGCCGCGCGCACGCAGAATTTAGCCTCTTGCTTGTTGGCCAGATTATATTCCGCGCGCAGAATACGCCCAATTCGGATTAAATCATGCTTGCCGTCGACATACTTCACGGTCTTCGGGTCAATGCCCGACGCAATCGGCTTCTCCGGCCAGGGGGCAACCATGATCGACTCGTCTTCATGATTGTAGCCCATGCCATGCCACAACTCCTCGGTCTGGAAAGGTAGGAATGGATGCAACAGACGAAGCGCGGTCGAGAAGGCAAAGTGCATCACCTGAAGTGTGTGCCTCTTTTCTTCCGGCGAACCGCGGAACAGAATCGGTTTCGCATATTCCAAATACCAGTCGCAGTAGCTGTGCCAGAAGAAATCATACAACGCCAAGGTCGCATCATTAAAACGGTAGCGCTGCAAATTGTCGTTCGTAGAGGCAATCGCCTCGTTCAGCTTCGCAAGCAGGTGCTGATCATCCGGTGTTAGGTTCGCATTGTTAAATGCCAGATCCTTGACATCAAACCCTTCCGAATGCATTTCCATGAAACGCGCGGCATTCCAGATTTTGGTGCCGAAGTTGCGCCCGATTTCAAACTTTTCGTCGCTGATATAAACATCCTGCCCAGTCGCCGTGATCATCAGCAGCGAGAAGCGCAGCGCATCGGAGCTGTACTTTTCAATAATGTCTAGCGGATCGATGGAATTGCCCAGGCTCTTCGACATTTTGCGTCCTTGATCGTCGCGCACGGTTCCGTGAATGTAGACCGTGTCAAACGGGATATCATCCATGATTTCCATGCCGGACATAATCATGCGCGCCACCCAGAAGAAAATAATTTCGTTGCCGGTAACGAGGGTTTTGGACGGATAGTAAAAGTTCAGATCCTCGCTCTTTTCCGGCCAGCCGAATACACTGAACGGCCAGAGCCAGGAAGAGAACCATGTGTCGAGCACATCCTCGTCCTGCCGCACCTTGGACGACTGACATTTCGGGCAGGCCGAATCCGTGGTCTTCGACGCCCACTCGTGATTGCAGTCGTCGCAATAGAAAATCGGAATACGGTGTCCCCACCAGATCTGCCGGGAAATACACCAGTCGCGGATGTTTTCCATCCAGCCCATATAGGTTTTGTTCCAGCGTTCAGGAACAAACTTGATGCGCCCGTCATTGACGGCTTCGATCGCCGGGCGCGCCAGCGGCTTCATCTTCACGAACCACTGCGGTGAAAGGCGCGGCTCAACGACCGTTTCGCAGCGGTAGCAGTGCCCCACCGCATGCTGGTGCACATCGACCTTCTCGACGAGCCCGCCGTCCTTCAAATCTTCCATCAGCTGCTTACGGCATTCGAAGCGGTCCAGGCCTTCATACGGTCCGGCATTTTCGTTCATGATGCCCGTATCGGTCATCACATTGATCTGCGGCAAATCGTGGCGCTGTCCCATTTCAAAATCGTTCGGATCATGCGCCGGCGTAACCTTCACCAGACCGGTTCCGAACTCCGGATCAACATAATCATCCGTAATGATCGGGATTTCCCGGTTGGTGATGGGCAGCACAATCATTTCGCCGATCAGATCTTTATAGCGTTCGTCGCGCGGATTAACCGCCACGGCCGTATCGCCCAGCATGGTTTCCGGACGCGTCGTCGCCACCACAATTTTCTGTTTCCTACCCTTAACGGCATAGCGCAGATGATAGAGAGCTCCCTCAACATCAACGTGTTCGCTTTCTTCGTCCGACAGCGCGGTTTCACAACGCGGGCACCAGTTAATAATGCGGTTCCCCCGATAAATCAGGCCCTTGTCGTAAAGCCGGCAAAAAATTTCCAGCACCGCTTCGCTCAGCCCTTCATCCATCGTAAAACGTTCACGCTCCCAGTCACACGAAGCACCCAGTTTCTTCAACTGGTTCGAGATGGTCGAGCCATACTGCTCTTTCCATTCCCAGACGCGCTCAAGAAATTTATCGCGGCCCAGGTCATCGCGGGTTTTTCCTTCCTTTTTCAGCGCACGTTCAACCACATTTTGCGTGGCAATACCGGCGTGGTCGGTTCCCGGAACCCAAACTGTATTTTTACCCTGCATCCGGGCAACGCGGGTGAGCACATCCTGGATATTATTATTGAGCGCATGGCCCATGTGTAGGATGCCGGTTACGTTCGGCGGCGGAATCACGATGCAGAACGGATCGCCTCCAGCGGCACTATCGCCATGGAAGCAACCCTCATCCATCCACTTCTGATACCACTTTTCCTCAACCTGCTTCGGGTCGTATTTTTTCGCCAACTCACTCATAATTTCTCCAGATATTCCTCGCAGAGGCGCTGAGAGCGCAGAGGACTATTCTTCGTAATCATTAACCATTCGTTTAATGCCGTCTTTCAGCAACGCCACATTAAAATTTAATAAAAGCCCCAACTCCCGGTGGACCTCGATCGCCGACTGTATGATATCGTGAGATATTTTGTTTAAATCCGACATGCCAGCCTCTGCGAACTCAGCGCCTCTGCGAGGAATATTCCGCTACGCTTCTTCCTCATCCAGGAACAGCTTATATTCAACGCCATCGACGAGGGCTTCCCACGAGGCCTCGATAATGTTTTCCGAAACGCCAACCGTACCCCATGATTTTTCGCCGTCGCTCGATTCGATGTGCACGCGCGTCTTCGCCGCTGTGGCCTCCTCCGGATCAAGGATGCGCACGCGGTAGTCCGCCAGATGCACCCCGCTGATGCTCGGATAGAATTCCGCCAACGCATTGCGCAAAGCCATATTAAGCGCATCGACCGGACCGTCACCCTCGCCCACGGTAAAGGCTTTCTGGCCACCATTCACCTTCAGCTTGAGCGTAGCCTCGGAAACACACGGTTCGTCCTTGCTGCGCTTCTCCACAATCACGCGGAAGCCTTCCAGCTCGAAGAAGCTCTTGTGCTCCTTGAGCACCTTCTTGACGAGCATCTTGAACGAGGCATCGGCCGCCTCGTAGACATAGCCGCCCTTCTCCATCTTTTCCATCGTCTGGAGAATCTCACGTACTTCCGGCGACTTGCGGTCGATGTTATCGAGCCCCATCTCGATCAGCTTTTCCATCACGTTGCTGGCACCGGAAAGTTCCGAGATCAGGATACGACGAGTATTGCCGACCGAATCCGGCGGCACATGTTCGAAGCTCTGCGAAACCTTGCGGACCCCATCAACGTGCATGCCGGCCTTGTGCGCAAAAGCACTATCACCGACAAATGCAGCGCGCGGATTATCGCGCTGATTGGCCTGCTCATTCACAAGCTGCGAGACCCGCTTCAGGTTGGCCAGCTGCGACTCATCGGCCAAACAGGTTTTGTCGGTCTTCAGAATGAGGTTGGCTGCCACCGAAACCAGATTGCAATTTCCGCAGCGCTCGCCAAAGCCGTTGATGGTGCCCTGTACCTGCATCGCACCGGCACGTACAGCCTCCATCGCGTTGGCCACGCCCGTTTCCGAGTCATTGTGGGTATGCACGCCCACATCAACATCAAATTTTTCGCGGATCAGCGTCGTGATCTCAAACACCTCGTGTGGCATGCACCCGCCGTTGGTATCGCACAGTACCAGCACGTCCGCCCCGCCCCTTGCCGCAGCGTCCAAGGATTGGAGAGCATATTCAGGGCTATCTTTGTAGCCATCGAAAAAGTGTTCGGCATCGTAGATTACCTCCTTGCCGTTTTCCTTCAGGAAACGGCAGGTATCTTCAATCATCGCCAGATTTTCCTCCGGCGTGGTTTTCAGCACTTCGGTCACATGCAGAAGCCAGGTCTTGCCAAAGATGGTGCAGACCTCTGTATCCGCTTCGAGCAACGCCAGCGAGCCCTTGTCCTCCTCGACCTTCACGCCCGCACGACGGGTACTGCCGAATGCGGCAATCTTGGCATGCTGCAGGTTTTCCTTCTTGATATCCTTAAAAAAAGCCATGTCCTTCGGGTTCGAGGCCGCATACCCACCTTCAATGTAATCCACCCCGAACGAATCCAGCATTTTCGCCACATGGATCTTGGCCACCGGCGGAAAGGTAACCCCTTCCGCCTGCGCACCGTCGCGCAGCGTTGTATCATAGATAAAAACTTTTTTATTTATGCTCATAGCTTACACCTTTTTTCCCATCCGCCTACGCCAAGACTCGGGCGTGGCAAGAAGAGAGGAAACATACCCCACCCCATTCAGCGGAACCAAGCCAGAAGGGTGTTTTTTTAGGAGCAATTCAGTTCGATCAAAAGCTGATGATCAACCCCGGAGGGAGGCCTGAAAATTAATTAAAGAAAGCGTTGCCGAGGGCATGGACCGCCTTTTTGCGGTCCACATCCTTCACGGCAAACATCATGCTGATTTCGGAGGCGCCTTGGTTGATCATTTCAATATTCACCCCCGCATCGCCGAGAGCTCCGGTGGCCCGGGCGGCCATGCCGACGGCATAGTTCATTCCCTCGCCCACCACCATGAGCAACGCAAGCCCATGCTCGACAGTCACGTTGTCGGGCTTCAGTTCATCCTGAATTCGAGCGATGACTTCCGCTTCTTTTTCAGCCAGCTCGGATGACTCGAGAATGATCGACATATTATCGATTCCGGACGGCGTGTGCTCGAAGGAGATGCCCTCCTCTTCCAGAATCTGAAGCAGGCGGCGACCAAAACCCACTTCACGATTCATCATATATTTGTCGATGTAGATTGCGCAGAAGCCTTGGGCACTGGAAATTCCGGCGACCTCGGTCTGCTCATATTTGCGCTCCGGCACGATCAGGGTGCCCGGCGCTTCAGGCCGGTTGGTGTTTTTGATGCAGATCGGAATCTCGTGCTGAACGGCCGGGATGATGGCCTCGTCGTGGAAGACACCGAATCCAGCATAAGCCAGTTCGCGCATTTCGCGATAGGTCATCAGCTCAATGGCAGGAGCGGTCGGCACGATACGCGGGTCCATGGCATAGACCGAATCGACGTCCGTAAAGTTTTCGTATACGTCCGCAGTCAGAGCCGCCGCGAGGATGGCACCGGTAATATCGGACCCGCCGCGCGGAAAAGTGGCCACGTCGCCGGCCTTGGTACTGCCGAAGAAGCCGGGGAAAATAATGATATCGGACTCGTCCTTTAGCCCGGCCAGCATTTCAAAGGATTCCGAAAGAACTTCAGCATTGCCGAATTCATCGGAGAGCAGCATGCCCGCTTCACCCGGGTTTACATACTTGGCGGGATGACCCAACTTGGTAAATGCCTCGGCAATGACCTTGGCATTGTTATCCTCGCCGGACGCTTTCATGGTATCCATAAACTGCAGACCGTTGGAGTTGCGATCTTCGATGCGACCGCGCAGGTCGGTCTCAATGGTTGAAACGATGGCCTCCGGCAGGTTTAAATCTTTTTGGATTTCCGCATAGCGGGAAACGACGCTCTGCAAAGCCACTTCATAGTCCGCTCCTTCAAGAACGGTGCCGGCTAGCGTAATTAACAGATCGGTGACCTTTGTATCGTCAGCATGACGTTTGCCCGGCGCGGAAACCACGACGATACGGCGGTCGGCATCAGCCACAACAATATCAATAATCTTTGAAATCTGCTCCGCATTCGCCACGGATGATCCACCAAACTTTACAACCTTCATCTCACCATTCCTGTCTTTTGCCACAAAGGGCTCAAGAGTAATAAAATTTAATTCTGCGGTCTCTGCGCATTCCGTCGGGTCAATTCCTACTCAAAATCTTCGATTCGCATGCGCACGGGATCGGAACCGGAAACATCGAGTTTGTTTATTTCCTCAATGGCGGCCACAAACTCCGATTCCCTGGCCTTATGTGTAAGCACAACCACCGGCGCACAGCCCTCTTCATGGCGTTCCTTCTGAATCACGGAAGCGATACTGATATTATGATGCCCCAGGATATCCATTACCTTGCCCATGGAACCTGGTTTATCAAGCAGACTAAGGCGGATATAGCACCGCTTCTCAATATTATCCGCAGAACAATATTGAAGCTCGGCTTTTTGCAGCATCATGGTCACGCTCACCGGCACACCAACATCATTCAGCTTATCGGAGGCCGCCTCCATAATATCGCCGATGACCGCGCTCCCGGTCGGTAGGCGACCGGCACCCCGACCGTAATACATGGTATCATCAACAATATCGCCTTTCACGAACACCGCATTAAAAGAGTCGCTAACCGAAGCAATCATGTGCCCTTTCGGCACGAGCGCAGGCTCGACGGATAATTCAACTTCGCCATCGTTATCCTTGATGATCGCCAGTAGCTTAATGCGGTAGCCCAGCTCTTCGGCATTGGCGATTTCGGATTCCGACAGCCCGCGAACGCCCTTGGTCGCGCACGCGTCCATGGGAACCGGAGCGCCGTAGGCCATGGAGGCCAGCACCACCGCCTTGTGTGCGGTATCAATGCCGTCGATATCGAGGTCGGGCGGGGTTTCGGCATAGCCGAGCGCCTGTGCATCGGCCAGAATTTCGCCAAACGGCAAGCCTTCGCGTTCCATGCGGGTCAGAATATAGTTACAGGTCCCATTGAGGATGCCATAAATGCTCTCGATCTGGTTTCCGACCAATCCCGCGCGCTGGGAACGAAGAATCGGAATACCGCCTCCAACCGCCGCTTCGTAGTAGATACCGGTGTTGTTTTCGCTCGCGGTTTTGTAGATCTCTTCGCCATGATCGGCCAACAGGGCCTTGTTGGCGGTAATCACCGGCTTGCCCTGTTTCAGCGCTTCAAGCGTAAAGGTTCTGGCCACGGAGGTTCCGCCCACCAGTTCGACAATCACATCAATGCTCGAATCCTTGATTACAGACATGGCATCGGTCGTCAGCACCCCTTCCGATACGGTGATGCCGCGATCGGTCGTGATATCAAGGTCGGCAATTTTAGCCACAACCGGATTAATACCGGTTCGCTCGGCCATCAGTGCTCCGTTTTTCTGAATACCTTCCACTACCCCGGCGCCAACGGTGCCGAATCCGAGAATTCCGATTCTGATTTCTTTCATAACCTGTGTCCTATTCGTAAAAATTGAAGCGCAACCATAGTTAATTGCCATGCTGACTCAAGCATGAAACGAGGGCTTCGTATCCGCGAAAAAACCTCTTCCTTGGAATTCTGATTTCAAATCCATGAAAGCGATCGGCGCAAAAGATGATTAGCGTTGCGGCGT
>CAZWZW010000095.1:0-11022 GCA_964639125.1 uncultured Verrucomicrobiota bacterium
GCGTGCTGGGTGTCGCAAATTGGTTATATTTAGGTGCTGATCTGGTATGGCACATTTGGCGAGTTCGTGTTTCTATAGAGGGCTTAAGTCAAGAGTAGCTGCTCAGATTATTTCAGGCGAGATGGTGGGAGCGGGAAGGCACAATACATTTGAGTGCGGCGCTGCTGAAAGCCTTGAACAGATAACATTTATTATGAAAAATACGAAACAAGCTAACCCGCGCCGTCAAAACGGTCTTTTCAGAGCTGCCCCTAACAACACTAACTCACCTGCCATTACGTTGAAACTGCGTATGAGCATAATTGCAGTGCTCTGTTGCCTGGCAGGCGCATCCTCCGCTTTCGCTGCTCAGAGTCTGGAAGAGATTGTCGCCGGCTTTGACAAGCGGGTGGAAGCCATGTTTCGCGCCGAATCCGGCAAACCCTTGGTGCGGGCGAAGAAGAATCCGCCGCTCAAGCCTGGGCGAGGCAATTATGTTCGGCACTATTCGTACTCCATGGTCGCCTACGCGGCTCGCTGCCTTTACTTGAACGAGTCCTTGGATCAAGCGAATGCAGCCTTGGTAGAGAACGCGCAGCATTATCTGGATCATCCAAAGGATGTGAATGACCGTGACAGCTTCCATTGGCATGCCTCACAGGTGATGCGCCTGTTGGAGATGTATGGCCCGAAGGGTACGGAAGCGCCTGGACGACTCTCGCAGGCAACCGTGGACCTCTGCCTGAAACCTATTTTTATGTATTCGAAGGGACTTCCGCCCCGTTGGGAACACAAGGAATCGAAGACGTGGCACGTCTATGAGTCCGAGAACCACCACGTCATGAGTTTCTCCACCAGCTGGCAGTTCGCCCGAATTGCGATGAACCATCCGGATTACAAAGGGATCAAGTACAACGGTTTTACGCCCGCCGAGCATTACGAAGCGTGGAACCAATACATCGTGGCCTACTGCCGGGAACGGGCCAAGAAAGGGCTGTTTGTTGAGATGAACTCAGTCGGCTACAACACCACGTTGATGAAGGGAGTCTACAACTTTTATGATTTTGGCGAACCGGAAGTAAAAAGAGCAGCCGGCCAGCTGTTGGACCTTTTCCTCGCCTCTTGGGCCCAAGAGCAGATCGACTGCATTGAGGGCGGAGGCAAATCCAGAATCTATTTCTTGACAGGGATGTCCAGCAAACCTCCACACGGAATCAAAGAAATGATGTGGTGTTATTTCGGGTTAGGAGAGATGCCGGCCGTGAGCGGTCATGACCTGAACATGGCACTGAGCGACTACCGCCCGCCCGCGGTCGTTGCCGATCTCGCGCTCGATGTCAAGGGGCGCGGTCGTTACGAAGTGAAACAATTTCCGAGAGGACTGGGGCAGTCGGGTGATCGGAATCCGTATATAACAAAAGCGGAAAATGGTGGCATTCAACGCTACAGCTATTGCGATCCATCCTTCATTCTGGGAACGCCGATGGTCGAAGCCCGCCCGCTTGAGGACTGGGTGGCGATCAGTTCCCAGAACCGTTGGCAGGGGGTGGTCTTTCCGGGCGAGACTCCATCCCGGATCGTCCCAATCCCCCGACCCATAGATAATAGGGTGTCCCTCAACGGCTTCTGGTCGGTGCAACGCAAGGGCTGTCTGATCACGCAGAAGCTCAAGTCAAATAGACATGCCGCTGAGATGATCGTCTGGATGAGTCAAGATGGACTCAGTAAACCGGTTGAAGAAGAGGGTATTCTCTTTATTGAAGCGCCTGGAGCTTACGCTGCAGTGCGGGTGGACCAAGGCGGATACACGCTGGACGAAAAGGATACACGCTGGACGGACTCTACTGGCGCCGCACGCACGGTCCCATCGGGATGGATCATCACGCCGAAGGACGAGTATGCGCCTGTAATCCTGGAAGTCATGGCGAAGACCGAGGTCAAGAATTTCGACGATTTCAAGCAGAAGGTGAAAGGGTGTAAGCCCCAAACCAACGGGACCGTGTTGAGCTATCAGTCGATCTATGGCGACACGCTCACGTTGGATACATCGTACGAACAGACCCCGACGGTGAATGGAGAATCGATCAATTACAGCAAACCCGAGAAGGTTTTCGACAGCCCGTTCCTGAAATCCGAATACGACAGCGGCGTCGTGACCATCGAAAAGGGCAACCGGAAGCGGGTGTTGGATTTTAATAAATAACAAAGTTAACAAAGTATGAATAAAAAACATTACCCATTATTGATGACCTGTGCGGTCATTTTCTTTTCTTTCGCTTCAGCTGTGTTTGCAGGTGAAGCCAAGCAGGCAAAGGAAGCAACCACAGCATCCACCTCCGAAGAAAAGCATGCTGCAGCTTTGGCGCTTGGTGTGGATTTTTCTCCCAAGCCCTTGGTGCAGACGGAAGTCTCGCCGGTCAAGGTTGAGGCGCTCGAGTCGCTCGACGGCGGCTGGTTTATCGACTTTGGCAAGGCGGCCTTCGGCACGGTTCGTTTTCAGGCAACCGCAACGGAGCCCGGACAGGTGGTGACCGTTCACCTGGGCGAAACTATTAATAAAAAGGGCACCCGAATCAACCGCAAACCCGGTGGCACGATTCGCTACCGGGCCATGCAGCAGCCGCTGAAGGAAGGCACGCATTGGTATCGTGTTCGCATCACGCCGGACAGTAAAAATACGGGGACCGCAGGCGGCGCGGTTCTTATGCCCAAGGCCGTTGGTGAAGTGCTGCCCTTCAGGTATTGCGAGCTGGAAGGCTACCCGGGAACCGTGAAGCCGGAAGTGATTCGACAAATCCGCGTGCACTACCCCTTCGATGAGGATGCGTCCCACTTTGAGTCCTCCAATCAGATCCTGAACGATGTCTGGGAACTGTGTAAATACAGCATGAAAGCCACCAGCTTTACGGGTTTTTATGTCGACGGTGATCGCGAACGCATCCCCTATGAGGCGGATGCCTATATCAACCAGCTGGGTCATTACTGCGTGGATACGGAATACGCGATGGGGCGTCGAACCATGGAATACTTTTGGGATCATGCCACCTGGCCGGTCGAATGGCACCAGCACATGTCGCTGATGGCGTGGGCGGAATATCTCTATACCGGCGATCGTTCCTTTGTGGAAAAACACTATGATCGCTTGGTTGCAAAGCTGCTGCTGCCGTTGGCCGGCCCGGATGGTTTGCTGAAGGCCCCTGTAAAGCCGGGGGTAGGTGTAAAAACACTTGATAAAGCATTTTTGGAATCGATCGGCATGAAGAATAAACGGAGCTTTCGGATCCTGGTTGATTGGCCGACCTCGGAGCGTGATGGGCATGCTATGAAACAGGTGAATTCTGTGGTGAATGCCTTTCACTACAATAATCTGCTTATAATGAGTCGGATCGCGCTGGATTTGGGCAAGAATGAGGATGCTCGGCGATTTGAGGACGAAGCATCGCGTGTCGCAAAGGCCTATCAAAAGGCGTTTTTCAAGGAGGCGAAAGGGATCTATCGGGATGGGGTCGGGACCGACCACTCCTCGATTCATGCGAATTTGTTTCCGCTGGCGTTCGGACTGGTTCCGGCTGAGCACCAGCAAAGCGTCGCCGATTATGTGGTGTCTCGCGGTATGAGCTGCAGCGTGTATGCGGCGCAGTATCTCATGGAAGCGCTCTACTTGGCCGGACGTGCGGATGAAGCCTTTGATCTGTTGACCTCCCAGGATATTCGGAGCTGGTATAACATGATACGCGTAGGATCGACCATCACGCTGGAGGCATGGGATAACAAGTTTAAGCCGAATCAGGACTGGAATCACGCCTGGGGGGGCGTGCCTGCCAATATCATCCCCCGTTATCTGCTCGGGGTGCGCCCCTTGGAGCCGGGATTCGGCAGGGTTCTGGTTCGCCCGATGCCCGGACCGCTGCAACAGGTCGAAGCCACGGTGCCCACGCCCCGGGGGGGCATTGATCTCAAGATCAACAACGAACCGGGTTCGCCCTTTGAACTGACCCTGTCTATCCCTGCCAACATGACGGCCCGGGTGGAGATTCCGCTGCCCGCAGGGAAAGGTGAGCTTGTGATGAACGGCAAGAAGGTGAAAAGCAGCAAGGTCGACGGCTTTGCTGTGATTGAGACCGTGGGCGCTGGGACGCATCACTTCCGCAGCACGGCTGTGGTGAAAGAGCGGGTTAAGAAAGCGGTGCCCGTCATAAAGATTATTGAGGCAACCTATGGTTCGAACGAAAAGCAGGTGGATGTAACCGAAGTGTTGCGCTCTCTCGCGGCTCCGGGAAAGGCCATTGTTGAAATACCCGGCGGGTACAATCGCCGCTTTGGCGATCCGCATCATAAGGTCGTCAAGACGCTCACGGTCGTGTACGAGTTTGATGGACGGCGGTATTCGAAGAAATTTGAAGAGGATTGCCGAGTGTTGTTGGGCGTGAACTGACCAGGTCCTCTCAGAAGCTCAATCAAAAGTATGAAAAGGTGAATTATGAAGACACAAGTAGCAATAGTTATGGCGATATTGGTGGCGGCAGGGACGGCTTGCGCTGGTGAATCAGGGAAGAGCGAGGCGGTAAAAGTGGACGCTCTCACAGTACATAGCGGCGTGGGCGAACAATTCTTCTCGGTCGGGAGCGACCTGCGTCATAACGTCCGGGTATACGGCGACAAGGAGTGCAACCTAAAGAGCTTTCCCGCTGAACTGGCTGGCGCGACCTACATTAAGACGGTTAGCGATATGTCTGTCGTTGCGGAAGGTGAGCTGATGGCGTTCAAGGTCGGGTCCGATGCGAATGTGTTTGTGGCGGTGGATGACCGCGCAACCAGAAAAGCAAAATGGATGAAGGACGGCTGGATCGATACGGGCAAGGACGCGATTGTTGATGAAGAGGGCAAAGATCTTATCCTCTACAACCTGTACCGCTGGAAACGGACGCCCGGCCACAAGGCCGGCTCCACGGTAAAACTTGGCACGAATCCGGAAGGAGCGATACTCGGATATTTTGTAGTGGTTACTCCCGGGGTCGAGGAACCAACCGGCTGGGATACCGTTCCGTCAATTTTGGCACGAATAGAGCCACCGACCTTTCCCGATAGAGTTTTCGATATCACACAATACGGTGCGGTCGGCGACGGAAAAACGATGAATACGGAAGCTTTCAAGAAGGCGATCACTGCCTGCAGTATGGCAGGCGGTGGCCGCGTAGTGGTTCCGGATGGAACCTTCCTGACGGGGGCTATCCACTTTATGGACAATGTTAACCTCGAGGTGAACGGAATGATTCTGTTCAGCAGGAATCCCGACGATTACCTTCCTGTCGTCTTCACCAACTGGGAAGGGATGGATTGCTATAACCTGTCCGACTTTCTGTATGCGGTGGATAAAAGCAATATTGCAATCACGGGTAAAGGCACCATTGAGGGACAGAGCGATGATGACCACTGGTGGGACTGGAAAGCAAAGGCTAATAAAACTCAAAAGCAGTTGCGTAAAATGGTCGAAGACCGTGTTCCACTCGATCAGCGCGTATTTGGTAAGGAGGATTACCTGCGGCCAAGTCTTTTTCACATTTTTAACTGTCGGAATGTGCTAATCGAAAACGTAACCATTAAGAACTCCCCGTTCTGGACGATTGTGTTGACCATGAGCGAAAACATTACCGTAGATGGTATCACTGTTATCAGCCACTATGCCAATAACGATGGCTGCAACCCCAACAGTTCTCGTTACGTGCATATTAAGAACTGCACTTTTGCCACCGGTGATGATGGCCCGGCCATGAAGGCCGGAAGAAACCGGGACGGGCGGAAAATGGGGCCCACGGAGTATGTTGTGATCCAGAACTGCTCCTTCACCGCCGATGGAAAGTACAGATATCCTGGGAATTGCCTGCTAGCTATCGGCAGTGAAATGTCTGGCGGTATCCGCGAGATGTACATGGAGGAGTGCAGAGTCTTTGGACCAGTTAATACCGGGGTGATCAATGTGAAGAGCAATTCTGGGCGTGGCGGTTTCCTGATGGATATCTACACACGGAATATTGACACATCTGGACAGACGCCCCGAGTGAAGCGCAGTATTGGGAAGGCGCGCTTCTTTAATCGTTCGCCGAAACATTTCCATCAAAAGAGTTATGAGACTGACCGCTGGCCGGTAGTGGTCGATAATCTGGATATTAAGAAATAGCGAAAAAGAAAAAACTCGTGAAAAGAATAAATATGACAATCTCGCTGATGACCGCCCTTTTGTGTGGCGTCATCGTGTCGCAGTCTTCAGCCACCTCCCATGAAGCGGCGTTCGAAAACGCGGAACAGAAATTAAATGTGCCGTATGGTGTGCAGAAACTTTCTGCGGATCTGCCCGGGCTTTCTATAAGCACTGTTGGTAGTGCGCATTCGGCGAACTCTATTAACGCGAACATATTGCGGCAGAGCTCGATTGTCTCCGACGCGATGCATCAATACACCGCCTACTATGATGCGAGCGGCATGGTGGTGTTGGCGAAGCGGGCCTTGGGTTCGGACCAATGGAAAACCAAGCGAACACGATTCAAAGGCAAGATCACGGATGCGCATAATATCATCAGCTTGGGGCTGGATGGTGACGGCTATTTGCATATGTCGTGGGACCACCACAATCATCCGCTTCGCTATGTGCGCAGCGTGGCAGCGCGATCAAACGGTTTATCTCTACGCGCAGCGCGTGGAGCAAGGTGATGGTGAAAAAAGTGTTACCTCGAAACCCAGCGAGGTCGCGATCATTAAATGGAAACCTGCGAAATAGATACCCAAATATAAAAGAGTAATAATGATGAAAATGTTTAAGAGAATGATATTGGCACTGCCTCTCATGTGTGCCGTAGCGCAAGGGGCGACGACAACGGATGAGAATCCCTGTTTTGCGCGGTTTGTGCCGGAACGACTCGACGATTTTGCGTGGGAGAACGATCGTGTTGCGTTTCGGGTGTACGGCCCGAAATTGTGGTCGATGCCTAAAAAACGTTGCGGCAGCGGCATCGATGTCTGGGTGAAGAAGGTGCGCTACCCGATCATCAATAAATGGATGAAGCCCGCACGGCGTAATGGAGGTAACTACCACAAGGATGAAGGCGAGGGCGCCGATTTTTACAAGGTCGGCAAGACGCTGGGCTGTGGCGGCTTGGGCTATATGGTGGACGGTAAACTGGAAATTAACCGTCATTACGAAAGCCATAAAGTGATTCAGGGGGAAGGGGATCGGATTGAGTTCGAGCTGACCTATGCCCCGCTGGAGGTTGGTGGAAAAACCGTTGCCGAAACCAAGCGGATTAGCATGGAGGCTGGAAGCAACCTATTCACGGTACGCACGACCTTCAAGGTAACGGGTGGTGGCTCGGTCACGGCGGCGGTTGGAATCGTGTTGCGCGACGGCGAGGACGAGTTACGTCACGGGAAAAACTGGATCAGCTATGCGGAACCGATGAGCGCCACAGATGGTCAGACCTATTGCGGTGTCGTGTTTGAGAATGAGGCGGAATTTAAAAAGGCCGACGGGCACGCGCTGATGCTCGTATCTGTTAAGGATGGTGAAACGCTGACCTATCGCGCCGGAGCGGCGTGGAGCAAGGGGCTTGATTTTAAGAATATGAACGAATGGACGGCCTATCTGGAAAAAGCGGCAGGGGCGGAAACGGTCACCCGAAACGCTGACCATTTTAGCGATTGGCCCGAGGGTAAATCGCCGGCCGAAATCGGGCATGCGGTCTCAGAGAACTTCTTGAAACGGGGCCATTACGAAACGATGGTAAAGAAACATAATCAGAAAGCGAGGCATCAGACCTGGCGGAATGTGGTCTACCCCGAAGTATGCGTTTGGTTTGGTGCCCTAAAAGTAGCGCGCGAGACGGGGGACAGCGAACTGTCTCAGCAATTGGTGGATCGCTTAAACCGGTATGAAAAAGATCCGAAAAAATTCCCGTTCAAATTTCATGTCGATCACAGCGTGAACGGGGTGATCCCGCTGGAGGTGTATCGCCTCACCAACGAGGACAAATATTTGAAAATGGGGATGAAACGGGTCGAGGATCAGTGGTCGAAAACGACACCGGACGGAATCACAAGACAGGCGCGCTACTGGGTGGACGATATCTATATGATCGCCGCCATTCAGTCTGCGGCGTTCCGGGTGACGGGCGATCAGAAATATCTCGATCGCGCCGCACTGACCATCGCGACCTACCTGAAAAAACTCCAGAAAGAGGATGGGCTTTTTTGGCATGCGGAAGATTCGCCGTTTGTCTGGGGGCGCGGTGCGGGCTGGTATGCCGCCGGCATGACCGAAATTCTGAAATACTTGCCGCCGGAGAATCCGCATTACGCGCCGATTCTTGCCGGCTATCAAAAAATGATGGCGGCCCTGTTGTTGCATCAGAGCGAGTCGGGACTGTGGCGACAGTTGGTGGACAAGCCGGATGCCTGGGAGGAAACGTCCGGCACGGGCATGTTCGCCTACGCCATGGTGACGGGCGTCAAACGCGGTTGGCTGGACGAAGAAACCTATGGCCCAGTGGCCCGCAAAGCGTGGCTTGCACTCGTCGATCAGCTGGATGCAGAGGGGAATATCCAAAACGTCTGTGTGGGAACCAATAAAGCCTTCAAAGAGGCAGGTTCGGATCTGGATGCACAATACGAATTCTATCTGGCACGCCCCCGTTATACGGGCGACTACCACGGACAGGCTCCGGTGCTGTGGACCGCCGCCGCGCTGTTGGGAGGTTCAACAGAATAACCAAACAGATTATCAGGGCGGTTTTTTTATGAAGAGGATGATCTGTTTTATGCTATTGGCTGTGGGGTTGCTGAACACGCACGTGCTCGCGATTACCCCCGATGAGGTGGATGCGCGGATGCGCGCATTGATTCAGGATAATATTAATAATCCTTGGCCCGAAATCAGCGATCCGAACAACGCCGCGGGGGTGTTCTCATACGTGCTGCCGTGCCTCTACCTCGAGCAGAACGTTGAGCAGGCCAACGACCTGATCGTCAACTTCTATACCAACAATCCGATTCCGGAAAAAACCTCCAGCGCAAGAGACGATTACAACGGCTATTTCTGGCAGCACATCATGTGGCGCCTGTATCACGATGAAACCTGTAACTCAAGGTTGACCCCTGCAGCGAAGGAGCTCGTTGAGGATAATATGTGGGCCTGGGTTAACAAGCGAAGCAAGCGCACCGAAGCCCAGCAGAACGTGTGGATCATCCACGACAGCGAAAACCACGACGCTATGCAAAAGGGCGCTCACCTTATGACCCTCATTGCCCTGAAAAATTCTCCACGCTACGGCGCGTCTCGGGTGCTTGCTGATGGTGGAACGATCGGTCAGCATATAGACGCATGGACAAACTTTTACATGCGTTATTTCAGAGCGAGAGCCCAGGAGGGAATCAATGTGGAGATAGCCTGCCCGCAATATGCCAAATACACCGTAGGGGTTTATTACAACATCATGGACTTTGCGGAGTCCGAGGAGCTACGATCTCTGGCCAAGACCTTTATCGACCTCTATTGGGCCGACACCGCATCGGATTGGTTATCGTCGGGAGTCAGAGGTGGTGGGCAAACCCGCTGCTATAAGGAGGGGAGCTATCTTAGAACGGGCACGTCTTATTCGTTTCATACCGTGCTCTGGGGCTATGGATGGCACACGAACGAGAGCGATAGCAGTCTTTATTCGCTGATCTTAGCCACCAGTCCCTATCGGGTTCCTGAGATCATTACGGCTTGTGCCAGCGACACGAATCGAGCGGGTTACCTCTATTCCTCCCGTCGTTTTGGAAGGGGAGGGAGCTGGTCAGGTACGCGGGATTACACGGTCGTGTTCGACAATGGAAATTCGAACCTTCGACGCGATACCTACGTCACTCCAGATTATAGTATGGGAACATTCACGCTCGATATGAACCGCAACTACATCAGCCTGATTGATCAGAACCGTGTCATGGGAGTGATGTTTGCCTCAGGAGTCAACGACCGGATTATGGTCTTCGGAAAAGGAGGTTCGGAGGATACCTCTAAAAGTTTTGCCGACATCAGTGGGGTGACCCGAGATAACTGCATGGTGGTTCAGCGAGATAAGAATGCAGATCAGGATGGGGATGCTACCCAACTGTTTCTTTGTCAGACCGCCTGGGATAACCGCGTTGAAAGTGGCGGCTGGTTATTTACTCAATTGGACAACGCCTACTGCGCCATCCGCCCCGCTGGGGGAGGCTATACCTCTGGAGCGGTTAACCACGGCGTCAACTTAACCATCGGCGAAAAGTGGGCACCGGTGATCATCCAGACCGGGCAGGCCGACAACTACGCTGATTTTGCGGCATTCCAATCTTCGGTCATGAATAACGCACTGACCTATGCAGGCGGCGCCATGAACTACACCAGTGAAGCCGGGGACGTGTTCACCTTTTATGCCAATAGCAAGACGACTCCGAAGGTCAACGGCACAACCGTCAACCTGAACCCAGACAAGACGTATGACAGCCCCTACCTTTCGATGGTACACGGCGAAGAGGTGGCAACCGTCAGCTATCCGGGTTATGACGATCTGAAACTAAATTTCTCCCTCCCTCCTGTCATTTCAAAGCTCACTCCAGCTAATAACGCGAGTAATACGCCACTTAACACCGCACTTGTGGCGACCTTCAGTGAACCGGTCCAGGCCGGTAGCGGATCGATTACGCTCAAGAAGCGCAGTGATGACAGCACCGTCGCGACCTTTGATGTGACGGATTCTTCTGCGGTCCGCTTCGAGGGTACGAAACTATCGCTCATTCTGAGCAATAATCTGCAGCTGGACACGGCCTACTATATTGAGATTCCCGAATCCGCCGTGCAAGATCGCTCCGGAACTCCCTATGAGGGGTTCTCGGGCAATAGTCAGTGGAGCTTCTCGGCCACAGACACCGAGTCCACCTTTCTGGTAAACAGCGCGTCAAAGGTGGTTGCCAGTAAATTGAGCAACAGTTCGACCTCCTTTGCCTTCGATGCGAATGCAGATATGATTATTG
>CAZWZW010000096.1:0-10960 GCA_964639125.1 uncultured Verrucomicrobiota bacterium
CCTCTGATGCGCTACCGGGCGGCACGCATCGGCGCATCGCTGACTCTTGAGGGCGGCCCCGGCCAAGACACCGTTCTGAAATGCAGAATTCCGCGGAAGATCGTTTCTTAAAAAAGCTTTCCCACCCAATTTACAATGACTAAAAGGAATATATGAACTCATTAATCATAGCCACTGTCGCAGCCATTCTCTACATCATTGCCTACAATACCTACGGGCGGTTCCTGGCCCGAAAGATCTTTAAGATCGATCCGCAGGCCAAGTGCCCGAGTGTCACGCATCACGACGGGGTTGACTTTGTGGCCACCGACAAGACCGTCCTGTTTGGCCACCACTTCACGTCGATTGCCGGAACCGGCCCGATCGTCGGTCCGGCCATTGCCATTATCTGGGGTTGGGTTCCCGCGCTTGTCTGGATTCTAGTCGGATCCATTTTAATGGGTGCGGTGCATGATTTTGGTTCAATGGTTATTTCCCTACGCAATGAAGGACGAAGCATCGGCGATCTGGCAGGTAGTATTATCAGCCCCCGCGTTAAATTCCTTTTCATGCTGATCATTTTCTTTGCGCTCTGGATTGTCATCGCCATCTTCGGCGTGGTGATCGCCTCCGTATTCAGCATTTTCCCCGAGTCCGTTATTCCCGTATGGCTGCAGCTCCCCATCGCCATCTGGATGGGCTTCATGGTTTATAAACGCGGGAAGTCACACATCACCTACGGCATGATCGCCACAATTCTCATGTATGCCACGATCATCGTCGGAGCCTATTTCCCGGTGGAACTCCCAACCCTTGGAAATTTATCCGCAGTTGGAATATGGGTAATCCTGCTGCTGATCTACGCCTACGTCGCCTCCACCCTTCCCGTGACGGCACTGCTCCAACCGCGCGACTACATCAACGCCTTTCAGCTCTGCATCGCCATGGCGTTGTTGCTGCTCGGCATTATCGTTGTTCATCCGCCCATGGTGGCTCCCCCTGCAAACTTAAGCCCCGAGGGGGCACCGCCTCTTGTTCCGCTGCTCTTCATTACCGTGGCCTGCGGTGCCATTTCAGGCTTCCACTGTCTGGTATCGTCGGGCACCTCATCCAAACAGTGCGATCAGGAAACGAGCGCCCAACCCATCAGCTATGGAGGGATGCTGCTTGAAGGCATGCTGGCCGTAATTGTGATCATTGCCTGTGGTGCCGGCATTGGGCTGGGGCTTGAAAAAAGCGGCATTCTCTATACCGGCACGGAAGCCTTTTCCCAACAATATGCCAGCTGGCAATCCGCACAGGGACTCGGTGCAAAAATTTCGGCATTCGTCACAGGGGCCACGAATCTGATTGCCGGTTTGGGACTACCCCGTGAAGTGATTCTAACGCTGATGGGCGTCTTTGTTGCATCCTTTGCGGCAACCACACTCGACACCGCCACGCGCATCCAGCGCTATATTATTTCCGAAATCGCAATCAGCTGCAAAGTTCCAGCAATTGGAAAAAAGCATCCCGCCACCTTCATCGCGGTCTTTACAGCGCTCCTGCTTGCCTTTTCAAGCGGCGGGGGAAAAGGGGCGTTGTCCATGTGGCCGCTTTTCGGCGCAATCAACCAACTGCTCGGCGGACTGGCCCTGCTCGTCATAACCGTCTGGCTTGCCCGAAAGAGCATTCCCATCGCCTATACCGCTGTTCCCATGATTTTCATGATTGCCATGACTGGATGGGCCATGAAGATCAACCTGACCACCTTCCACGCGCAAGGCGAATGGCTCCTCCTCGTGATCGGGGCCATCATTACCGCACTGCAAATCTGGATGGTGATCGAAGGTATGATCGTGCTTGCGCGGCTTCACCGGAAAGCATAGGTTTTGCCCAATTAATTGGAGAAATTCATGAACGAACTATACAAAAACCTGCTGATAAAAGTTGGCGAAGACCCCGAGCGCGAAGGATTGCTCGATACGCCTGACCGCGCGGCCGGGGCTTTGTCATTTTTGACCCGCGGATATCACCAGAAGCTTGAGGACGTGGTCAACAACGCCGTATTTACCGTTGAAGACAACCACATGATCATCGTAAAGGACATCGAGCTCTACAGCCTGTGCGAACACCACATGCTACCCTTTTTCGGCAAGTGCCACATCGGTTATATCCCCGAAGGCAAGGTGCTCGGCGTTAGTAAACTCGCCCGTATCGTCGACCTCTTCGCCCGGCGTCTTCAGATTCAGGAGCGACTCACCAACCAAGTGGCAAACTCCATCATGGATACACTTGCCCCGGAAGGAGTCGGCGTTGTGATAGAAGCGCAGCACCTCTGCATGATGATGCGCGGAGTCGAGAAACAAAACTCCTGCATGGTGACCTCGGCCATGCTCGGCAGCTTCCGCAGCGAACAATCAACCCGAAATGAATTCCTGAAACTCATTGGGAAATAGGCGGGCTCCATACCGGAACAGACAGCGCCTACCAGAACTGGTAGGCGTTGTATTTAATTACATACAAACCGAGCAAAAAATTGGTTGTTCCATGGGCAATGATGGTGGCCCATATATCCTGTGTTTTAATATAGAGCAACCCGAAGGCGAGTCCGCAAACAATCCCGGCCATCCACTCAAAATGCTCGATCCCGAAAAAGCATGAAATAAGGATTAAAATCGGCCAATTGAGATTCCCTGCATCCATCTTGAAAAAGGGACTCCCCAGCATCCAGCGGTATAGAAACCCGCGAAAGAAAAATTCTTCAATTACGGCAATCACAACCGATGTCCCCAACATATGGATCCAGAACCCGATCCAGCCGGTTACTTTCGGATCGTACACATGCAACCCTGCATGCGCTCCCTCCTTGATCACCTCATAAGGTGCCATCACACCGTTGCCGATATCATAGAGCTCCCGTGTTTTAAATGGGCTGGTAAGGTCAACAAACAGGCGATCATACATTTCCGTTACGCCCGGTGCATGTTCCGCCATCCAAGGCGTTTCCAGCCCCACCCAGACAATGAAGATCAAAATACCCACACCAATCGCAACCGGAATGTTCTTTAGTTTTAGCCCGGGATACCAGCGCCATGGCCGAAAAACCAGCAGCAATCCCAGCCCGCTTACTGTGCGGGCCGCATACTTCCAGCTCGCAGGATCGCCAAGCCACACCATCAGGGTCAGCCAAAGAGCGAAGGGGATAACATGCCCAATTACCGCCCGCGAATTTTCGCGATCCTCTTCAGGAGTCAGCTCAATGCGTTTCTTTTCGCTCATAGCAACCTTCGTGTTATTCCAACAGAAAAAAGTCTGGACTCGTTAGTCGTTCTTCTCTTCCGAATCGTCAGAGGAAACAATTTCCTTCTTTTCAACCTTTTCCTCATCGGAGTCCGGCTCGGTTCCTTCCTTCTGCCCCTTCTTGAACTCACTCAGGCTTTTTCCCAACGCTCGAGACAGTTCCGGGAGCTTCTTTGCGCCGAAAAGCAGCAGAATAATAAAGATAACCAACAGTATTTCGGTGTATCCCGGCATTCCCAACAAACCCAATGTATCCATAACCTTAGTCCTCGCTTAGATTTTTCGTCTGCTCATCATCATTGGCCACGTCCGATTTTTCCGGAACGGTTTCGAGATGATCATCGGCTGTGCTGGAATCCGGTTCCTCTTCCGCCAACACAGGCACAGCACGGTTTCCGCTAAAGTGCAGGAACCATATACAGAATTCATACAGCAAAATCAAGGGAGCCGCCATGAGGAGCTGCGTCATCACATCCGGCGGCGTGAGGAGCATGGCCAGAATAAGAAGCCCCACAATCACATGGCGTCTTTTTTCATGCAGTTGCGTTGAGTTGACCAGCCCCATCTTGCCCATAATCAGAATGACAACCGGAAGCTGAAACGCCAGACCGAAGCCCAGTAGCAACTGGAGTGCAAAAGCAATATATTTGTTGTAAAACCAAATCGACTCGCCCCCCAGCGCTCCACCTATTTTCAGCATCAAGCCCAACGCGAGGGGCAACGTGATTTTATAGCCCATGGAAATCCCGAGCAAAAACAAGCCGCCGGAAAAGAAGGCAATGCGTCCCATCAGCTTGCGTTCGAGATTGCGTACTCCGGGCATAACAAAAAGGCCGATAATAAAAATCACTGCCGGAAGACTCAGCAAGAGTCCGCCAAAGAACGATACGGTCAACCACATCTTGATTGCGGCCGACGGCTCGGAAAACTGGAGCCGGATGACCCCATGCTGCTGTTTTTCAGGAACAGAAACGTCAACATTGGCCTGAACGTTGAAGTAGCGTTCACCATCCTCTCCCACAACCGCCGCTGTATCGGACAGCGAGGATGCTGGAATTCGAAGACTGACTTCCGAGGACTGCAAGGCTTCAGCGGCATTCTGTTCGATATAGGGTTCGGCGGGAGCACGCAAAAAACCAATGAGCTGATCCGCAAAAGGCAGGCACACCGCCATGCCAAGTATCAGCGCGACAAACAAACGAATCGCCATATTTCGAAACGCCTCAAGATGCTCCAGAAAAGGCATTTCATTATCGTCGTAATGAAACCTCTCCCGCAGTGATTTAAGTTTTGTCAGCATCGCGCTCCTCACCGCCGGACTCATCCTCATCATGCGCTTCTTCGGGGCATGACTCGTCCGTATAATTTTCTAAAGTATCAGATTCATCAATGTCGAAATCCTCTTCCCCGTAATCATAATCATCGTCGTCATACCCCGGATCATCATCGATTGATGTTTCATTCGGCGTATGCGACTTCAAATCGCCATACATGACTTCCCGCTTGAATCCATCAGCGGTATTGCGGATCTGGTTAAACATTTCATTCAACTTGCGGAGGATGCGTGGGGCATCCTTGGCTCCAAACATCATGATAAGCACGAGCATGACCAGCAAAAATTCCGGGCCGCCCGGGCCGATAAAGGCAAAATAGACCATTCCTTCAAACACCGCTAATCCTCAACAATTTCAAGATTCCGAATATCAGCCTCGCCGCGCAGTTCATCGGCCACCGCACCAATTGCTTCATTTTTCCGCTCATCAAACAGCGCGCTTTCGATGTCGTAACGCACCTCCACAAATTCGCGAAGCATTTCCGGTTTATGATCAAGCACTTTCAGAATATGATATCCAAACTCGGATTGAAATACATCACTATACTCCCCAACCGCGATTTTGAATGCAATATCCTCGAACGATTGAACCATCTGTCCGCGTGCAAAATAGCCCAGATCGTATCCCCCATCCTGACAGTGTGAATATTCCTGTGCCAGCGCATCAAAATCCTCTCCCGCCATCAATCGTTCACGCACGTTGAGTAATTCGGCATAAACCCGTTCCATCGGACAATCAGGCGATGGATGCTGTACAATGTGCGCAGCGTGCACCATTTCAGGCACCGTAAATTCCGCTTTATGTTCATCGTAATAGGAGCGTGAATCCGCCTCCACCGGACGCGGCACATCCTTGCAGATCGCATCGAAATATTTTTCCAACCGCACCCCGTCCTCGATATCGACCTTGATTTTTTCTTCATCCTCCGGCCCGATCTCAAACCGTTTGGCAAACTCCTCTTCGCCACCATGCTGCTGTTTGAGTGCGATGAAA
This sequence comes from uncultured Verrucomicrobiota bacterium, assembly GCA_964639125.1. Classification (GTDB taxonomy): domain Bacteria; phylum Verrucomicrobiota; class Kiritimatiellia; order Kiritimatiellales; family Pontiellaceae; genus Pontiella. The sequence goes on from CAZWZW010000096.1 coordinate 5,589, forward strand.
CGCGCCTCGATCTCTTCCGGGCGAATATGATCAACAACCTCACGCGCCTTTTGTGTCAGCAACGTGCGTTCGACTGCATTTTCACGGGCATCGGACTCTATCTTGGCCTGCTTTTGCTCTATTTCTTCATAGGGCATCTCACGGGAGTAGCGTTCGCGCAGCATCTGCAGTTCCTGTTCGACCAGTGCCTCGCCGACTTCTTCGCCATTGACCAAGATGGATTCTTTTTTTTCTTCACTCATAATCTTATTTCCCACAGCATTTTTTGAATTTTTTTCCACTACCGCAGGGGCATGGGTCGTTGCGCCCCACTTGCCCGTCAGCGTCCAGCCGCACGCGTGGTAGAACATCCTTCTTTTCCTTGATCCCCGGCGTCACGACCGGAACACGCTCTTCTTTCATTATGTCCGCCGCAGGACGTCCATTTTGGACAAGCACCGCCATTTCTTTCATTATAGGATCGATGTGTTTAAAAAACTTCTTATAACCCGCACAGAGATAATTCAGTCCCGGTTCACCGTCCGGTGTATTGATAAAACGGTGCTTGGGGCATTCGCCATTGCAGGTGAAAAGATAGTCGCATTCACGGCAATACCTGGGCAAGGCGTCCCATTTTTCGTTGCCAAACTTGACCTGCTCGGGAGAATAAATCATTTCCTCCAACGACTTATCCATGATGTTGCCAAGTGAATAGGATGGGTAGACATAATGATCGCACGAATAAATGCTGCCGTCGTGTTCCATCGCCACGGCCTGTCCGCATCGGCGCGAAAAAGTACATAGCCCAGGCTCCATTCCGCACCAGGCACTCAGGGCCACATCGAAGATATTCACAAAAATCCGGCCAACATCCTTCTTGATCCATTCATCAAAAATCCGACACAGGAAATCGCCAAAACCTGCCGACGAAACCGCCCACGGCATCATGGCATCAGGATTGTCATCGGATTGCAGATCCGGAGGAACGGCCAGGTCGAGCCCGATGGCATGCGCCGTTCGATCGCCCACGCGCTCGACGATCGGAATAAACTGCATGAACGTCACGCCCTGCTTTTTTAGGAACCGATAAATCTCGACCGCCTCGTCTGGACTCTGGCGCGTCACGCAGGTCAGCGTATTAAACTCCACACGCCACTTCCTGAGTATCTCCAGCGCATTCAGCACGCGTTCAAACGATCCCTTTCCGCCCTTGTCCAGTCGATAGCGGTTGTGAATATGCTCGGGACCATCGATGCTCAATCCAACCAGAAAATTTTCGTGAGCGAAAAACCTGCACCAGTCATCATCCAGGTTGGTTCCGTTGGTCTGAAACGAGTTGTGAACCGGTCGGCCGCCGGCATACTGCCGCTGAAGGGCAACCACCTTGCGGAAAAAATCGAGCCCCATTAGCGTCGGTTCGCCGCCCTGCCAGGCAAACTGGATTTCGGGGGTGTTTTGGCTCTGGATATATTTGCGGACATACGCCTCCAGCACCTCGTCGCTCATTTTATAATTCTCGCCCTCGGGAAAAAGCTTTTCCTTTTCGAGGTAGAAACAGTATTTGCAATCAAGGTTGCACAGCGGTCCGATCGGCTTGGTCATTATATGGAACGACCGTGGGGCAGACGGGCTATGGCTGGGGGTATTGCTCATGGCCACCCTGGGGAACTAAACCTGACGGTAGTTCTGACGAAGTACAAAGTCCAACAACACCAATGCCGTCATGGTTTCAACAATGGGAACCGCGCGTGGAACAACGCAAGGATCGTGGCGCCCCTTGGCCTCGAGCACGGATGCCCCTCCCTCGAATGTTGAAGTGTTCTGGGCCAGCCCGATGGTGGCCGGCGGCTTGAAGGCTATCCGGAAAACAATCGGTTCCCCATTGGAGATTCCGCCCTGAACTCCGCCGCTATAGTTGGTTTCGGTGCCGAGTCGGCCATCGCTCTTCAAGGCAAACGGGTCGTTATGATCAGAGCCAAACATGCGGGCACCGGAAAACCCGGAACCAATTTCAAAACCCTTGGTTGCCGGAATCGACATCATGGCCTGGGCCAGCTTTGCTTCCAGTTTGTCAAAGACCGGCTCGCCTAAACCAACCGGTATATTTTCGGCAACACACGTCAGCACACCGCCCACCGAATCCTTGCGGTCACGCGTGGCGGCAACGAGATCAATCATTTTTTCAGCAGCGGAGGCATCAGGGCAGCGAATAATATTGGAATCGATCTGATCGCGGGTGAGAGACTCCCCCGACATATCGCGCGCATCAATAGGCCCAACGGAGCTTACCCACGCTGTGATTTTTGTATTAAAGCGTTCCTTCAGGATTTTCTCGGCGATGGCCCCGGCGGCCACGCGACCTATCGTTTCGCGGGCACTTGAACGACCGCCACCACTTGCCGCCCGGTTCCCGTATTTCATTTGATAGGTAAAATCGGCATGGGACGGACGCGGCACATTGCTCATTTCCTGATAATCGCCCGGACGCTGGTCGCGGTTGTTCACCATCAAACCAATGGGGGTTCCGAGTGTTTTCCCGTTTTCAACCCCGGAAAGAATGGTCACTTGATCCGCTTCATCGCGCGGGGTAGTCATATCGCTTTGTCCGGGACGGCGACGGCTTAGTTGCGGCTGAATGTCAGCTTCGCTCAGTTTTACATTTGCGGGACATCCGTCAACAATCGCTCCGACGGCCTTGCCGTGGGATTCCCCATAAGTTGACACCTTGAAAAGCGTTCCAATCGTACTCGACATCGTATTTCCTTTTATTGCGGTCGCCAACCAGAGGGCAACCGTTCCGTCCCTAAAATTCCAAGGCGGTTGTTTATAGCACCTCATTTAGGGAGAATGGACGAAAAACTTGTAGAAACTTCCAGTGGCCCGACGGAGCTAAACATGGAGCTCCACACATAATTAGATTGCAATCCAGAGGCCTTTATGAAGAATTCCCTGCTCCTACGCTCAACAAAGGAACGTCGCATATGGAATCAGGCAAACGGCAACATCTACAGGATATTTACGCATCAGACCGAAACGTCCGAGACGATTTTACACCTCAGGTTTCCTCCGAAGCCATCGAAGAGCACAAGCGAGACATACGCAAGCAGCAGATGACCAGTTTTCTGCTTGGATCAATGGTTCTTGTTCTGTCCCTTGCGCTGGTATGGATCGTCATTCGGGAATATATCGAAATCACTTCACTGCCCCCTTCCCCAACTCCGATCACACAGGAATATATTCCACGCCACTCCCTTTCATCCGAATCCCAATGGGTGCTCGACTTTTCCGCATCCTACGCGGAACCCGAATGGAATGGAGAGGGAGAACGACCGCTGAGCGCACTTTGGATCCAAAAAGCCGCATACAACCTTATTTTGGCAAAACAGGCCGCGGAACTGGGCGAATTCAGGAAAGCCGCCACTCATTATGAAAATGTGCTCGAAATCTTTCCCGACATCGAAGGCGTAAAAGTTCCTCTTGGAACATTGTACTTCCGGCTGGAAGCTTATGAGGATGCCCTGGCGCTGCTGAAAGATGTTCCCGAATCAGACCTCACCCCCGAAGTTCTCAACAACCTTGGAGCGGCATGCATCAATGCGAATGCATACGAAGATGCCGAAGCCTACCTCACTCAATCCATCCTGTTAAAGCCAACCTATGCCGAATCGCAAAAGAATCTGGCGTTGCTTTATAAGGAGCAGGAGCGTGAAGAGGAAGCGGTGGATGCCTTCGAGAAATATATCGACCTGCGCCCGGCTGATATCGACATGCAGCATACCTTTGCACTCTATCTCACTAAACTGGGCCGGTGGGAACCCGCAGCAACCCTGCTGCATAAGTTGGTACAGGATATCCCCGATGTCCCCGTGCTCTACTACCTGCTGGCACAAGTCGAAACCCATAACGGACGGCATCAGGAAGCTTTTGCAGCCCTTCAGCGCTACATTCAGCTTTCCGATCCCAATGCAGCCCTTGCCTATATGGACTCGGAAGAATTCGACCAGCTGCGCGAATCCAATGAATTCCAGGAAATGCTTCAGGCACTCAAACAAAGCCAGGAAAAAAAGTAGACAAAAAAAGCCGGGCGATCCCCGGCTTTTTATCAAGCAAGCGAATGAACCTTATTCGGCACTCTTCTTTTTCTTGCCGTGTCCGCCTTTTTTCGCTTTTTCCTCGGCGCTCAGTTTGCCGTCTTTGTTCACATCTTTCTTATCGAACATTTTTTCAACCTTGGCCTGATCGAATTCAGTACCCTTTTTCTCAGCTCTTGCCTTCGCCTGAGCCACGAACTTCTCTTTGGTAACTGCCCCGCCCTTGCCTTTGCCTTTTTTCTTGCCTTCGCCAGCCTGAACGGCTGCGGCAACACATACGATCAGCGCCAATACAAACCATTTTTTCATAATCAACCTTCCATTTAATTGTACAGGTTTCACCCTCCGTCACGCCCTATCGTGAAACGGCCTGAAACCTATAGAAGTAACGTAATAGATGAAATCAAAGTGGACAGCAAGCCCTATGAAAAAATTCTACCGGGGCCGATAATAGTCCCTGGCCTCCGCCAGATACTGACGCAACCGGCGAATACGCGTGTTGTCTGCGGGGTGCGTACTCAGAAACTCGGGAGGTGCATCGGGGTTGGCCGCCGCCATCCGCTGCCAAAAGCCGATCGACGCACCCGGATCATAACCCGCCATGGCCATGAAAATGAGGCCCAGCCGATCCGCCTCGCTTTCGTGCAGGCGTGAAAATGGGAGAATACCGCCTAACTGCGTCCCCAGTCCATAGACCTGCATGATGGCTTCCTGATACTCAGAATCCCTTGATAAGACAGAGGTCAGATAACCACCCCCCATTTGAAGAAGCTGGTGGCTGGCACGTTCCCGGCCATGGCCCGCAACCGCGTGAGCCACCTCGTGCCCCATCACTACGGCAATCCCGGTCTCGTCCTTTGTATACGGCAGTATGCCGGAGTAAAAAGCCACCTTGCCGCCGGGCATGCACCAGGCATTCGGAACATCCTGATCAATCAAATTAAATTCCCACTCGAACCCGGCAAGCGCATCCTCCTGCCCCAGCTCACGAAAATAGAGCTCAACGGCCGCGGCAATGCGCCGACCCACGCGTCGAACCATCTCGGTCTGCTGTCGGTTGCTCGAAAGGGGCCCTTCCGCAATAACATTGCGATACCCTACCGCGCTCTGCGCAATCATTTGATTGGGCGGAATGAGCGATATTTGTCGTCGGCCGACAATGGGAACCGTTGAACAACCCACCAGCAAAGCAACGAAAATGATGACGAATAACGATGCAATGGCTTTTTTCATGAACGCTCCTTAGTCTTAGCCCTCTATTGGAAGGCTACGACTAATCCAGCGTGTTGACAAGCAGGCCTG
>CAZWZW010000097.1:0-10952 GCA_964639125.1 uncultured Verrucomicrobiota bacterium
TATAATCATCTGCGTTTTGAAGAAGTTCGTATATGAAATGGGTGGGGTTCGCATATAGATTGATTAGAGGCCTGTACTGGTCAGTATCTTCGCCTAACCTCCTAATATTGCTTTGAGTTATCGCTTCATAATCACTTGGCATTTTTATCCCTCCACAATCAAGGTTCCGAAAACGACGGGCCGGGCGTGGATGTCAGCGGCGGTAGCCGCAGATTCCAAACCGGCCCTTTTTTGCTCGTACTCGTTTTGGATATTCTTGAGCTGGCTTTGTTTCATAATTCGAATTCGATCATTTTCGGCGTTGACCAGCTGGCCCTCGATGAGGTTAACACGGCTGCGATGGCTGGTTTCGAGGCTTTCTATCCGGTAGCACACCATCTCTTCCGTTTTAGCGTGGTGTGCCGCTTTTTCCTTTTCCCAGAATTCGTGATGAACGAGATCGAGGGCTTTGCCAGCTTCCGGCGAAAGCATGTTGTCGGCGGGATCAATAGATGCGCCGCTTTCGAGATGCTCAAAAAATCCGATTTGAAGAACGCTATTGCTACAGATCGGCACGAGGCGCAGTTCCGGGCGGAGTCCTTTGAGTTCCCATGCATAGATGGCAAAGGGATAGTGTCCTGGCTTCAACCCTTCTTCCTGAATCCGGAAAGCAGTAAAGACGGGTTCCGCAACGTCGAGATGGCGCGAGGCCTGCAATACGAGCGGATGCAAGGGCATGATGAAATGGGCATCGCGGTGATCGGCAGCGCTCGCGGAGTCGAAGGTAATCGCTGCATAGGGTTCGTCACCCTTCAGCCATTTTTCCCATGACCGGATCATGGGCGATTTGCCTATCGCCAATCTTCGGAAATCCTCCAATAGTTTTCCGCGCGCCTCTTGCGACAGGCGCAGGGTTTTGAGCGGTTTGTCGCCTAGAATATACTCCACCTGTCCGAGACGTTGGTTGAGATATTGAAGCACGAAACGCTGGATCGATGCGGTCGTCAGCCAATAGCTTTCCGCTTCCTGCACTTCGTTATCGGATGCATTGCGAGGCAGCTGAAGCCCGAATAGTTCATGTTCCTGTTCTTCAAGCTTTTGCTGTTCCTGGATTTGCCGAATCTCGTTGTCTGCCAACTGCTCCAACTTTTGTTGCCGTTCGGCTTCGGTGAGTGTGAGGTTTTCGGCAATGCCGCGGATCTCCCGGCTGATATCGCCAAGGATTTCCTCGCATTCACCAATACTGGATTCAAAGACCCCGATGCGCATCAGGCAACGTTCGTAGATATCGGCATCGACGGTTCCGGGCGTGACCATGTTGTAGACGGCAACGGCTTCGCTCCTTTGTCCGCGCCGGTCGATACGCCCGATGCGCTGCTCGATACGCATGGGATTCCACGGCAGGTCATAGTTGATCATCATATCGCAGAACTGATAGTCGAGACCTTCGCAGCCAACTTCGGAAAAGAGCATGACATCAATGGCATCGGGATTTTCTTTCGGCAGCTCAAACCGGCCTCTCAAAGCCAACCGGTCATCATCCTTCACGCCGCCGTGAACCAGCCCAATCCGGATTCCGCTCACCCGCAGTTTCGTTTCAAGATAGGCCAGCGTATGCCGGAACGTGCTGAACACCATCGCCTTGTTGTTCGGGAGACCGAGCTTTTCTTTCACAATGCGGAGCAAGGCATCGTACTTGGGATCTTCCGGGGGCAAGGCCTCGGCTTGCGCCATAATTTCGAAGGCTTCATTTTCCAGAGTTTGGAAAAAATCCGAGGGATCGCATTCCTCACTGAACACTTCCGACTCCTCGACATCTGTTAATCGGCGTTGCAAGAGGTCAGTCATAAAGGGAGCCAAACCAAAAACACAACTGGCCGCCTGACGACGGATCGTCGTCATCATGAATTTTACGTTCTGTACGCCATGCACGGCCACCAAAGCCTTGGCCTGAAACTCCAAGAGATCGTCATGAAGCTGCTTTTGCGCGGCAGTAAAGGGAATCGAAACCGTTTCAGGCTTTCGAATGCAGAAGGTTCCGATATCCCGACGGCGAGTCCGGTTAATCAACCTTGAGAAACTATGGAAGCCTTCAACCTGCCGGATCAGAGCCACGCGTTCTTCCCGATTACGGCCCGATTTTTCCAACCACTGGAAAACATCCTTAAACTCCGGATTACTCAGCAGAATCGATCTACCCCATCCCGTTTGCCCGGCGTGTTGAAGCGCTGTCAGCGTTTCAACCTGCCAATCACCCCCTCCTGACCGAAGCGCATTGAGAGCCTGATTGATGAATGGATTAGGCTCAGCCATGTGCTCGAAGGTTTCTTCATCAATCACCAGATCCGGACGCAACAGGTTTAGCAAAGTAAATAGATCCCGATTGCCCATCTGCACCGGTGTAGCCGTCAGGAAGACTACGGCTTCGGCATGTTCACAGAACAACTTTACGGCCTCATACGCATAGGTGTTTGAATTGCGGACATGATGCGCCTCGTCGACAATCACCAAGTCAAACTTGGGAGGCGGATCCAGTTCTAGCAAACCCACCCGTCTCCGGCCACGTTCTTTGCTTCCTTTGAGTAGCGCTTCATCCTGCAGTAGCGAATAGGGAACAATGGCCTTGCTGTATTTCTCCGGCCACTCCCCTTCCAAATCGGTTTCATGGATGCAATAGCGCAGTCCTTTTCCATCGAGAGCTGAAAAATTTTCATCGAAGCGCTTAAGCTCCAGCTCCCACTTGCGCTCTGCCACCAGCGGCTTCGGGCAAATAACCAGCACGGACTCAATGTTATTGCGGGCCTGCAATTCCCGAAAAATAAGCCCCGCTTCAATGGTTTTTCCAACTCCGACGCTATCGGCAATCAACAGGCGCGGCTGGTCGGACTGAATAATTTTCAATGCCGGTCGGAATTGATACGGGACAAAATCGATACGGGCGGCGTTGAGCGAGTATAGCGTCGATAGCGACGGATGCCGGATCTGCAACCCCGTCAACAAACCGTGCAGTTCGTTCAAGCGAACCACATCCTTGCTTGCCTCCTGAATCACCGCCTGCAACTGCGATAGGTAAAAGGGTTGCGCCTTATTATCCATAAATACCTGACAACGGGAGGAGACCTCGTTTCCTTCTACGGAAATGACCGCCCCCGTTTTCGAGGGATCGCTTATCAGGGAAACAAGCGTGCCGGGCTGAAAGCCAGCGTAGACGGAGCTGGAAGCTCCGTCTACATTCCGATCATCCTCCATCAAACGTTGTTTAAGTTGCTTCGCCACGCCAATAACGGATTCTGGAGACTGAATAATTGTCAGGAAGCGCTGTAACGTATCCACATCGCGGTACATGTCGTCCATATCGATCCCATACGCATCCAAATGAGCCCAGCGATTCCGCACGGTCTGCATCTTCTTTACGAAATTACGATCTTGGTTCGTGAGACCAAACTTTGCCGAAAGCTCGTACCAGTTCCGATCCATGACCCGGAGTAGAGCCGACAAATCCAATTGGCGCAATGAAGAGATGGACTGGCGATCAACCCGTTCGCGCTGCTGATAGGATAGGTTAGGGAGCACCAATGAGCTCCACCACACTTGATCCAATGTCGGCAAGGCATCACTGAGCCACCGGTGTATTTCCGATGTGGCAGTACTTAGCAGCTCCGCAAGTTGTCCTGATAGTTGAGCCTGTCCCATAACCCCATCCCTCGTTATTCAATACATTGAAAACTAAAGAGATACTAAGGACATGAAGTTGAAAACTCACGAATAATGAGTGAATCGTTTCGCAAAAGCATGGGGGAGACGGGAGATTAAACCCATATAGGGGTATTCACTTCGCTGGACTAGGTACTACATCTTGTGGGGTGATTACTGCCCCATCTCCGCTAAATCGCAACATGCAAGCGTTAGTCCACTCAAGTGAATACCCCTAAACCCATAAAGGCCTTCAGCAGCAGATTACTCAATGAATGAGTATTTTTACGCAGTCATATTGAGTAATTCGTGGCGAGTGACGCGTAAGGCATGAACAGCACGACTCCATCGTCACGCCTCTCGCCCTTAAAGCCCAATGCGAATGCGTTCGATCGAATTCGCCTTCCCCGTTTTCATATCCACGTCAACAATAGCCCCTTCGAGGGTCGGATTGCCCTTGGCCACATCAAACTTTTGCGGGACACCGGTCAGGAACTTTTGAAGGACCGGTTCGACTTCCCGGCCCAATACGGAATCCCTCGGGCCGGTCATACCAAGATCGGTAATGTAGGCCGTTCCACCGGAAAAAACCGTGTCGTCCGACGTCTGACAATGGGTATGCGTGCCAAAGACGGCGGAGACGCGCCCATCGAGAAAGCGGCCCATCGCCATGCGCTCGGAAGAAGCTTCGCCGTGCATATCGACAAAGATCACTTTGCTGCCGGCCAGCTCCCCCTTGAGCATGCGATCGGCCAACTGGAACGGGCAATCATAGCTCGGCTGCATAAAAACGCGCCCAATCAGTTGCACTACCGTAATATCCCCTTCGGGAGTTTCCACCCGGTATACGCCCCGGCCCGGTGCGCCTTTCGGGAAGTTGGCCGGACGGACGATCCGCGGCTCAAGATCAATGTTCGAGACCAGATCCTTGCTGTCCCAGGCATGGTCGCCCAGCGTCACTACATCCGCACCGGCATTGAGCAGAGCCTGTGCAATCTCCAGGGTGGGGCCCCGTCCCGCAGCTGCATTTTCGCCATTGGCGATCACAAAATCGACCGCACCCTCTTCCTTCAACCGGGTCACCACCTGCACAAAAGCATTGCGCCCCGGCTTTCCGACAATGTCACCAACCAATAAAACCTTCATGTTTCCTCTTTCCCATTAATTGGAAGGGAGTCTACATAAATGCCCGGGGGTGTCGAGGCATCCTGAAAGAACTGTATTGATCCAAACCTGACATATCCTTAAGCTCTCCTCTAAAATGAGCACGCTACGAACCACATGTATTAAAAGAGCCGGGACAGCAACTCAGGACTGCCTTGTGGTCGGAGCGGGCATCAACGGTGCGGTGGCTGCCGCGGCACTGGCGGGCAAGGGCGCCCAGGTAACAATCATCGATAGGGCCGACTTTGCTTCGTTTACCTCGCAGGAAAGTTCGAATCTTGCATGGGGCGGTATTAAATATCTCGAAACCTATGAATTTGGGCTGGTCCGGGATTTATGCAAAAGCCGGAACGAATTGATGAAGGCCTACCCCAGCCAGGTGCAGGAAATCCGCTTCTACACCAGCATCGCCAAAGGCTTCCGAATGCCGCGCATCCTCCTTTATCTCGGAGCGCTGCTCTACTGGATGATGGGCCGTTGCCAAACCCAACCGCCCCGCTTGCTCAGCATTTCCACCATTCAGAAGGAAGCGCCGATGGTGAACACCCGCCCGCTCGCGGGCGGGCTGGAATATTCCGACGGCTACTTTGTTGATAACGACACCCGCTTTGCCTTCGGCTTCATTCGCAAAGTCCTGCTGAAAGGCTGCAATGCCATCAACTATATGGAGCTCGCCTCTGCACAATGGATGAACGGTGCATGGCACTGCGTACTGCGAGATCGGATCTCCGGCAATGCACTCCAGATCAAGGCCAAAGCGCTGATTAATGCCGGCGGTCCCTTTGCCGATAGGATCAACACCATGCTCGGGATCGACAGCCCGTTTAAACATATCTTTTCAAAAGGGGCACATATCATTGTCCCGCAAATCACCAAAACCCGCCACGTACTCACCTTCTTTGCATCCGACGGACGCCTCTTCTTCATGACCCCCATGGGCAACCGTACCTGTATCGGAACCACCGACACGCGGGTGGATAATGAAATCGTCGAACCGACCTCCAATGATGTCGAATTCCTGCTATCCAATGCCAACACCCTGCTCAACCTTGAAAAGCCGTTAACGAAGGATGATGTCATTGCAAGCCGCTGCGGCGTTCGCCCGCTTGTCGTCAAGAAAAACGCAAACGTCGGCAATGTGGAATGGACCGCCCTTTCGCGCAAACACGAGATCGATATTCATCCCGGAAAAAAACTGCTCACCATCTATGGCGGTAAACTTACCGACTGCATCAACGTCGGCGAAGAGGTCTCGGAAATTGTTCATTCATTCGGCATTCCGCTTTTCCAGTCCTTAAAACCCTGGCACGGCGAACCCTCGGCCAATAAAAAAGTCCGATTCGAAAACGAGTGTAAGAAACTCAACCTGAGCAAAACGCAATGCTTCACGCTTTGGAGGCGCTACGGGAGGGAGGCCTTTCAACTGATCGAAAAAATCCGCATCGACTCATCCATGGCACACCCCGCCATTAAAAACTATATCCGCGCCGAACTGCACCATATGGCAGAACATGAAATGGTTGTCCATTTCGAGGATTTCCTGCGGCGACGCACCCAGCTCGCACTCACGCTTCACCGCGCATCCCTCCGTTGCGACCCCGGCCTGAATGAAGCCGCAGAAATCCTGTTCGGGAAAAATGCTCAAGAAGAAATCGACCGCTATTTTGCATAGCGGAAACGCAAAACGCGGCCCGAAGCCGCGCTTTGCTTAAGCCCGATCTAATCAGGCTCTATTCCTCGGAAGCATCTATCGCTTCCGGAGCAGATTCTTCCACCGGTGCATCGCCTTCAACTACCGTGGCGTCAGTCGATTCCTGCTCGACTTCCTCTGGGTCGAGGAGTGCGGCTGAGACCAGCTTGTCGCCCTCCTTCAGGTTGAAGAGGCGAACGCCCTGCGTGTTGCGCCCGATGATACGAAGATCGCTCGCTCCGATGCAGATCATCTGCCCGCCTTCAGAAATGAGCATCAGGCGATGTTCATCGGTCACGGCATGAGCGCTGACCACCTTGCCATTGCGCTCCGTCGTCTGAATACTGATGATGCCTTTACCGCCGCGACTCTGCGTACGATATTCTTCAAAACTCGTGCGCTTGCCGTAGCCATTTTCGGTGATGACCATCATGGTTGAATCGGTATCGACGATGTCGATCGAAACCACTTCATCGTCACCCGTCAGCGTCACTCCCTTCACGCCGCGCGATACACGGCCCAGCGGCCGGGCATCGGTTTCCTTGAAGCGAATGGCCTTGCCGTTCTTCATGCTGAGAATAATTTCGTTTATGCCATTGGTCAGCTGAACGCCCAGCAACTGGTCGTCTTCATCAATATTGATGGCTTTCACCCCGGCAACGCGGACATTCTTATAGGCCGAAAGCACGGTCTTTTTAATGATCCCGTTTTTCGTGGCCATAATCAGGTTGTGCGAGTCGTCATTGAGCTCGCGAACACAAAGGATGGCGGAAAGTTTTTCGTCCTGCCCCATCTGCAGCACATTGGCCAGGGAACGCCCGCGACTTTGTCGCGAACCTTCCGGCACATAGTAGGCCTTGAGCCAATACATCCGGCCCGCCTCCGTGAAGCAAAGCAGATAGTCATGCGTGGATGCGGAGAAGATGTGCTCCACAAAGTCCTCCTCCTTGGTACTCATACCCACCACCCCCTTGCCGCCGCGGCGCTGCTGGCGATAGGTATCGGTCGGAACGCGCTTGATGTAGCCGGTGTTGGAAAGCGTAATCACGCAGGGTTCGTCGGCGATCAGGTCTTCGATATCGATTTCACCTTCGTCGATCGAGAGATCGGTGCGGCGAACTTCACCATATTTTGCGCGAATCTGCTCGAGATCTTCCTTGATGACCGTATAGATTTTTTCCGGATGTGCCAGCAGATCTTCGAGATATTCGATCAGCTTTTTCAATTCGGCATATTCCGCCTCAACCTTGTCACGTTCCAGTCCGGTAAGCTGGTAAAGGCGCATTTCCAAAATCGCTTTTGCCTGAATTTCGCTAAACCCAAACTTGGTCATTAAGCGTTCCTGCGCTTCATCGCGGTTCTTCGAGTCGCGGATAATGCGAACGACTTCGTCCATATTATCCATCGCCAGCAGATACCCTTCCAGAATGTGCGCGCGGGCATTGGCCTTATCGAGATCAAACTGCGTGCGGCGGGTTACTACATCGAAGCGATGATCGATGAAGCACTGCAGGACTTCTTTCAGATTCATCACGCGCGGCTTACCCTTGTCGATCGCCAGCATGATCCCGCCGAAAGTCTGTTCCATCTGCGTGTGCTTGAAAATGTTGTTGAGCAGCACATTCGGCACGGCATTGCGTTTGAGCTCGATAACCAGACGGATGCCTTCTTTTCCGGACTCATCGCGAATGTCCGAAATGCCTTCGAGTTTTTTATCGCGCACCAGGTGAACCATTTTCTGGATCAGCAGGGTCTTGTTCAGCGCGTATGGAATCTCGGTAATGATGATGCGGGCTTTGCCGTTATCGTCTTCTTCGATATCGGCCTTGCCGCGCACCTTGATTTTCCCGCGCCCGGTGGTGTAGAAATCACGTACCGCATTCAAGCCGTAGACGGTTCCGCCAGTCGGAAAGTCCGGTCCTTTTACCAGCTCATGCAGTTCATCGATGGTCGCGTTGGGATTGTCGATCAGCTGAATCGTTCCATCGATGACTTCGCCGAGGTTGTGCGGTGGAATGTTGGTGGCCATGCCGACCGCAATGCCGGTCGAACCATTCACCAGCAGGTTGGGCACACGTGCGGGCAGCACGGAAGGTTCCATCAGCGATTCATCGAAGTTCGGGCGCATATCGACGGTATTCTTGTCGATGTCGGCCAGCATCTCCTCGGCCAGCGGGCGGAGACGACACTCGGTGTAACGATAAGCCGCCGCACGGTCGCCGTCGATCGAACCAAAGTTACCCTGGCCATCGATGAGCATGCCGCGCATCGCGAAGTCCTGCGCCATACGCACCATCGTGTCGTAGACCGCGGTGTCGCCGTGCGGATGGTAGTTACCAATCACTTCACCAACGACCTTCGCGCACTTTACATAGGCTTTGTTGTGCGTCCAGCCGCGCTCCTTCATCGCATAGAGGATGCGGCGGTTGCCCGGCTTCATCCCGTCGCGTACATCCGGCAGCGCGCGGCCAACAATCACCGACATCGAATAGTCGATGTATGCAGACTGCATCTCATCTTCAATATTAATCAGGTCAATACGTTCGTTCGTTATGTCCATGTTATCCCTTTCAAAATTTGGGTAACCACAAAATGCGCAAAAATCACAAAATGAATTTCTTTATTTCAAACTTCCGAATGCCAAAATTAATCAGCAGACCATGTCGAAACGTTGTGGCTCTCAGATAACCCATGATTTGGCACTCATGGGCTTGGGTTAAGCACTCACATGCTTTTAATTCTACAATCAGTTCATCTTTAATCATTAGATCGGCGATATATTCGCCGACCACCGTTCCATCCTCATCCCTTACTGTTATCGGGACTTGTTGCTGAAAAGCGATGCCTGCTTTATTCAGCCGATTCACCAACGCATTTTCATAGACCTTTTCAAAATGCCCCGGACCAAAGAAACGATGTACGGCAAAGGCCGTCTCCCGAATCCGATCTACAAGCTGGAGCATTTCCTGATCAGTCATGATTTTGTGTCTTTTGCGTATCTTGTGGTTGAATTAGATATCGAGGTTGGTGACGTTCAGGGCGTTTTCCTGGATAAATTCGCGTCGGGGCTCGACTTCGTCGCCCATGAGAATGGTGAACATATCGTCGGCCTTCACTGCGTCTTCGAGCACCACCCGGGTCATGCGGCGATATTCAGGGTCCAGCGTGGTTTCCCACAGTTGCTTCGGGTTCATTTCACCCAACCCTTTATAGCGCTGAATCGTCATGCCCTTGCGGCCTGCGATACGCACGGCCTGCGCGATTTCCATCAAGGATCCGACCGGTGTTTTCGACCCCTTTTCATCGAGGTTAAACTGCGGCTCGTCACCACCCATCAACTGATCGAAACTAAATCCGTTCGCTTCCAGTTTTTCAACAATTTCCTTAAGCTTGCGGGAGCAGAACAGTTCTTTATAGCGTACAGCAGGCTCGGGGGGAGCGGTTTCAACGGGAGCCTCCGTGGGCTCCTCGCCTTCGACCACTTCTTCAAGAACCACTTCAATATCTTCTCCAACTGCTTCAATTTCCGGCAATTCCAAAGCCTTTGCGGCGTCAACTTCAGCGAAGAGTGCCTGCAATGCGCTATCATCGAGTGCAAAGCGAAGATCAAGATCCTCGCCGAGCTTGTTCATATACGCGCAGTAGAGCGGAAATGCGCCGGTTTCCGGATCGCGCCGGGCGAGATAATTCTCCAGCGAAATTCCTCGACGGCGCAGCTTGTCGGCAATGTCTTCAATCTCAACCACACTTTCAAGCAACTCGCGCAGGCCTTTGGTATCGAGCATCTGCTCGCCATCGAGTTTTTCGAGGCGCATGCCGTCGGCGCCGAGATCGAGTAGGATCTGCGTCAGGTGGGCGTCGGACTCGACGTATTCCTCGCGCTTGCGGCGCGTTACCTTATAGAGCGGCGGCTGGGCGATGTAGACATAGCCATTTTCAATCAGTTCCGGCATCTGACGATAGAAGAACGTCAGCAGCAGCGTACGAATGTGCGCCCCGTCGACGTCGGCATCGGTCATGATAATAATTTTGTGGTACCGGGCTTTTTCGATATTAAAGTCATCGACCCCGATGCCGGTTCCGATGGCGGTGATCATGGTTCGGATTTCATCGTTGGCCAACACCTTGTCCAGGCGGGCTTTCTGGACATTGATCACCTTGCCCTTTACCGGAAGAATCGCCTGATACTCGCGTTCACGCCCTTGCTTTGCGGAGCCGCCCGCAGAGTCCCCTTCCACAATGAAAAGTTCGGAGCGGGCCGGGTCGCGGCTGGAGCAGTCGGCCAGCTTGCCGGGCAGTCCGCCGCTTTCGAGCGCCCCCTTACGGCGGGCAAGGTCGCGTGCCTTGCGGGCGGCGAGGCGGGGCCGGGCAGCCCCCACGGGCCCGGCGAATATGGGGCGGGCCCCGCTCGGGGGTTTCTTCACGG
>CAZWZW010000098.1:0-10931 GCA_964639125.1 uncultured Verrucomicrobiota bacterium
ACGGGGTCGTTGTCGGTGTCGACAAAAGCTTTGGCAACCTGCTGATTGGTTTGGCGGGCGGATACGGAAACGTCTCCATTGATGCCGGTACCACCTATGATGCAGATGTTAATAACTACCACGGGACGCTCTATTCCACATTCGGCGGAGAAAGCACTTATGTGGACCTGGCGCTCACCTATGGGATCAGCGATACAAAGGTGAATAATATTGTTGCGGATGATACATTCGATTCCCACTCGGCCAGCGCATATATCGGTGCCGGGAAATCCTTCTGTGTAGGTGAAAAGCTTAAAATCACACCGGAAGCCTCGCTCCTGACCTCCCACTATACGCAGGATGAATATGACCGCGCGGGGCTTGTCATGATGTCCATCAAGGAATATGACGAATGGTCCTATCTTGGTTCGCTGGGGCTGAACCTTGCCACCACGCATCAAATGGATTGGCTGAATATGGGCTTTGCCCTGATTCCTGAATTCCGTGTTCACTGGATACACGAGTTTAATACCGACCTGGCTGACTTTACCTATATCTCCAGCGGGACCACCAAAACCTTCGGCGTTCGTTCGCGCGAAGAAGATCTGCTCAAGGTCGGCGCGGGAGTCGATATGTGGAATTGGAGCTATCAGAACGCCAAACTCGAAGTCGATTATGACGGTGTCTTCGGCAAGGATTATGAGCAGCACACGCTGAGCTTAAAGGGAACCATCCAGTTCTAATTCACTCTTAACTGGCTTTGTAAATTAGGTCAACCATCCATCTAAATTTGGCCGCCAATGCGTAATCTCGTGCAAAAAGATAAAAAGGTATGAGTTGTCCCTCGTGTCCTTGCGCATTGGCGGTCGTTCTTTTTCTGAGGGGAACCTTCCTCTGATATAAAGCCGCTTTATATTTTATATTTGCTGGAATGTCCAGTTCTGTACCCCGGCACGCGTTTTTTTGTCGTTGTCGATCGTCCCATGTGATGTATTCTTTGTGGATGAACGAAGAGACCCGGGCAACATATCAAACCCGCATAACGCTTTTGCAGAAAATGCAGAAGCAATATGATGAGGCGGCCTGGCAGGAGTTTGTCGATACCTATAGCGGCTACATCTACACCATCATCAACAGCATGAACATCAGTTCAAGCGACGCAGATGATCTGCGTCAGCAAATCTTTATCAAGCTCTGGAAAAAGCTGCCGGAGGTTGACCTCGGTAAAATGTCCCGGTTTCGGAGCTATCTGACGGTGGTGGTGCGCAACTGCGTGAAGGATTTTATCCGCAAAAAGCAGCGCGAAGCTCAGCGCTCGGATCTCCTGGTGCAGTCCGACTCCGAACTGGTCGGAACGGTTTCGCTGCCGGATATCGACCAGGTGGTCGAGAAGGAGTGGCATAACTATGTTGCCGCGCTGGCCATGAAAAAGGTGAGTGAATATTTTACGGCAGATGCCATTCACTTGTTTAACGAAACGCTGAGCGGACGGGATGTGAAGGTGGTTTCAGCGGAGCTGGGCATGGCTTTGAGTACCGCCTATCGCCTCCGGAGCCGGATCAAGGAAAGCCTGCTTTCTGAAATTCAGGCGCTGAATGAATATCTTGGTTAGTGGGAACCCGTGATAAAATCGGACTCGCTGCAACGTTTCTAGTTGTGTAAGCAGCGAGTGTACAAAATGAGCGAATTCAACGAACAATCTCCGGAGTTTCGGGAGCTGGGATTGCGTATCAACGCATTCCTTGGTGTGCAGGAGACGGGGTTGACTCCGGACGAGATGGAAACGGTTTCCCCGATTCTCCACTCCCTGGATGAGTCGCGCTACCATTTTACGGAAGAAGAGTTTCTGGTTGCGGGCGGTGCCAAGAAAATCTCCAAGGTCTACGATTCGCATGCCGGACGCTATGTGGCCATTGCCAACCCGCGCCGCCATGGAACCCAATTGGAGAAAGAGGAGTTTCTGCGCGAAGCCCAGCTGACGGCCAAACTGCAACATCCCAATATTCTGCCGATCTATGAAGTTGGACTGAACAGCGATGCTGTACCGTATTTTGTGATGCGGCTGCTGGAAGGCGAGGAACTGAAAACCATTGTTCGGGAGCGTGCCCAGGGTCATCCCGACTATCTGGCAAACTATGATCTGGAGTCCCTGCTCGAAATCTTCCTGAAAATTTGCGATGCCGTGATCTATGCCCATTCTCGCGGGGTGCTCCATCTTGATGTGAAACCTTCGAATATCATGGTAGGGCGGTATGGTCTTGTCACCTTATTTGACTGGGGGCTGGCCAAGGTGGTGAATGAGGATGGCGAAGTCGAGCTGGATGAACATGCGGAAGCATTCGATCCCGATCTGCTGAACAATATAACCTATTCTGGAATGATGAAGGGGACGCCGGGGTACATGGCTCCGGAACAGATCACGGACGGTGGGCACGTTACCGCTCGAACGGATATTTATGCCCTGGGGGCGGTTTTGTATTTTATTCTGACGGGCACCATACCCGTACGGGGGAACCATTCAGAGGAGATCATCCAAAATACGTTGGCCGGGGCGGTGGTGCGCCCGCGTTTGCGCCGCCCGAGCGGAAATATTTCACGGAGTCTTGCTGCCGTTGCCATGAAGGCCCTGCGTCTTGAACCGAACGACCGGTATGCCAGTGCTCAGGAATTGCACGGCGAGGTTATGCGCTATTTGCGCGGATATGCGCCGCAAGCGGAAAAGGCGGGGCCGTTGAAGCGGTCTCAGTTGTTTGTGCGTCGTCATAATAAGCTCGTTTCGGCCTTCATGCTGTTTGTGCTGGTATTGACGTCCGTGATCAGCACTGCGCTTGTCAAGGTATCGGCCCAGCGGGAAAAGGCCGAGGCTGCCCGACAGGAGGCCGTTCAGAATCTGGAGCTCTACCAGGAAGAGACCCGGGTTTCGAGCGAACTCTATAGCGAGGTGAAAGCCTTCTTCATCAATTCCATTCACCGGGGGGATGTCTGGGACTATTCGTTGATGAAGGAGATGGTGGATCGGGAAATCGGAAAGGCGGCGGGTGACGAGAAATACCTCAAGCAATTATATCAGATGAAAGGCTACCTGTATTTTATCAACGAGGAATTTGTTGCAGCCAAGGCGGCATTGGATCGGGCGGGCTATGATCCCAAGAACAATCTGTATAAGCGGTGTGATTATTTCAGCAAGGTCAAGCCGGACGATTTGGCCATCCTTGAGTGGGGGCAGTTTGCAGACCTATTGAAGTTGCCTTATAGAAATACCTATTTTCGAAAAAACATCCTGTCGCGCTGCTATGAACGGCATATGAGCCGCGTAAAAAAGATAGCCCCGGAAGAATATCTTCCGACGGCGATTGCGATGCTTGATCTTCTCAATGATTCGCTGGGCTGGGGGGAAAGCCGTCGGCTGGAGCCGCGGGCAGGAGGGTATCACCTGGATCTCAGCCATGCGCCCTACAGCACGCTGCGTCTGTCCGGTTCCCGCTGGGGTAAAGGCGCGGGTATTCTGTTGCCTTTAAATCTGGTTTCGCTTGATCTAAGCCATTCTTCCGTTCGGGATTTCCACGGTTTGCAGCTACCGGAGACCTTCGAGGAACTGATTTTGCTGGATGTTGAAATTTATGATGTTCCGCCAACCAGTTATTGGCTTGGAAAAATCCCGATGAAACGCCTGATCATACGCAGAGGGATGTTCCCCAAGTTTCATTTAGATCAGTTGCGGGCTAAAATGAAAGTGATTGAGTTGGGTCCAAATGAAGTCTGGCCATAGGAGGGATTTTCCCTCGTGTGTGCCCGCTCGGTGTGGCGGTGATGTTCCATCCCCTGCTTCGGCCTCCCGCAACCATTCCAGTAAAACCCATTTCGCTTGAGAAACACACGTTTCTTCGGCGTTTCTAGAGGTAGCTGTCGCATTGCGGGATACCGTTTGTTCGCAAAACAGCCCGTATTGGCCGCTAAGTGCGGCTATTCAATGGCCGAATTGGCGGTATTCTGTTTGTTAACTTTGTAGCAGGATCGAAAAGAGGGATGGATGAAGATTTGGCTTAAACAGTTCCATGTTTGTGTTGCGGCTATGTTGGCGGCGGGGCGCCTGTTAGCAACAGACTATTATGTGGCAACCAACGGCAGTGATGTTGCTGTCGGCACCATAGGCGCACCATTCGCAACCATCCAGCATGGGGTGGATCAATTGGTCGCTGGCGATACGCTCTATGTCCGGGGCGGGCGCTACCATGAAGCGATTTCGATCAATGCGCTGAGCGGATCCGGTGGCGGTGTCAACTGGGCTGGCGGTACCGGCTGGAGCGGGGCGTGGAGTCTGGGCGCAGATACCTCGTCTGCGGCATCGGGCGGAAACACCGCCGCGCAAATGCTCAGAGACGGCTCCATCACCCGTACACTGGCATCGGGCGTTGTCGGCGGCACCTTGTCCTTCAAGTGGGATGTCGATGCACTCAACAACAGTTCCGAAATCGCCTATGCCGAGGTTTTTGACGGTAGCTGGCATTCCGTATGGTCGGTTAACAATTCCGCCAATGGAGGGGGAGCTGGTGATACGCCCAACGGCTACCCCGACAATCTGCAGGCGGAAAATATTTCCATGGCGGCCTACGGCACGGTGACGCAGGTTCGTTTTCGGCTTTCTTCCAGCGGCCTGGGCGATTATTTCTTTGTCGATGATGTACAACTCGGAGCGGCTTCGCATGGTTTTGATGCCGGGTCTTCGAGCATAACCCTTCGGAGCTATCCGGGTGAGACCGCAACCCTTGATGGCACCGAATCCATTTCCAGCGGCTGGACGCTGCATAGCGGCAATATCTACAAGACCACACTTTCCACGGATATATGGCAGCTGTTTGTGGATGGTGAAATGCAGACCTCCGCACGCTGGCCCAATGCCGAGGCATGGACTCCTTCGATGTGGGACAAAGATGCCAACTGGATCCAGCAGGATATTTCCAGTTCGGACGGCACCTTTATCGATGAAGCCGGGGGGCAGGAACTGGCGGCTTCCGGTTTGGACCTTACGGGTGCGATTGCCATTATGAATACCGGATCCTGGCTCTCGTTTGCTCGGGTTGTGAACAGCCACAGTACCGGAAGCAATACGTTCACCTATAATCCGATCGGCAGCCAATACCACAGTAAGATCGTGAACGGCAGCGCCTTTTTCGAAGCGGCCATGGTCTGCCTCGATACCAACAAGGAGTGGTACTTCAACTCGACTTCCAAGGAACTCTTCCTGATGGCCGACGACGGTTTAAACCCGACCGGCCGAAGCATTCGCGGAAAAACCATTACCTATGGCCTGGATGTCCAGAACTCGAGCGAACTCACGGTTGAAGGGATCGATTTCTTTGCCTGTACCTTCAGGGTGCAGGGCTCATCCCAAATCGCGGTCGAGGATTGCGATGTCCTGTTCCCGAGCTATTCCAAACGTATGCTTGGCAATACGGCCAAGGCCGAATCCACGACCATTGACGGTACTGCCAATATGCTGCGCAACTGTACGTTCCAATATGCGGATGGAAGCGGAGTCGAATTCATCGGCGATAGTGGCTTGATTGAAAACTGCCTCTTCTTCCAGATCGACTATAGCTGCGTCGGAACCCTTCACGACGTCATGGTCAACATTCGTGGAGCCTCAAACCTGATCTTCCGCCACAACACACTCGATACCGGTGGAAACTCTGTGGGCATTAAAGGCGGTCCTTCCAGTATCTTCGAGTTTAACCGGATTACGAATCAGGGGATGCTTCAGCACGATGGCTCCGCCATCCAAACCGATGCCGACTATACCGATGGAACCGTTATGCAGAACAACTGGGTGCATGATCATATCAAATTCGCCTTGCGCTTCGATACCCCATGGAACAATCCTTCCGTCTTCGGAATCAACGGGGTCATGTGCAACAACGTGCTGTGGAATACGCGACCGATGGTGCCGAAGGGGGACTATCACCACATCTACGGCAACACCGGGTTTGACAACGACGTGGTCGACATCTCCATCTTTTCCGACATCACCCACGGCGGCATCAATTCCAATACCGTCACACGCAATAACGCGGTCAATCTCATTAGCGGAAGCCGCACCGCCGCTCAGTCTTATCCCGGGATCTCCGATCACAACTGGGCGGGTGGCGAAGTGAAGAATGAGTTGGTCGATCCCGCCCAGCTGGATTTCCGTCCCGCCCTCGGTTCTGCACTGATCGATGCCGGAACCAATATTCCCGCCCGCGTGGCCGGCTTTATCGGGACGGCACCGGATATCGGTGCCTATGAATATGGCGACACCAACTACTGGATGGCCGGCTATCAATCCCCGACGGCCAGCATTCCGATTCCAAACCATGGAAGCGTAAATCAGCCGGACGGTCGCGAGCTGATCTTTTTCCCGGGCTACAAAGGGGTGACCGCCAACATCTATTACGGTACCGACTCCAACAGTCTGCCGCTGCTGGCCAGCACGCCGGTTGCGGCAAACATTATCGATCCGCGCGATTACGGTGTAACGCCGCAAGGCGGCACGACCTATTACTGGCGCGTCGATACCGTGCGGGCAGACAGTTCGGTGGAGGCTGGTTTGGTTTGGAACTATACCACGGCTCCCTTTACGTCCGCTGTGCCCGGGATCCTGTTTTCCGATGATTTCGAGGCGTACAGCATTGGAGTCAACCCTCCATCAAGCAACTGGGCCACGCAGGTTGAATTAGGTGCTGGAACCATTCGGGTATTCGACATGGGCGGTGACCAAATGGTGCGGTTGAACAATGTTTCGTCCGTCAACGATCGTACGGTTTTCGGGGCCATGAACGCGTTTGCCGAATTGGGGTTAATGACATTGAGTTTTGATAGCTATCAAGATAGTGCAACACCGGTTTCCGGCCCCATGTCGGTTTCGGCCGGAATCGATCATGTTTCGAACGGGAACAATCAGGTTCGGAAGGTCGCTCTGGGTGCTTATATCACACCCGACGCCTGGCATCATTTCGACTGGATCGTCAATCAGAGCGGCGTTCCCGTAGCCTATGTAGTGGATGGCGCTACCAATTCGGTGGCGGCAGGTAGTGCCGATCTGTGGCGCGACGGCTCGCTGGTGGTCGATAACGGCACCGACAAGCCCGGCAACGGCAATGTATTGACCGACACCACGCAGGTCGACAGCTTTGGCTGGACGATCAACAAGGCCGATTCCGCCGACTGGCGCATCGACGATGTGGTCGTGCGTAACACGGCCTATGTGTTTGTCGCTCCAACCTCCAGCCCGTTTGAGCTGTGGGCGATTACGTACGGCGTATCGGGTGCAACGAACGATCCGGACGTCGATGGGTTCAACAACCTTGCGGAGTTCGGTCTGGGCGGAAACCCGACAAACGGAGGCGACAGCGGCTATGTTCCAACCCATGGGATATCGGGAACGGACTTGGAATATGTCTATGCGCGCCGCAAGAATTCCGGTTTGAACTACTGGCTCGAAACCAGTACCAACCTGGTTTCCAATGTCTGGACCAACCGTGGCTACACCGAATTGCCAGCCGTTGGAAACATCAACGCCGACTTTGATGCCGTTACCAACCAGCTCCCGATCGTGATGGAAGAAACCTTTATCCGCCTGCGGATCGAGGTGCAGTAATTGAAGACAACCTGCGCAGTCGGTTTGACCCTGTTGATCGCTACCCGTTTGATGGCTGCGGAATACCATGTGGCCACCAACGGTAGCGACTTGGCCACGGGTACCCTGGGCGCGCCTTTTGCGACAGTACAGCGTGGCGTGGATGAACTGTCCCCGGGCGATACCTTGCTCGTACACCAGGGATCGTATCGCGAAATGGTGAGTTTTCCGGTGAACGGGGCTGCGGGCAACCCGATCACCGTGAAGGCTTTTCCCCACGAAACGGTCGTGGTGAGTGGTGCCGATGTGTTTTCCAATGCCTGGACACTACACACGAATTCGATCTACAAAGCATCGATTTCCGGGCAGATCCGCCAGTTGTTCATTAATGGGAAAAACACCAACGAAGCGCGCTGGCCAAACGCCGATCCCGAAGATCTCGTGCGCATGCCCCGCGCGCTGCTGGATGACGGATCGACGTCGAACATGCTGGTCGATGCCGCTCTGCCGGCCGGTGACTGGGTTGGCGCGATTGTACAGATCAACCCCGGTTCGCAATATATTTCCTACACCCGAAAGGTAGCCACCTATGTGGCGGGCAGCCATTTGATGGTGGATGTGCCGTTGCGTTCGGATACGCACTATACGCCGAAGACGGACAACCCGTATTGGCTCATGGGCGTGTACGATGCGCTCGACACGGAAAATGAATGGTTTGTGAATACGAATGCCAACCAGATTTTCCTTTGGGCGCCGGGCGGCGTGAACCCAGATTCACTAACGATCGAAATCAAGCAGCGGGACAAGGCGTTTGATCTGGAAGGGCGGAAATATATCGAAATCAACGGGCTCGATATTTTTGCGGGCGGGGTGTGGATGAAGGATTCGCAACATTGCGTGATCCGGAACTGTCGGCAAACCTATGTCGAGCACTACCGCGAAATCCGGGATCACGCGTTCAATACGTTTTCCCCCCATTCCGAACAGAATTATTTGTCGGGCAACGACAATGCATGGATCAACTGCGAAATCCGCCATTCCGGCTCGCATGGAATCTACGACAACGGCGGTATACGAAACCAGGTCTTGAATTGCCGTATTTCACAGGTCAACTATATGGCGCACCGGGCGGGCTGCATCTGGTCGAGGAACACCACGGATTGCGTGTATGAGCGCAATACCTTCGAAGAGAGCGGCAAGTATGCCTTCTTCCACCGCGAAGCCACGCGCGGCATTGTGCGGCTGAATCGGATGTGCGCCGGTGGTTTACTTTCGGGCTATGACGGTGGCCTGTGCTACGGGATCGATAGTGGTGACGGCGTACAGGAGTCCTACAACTGGTATCACTACTATGGCTTCGGTCCCCGTCAGCGCTATGGCTGCGGCATCTACTGGGATGGCGGCTCATACGGCAATCTCGCCCACCACAACGTCGTGTGGGATATGTTCAATTCCACCATCCGCTGCAATAAGGAGGGTCTGCCTCCGGCTGGGCTGCAGCACCGCTACTACAACAACACGTTGCTCGGCACCGATCTGGATCCGACGGCAACCGGCTACTTCATCATTTCCGCCGGCGGCATGGATATGACCGGTACGGATTTCCAGAACAATCTGGGTGAGGGAATGCAGGGCCATAGCTACACCAATTTCCTGCAGCCCGACATCTTTGCCGAGAACCAGCTGGGTGTTGATGCCGACCTGCTTGTTCAGGGCCGGGCGCTTTTTGATTTCCGGTTGAAATCGACCGCCACGAATGCGATCGATGCCGCCCATGTTGTTCCAGGATATACCGATGGATACCGTGGCTCCGCACCCGATCATGGGGCCTATGAATATGGTTCGCCCGAATATTGGATTCCCGGCCGCCAGTTGCCGCAGGCCTCGGTGCCGATTCCGTTTAGCGGGGCAACGAACATGCCGTTGGAGCGCGACCTGATGTATCTCGTCGGCTACAAAGGCGTGCAGGCCAATATCTGTTTTGGCACCGCATCCAATGCGCTGTCGTTCCTCGTTGCGCAGACCGCTCCGACCAACGTTGTGGCCACCGGGACTTTGCTTCCCGGAACCACTTATTTCTGGCGAGTGGATACCGTTCTGGAGGACAGCTCGGTCGTCACCGGGGAAGTGTGGAGTTTTACTACCGTGGATGCCGCGCCGCCCGCTGCCGTGGTTTTCTCGGATGACTTCGAAGCCTATTCCGCCGGCAGCAATCCGCCTGCCAGCAATTGGGCCACACAGGTCGAGGTGGGGGGTGGAGCGATTCAGGTGTCCGATCGGGACGGCAAGCGAGTGGCCCTGATCTACAATGCCACGATCAATGACCGCACGGTATTCGGTGCGGTCGACGCGTTTGCAGAGCTAGGGCTCATGACCATCAGCTTCGACAGCTTCCTTGACGGGGCAACGGCGGTGGTTGGGCCGCTTTCGCTATCGGCTGGGGTTGCTGCATGTTCGAGCGGAAAGAACCAGGTGCGCAAGGTGGACATCGCAGCCAATGCTTCGACCAACGCATGGGAGCACTTTGATTGGATCGTCAACCAAAGCGGTTTCACCGTGAACTATTACTTGGATGGTGGAAGCTATTCGGTGGCGGCGGGTCGTGCCGATCTCTGGCGTGATGGCACGCGAGTTGTGGACAATGGCACCTCGGTGCCGGCCGATACCGAACAGGTGGATACCACACCCATGGACAGCTTTGGGTGGACAATCAACAAGGCAAACACCGCCGATTGGCGCATCGACAACGTCGTCATTCGCGATGCCGCGTATGTCTATGTTGCGTCTCCGTTCGACGAGTGGATGGATGGGTTTGGCGTGTTTGGTGCAACCAACGATCCGGACAATGACGGTCTCGATAACCTGCGCGAGTTTGGGCTCGGTGGCGATCCAACAAATGGCGCGTTGCGCGGCTATGTTCCAACCCTTTCAAGCTCTGGGATCGGATTTGAATATATCTATGCGCGCCGCAAGAATTCCGGTTTGAACTACTGGCTCGAAACCAGCACCAACCTGGTTTCCGGTATCTGGACCAACAGCGGCTACACTGAGTTTTCAACCGTCGGAACCATCGACGCCGACTTTGATGCTGTCACCAACCAAATTCCGGTTGCCCTGGATGAAACCTTCATCCGCCTGCGGATCGAAGAGCTGTAGAACTGGAGGGGCGCAGGCCCTGCGACCTCTCTGTAGCGCATTTCGCACCGTTCCACGCACCCGGGATGGTCGGCGTTCTCTCCGGTCGGACAGAGAGCGTAACACATTCCGCAAGAGGGCACAATAGTACCAAAATCCTTGGCATTTTCCATTTACAGCCTGTTTTGAGCATATTCAAAAA
>CAZWZW010000099.1:0-10925 GCA_964639125.1 uncultured Verrucomicrobiota bacterium
CCTTCAAAACCGAAGAAATCGAGTGGTAAATCTGCAAAAAACAGCTGGGCTTCGCAGGGCGAATGGAATCGGGAGAAGCCCGGATACGACTGGCTCTTCGCCTTTATGGATAAAAACCGCGACGGCCAAGTTGATCCGGCGGAATACGAGGCCCTGCAGCAGTATAAAAAGAAACACGGCAACGCGTGGCAGGATCAGGCCCGCAACGGGCTTTAACGGCAAAAATATGAAAAAGATAATATTAATAAGCGTACTGGGAGCAGCGCTAAACATCTGTAATGCACAAGATAAGGCTGCGCTGGCGCAGACTCCACCCATGGGGTGGAACAGCTTTAACGGCTATTCATGCCATATTTACGAAGAGGTGGCCCTCAAGGAACTTGATGTTTTTATAGAAACCTATGCCCCCAAAGGATACACCTACTTTGTCATCGACAACGGCTGGTTCGCTGAGCATCAGCGCATTGAGGCGGAGGGATATCGATTGCCTCTGCAACAACATGCCGACCCGAAAGAAGTGCGTATTGACGAATACGGAATCGTGCAACCTTCTATGGAAGGCTTCCCGAACGGCTTTAAACCATTGGTGGAAAAGCTCCATAAGAATGGCCTGAAGTTTGGCGTTCACCTGATGCGCGGTATCCCTCGAAAAGCTGTGACTCAGAATACCCGGATAAAGGGCACGAAATACCGCGCCAGGGACATCGCCAACACCGAGGACAGTTGCGGATGGTGTAGTTATATGCATGGCGTGGATATGAGTAAACCCGGCGCACAGGAATACTATAACAGCGTCATCAAACAGTTTGCCGACTGGGGAGTCGATTTTATCAAAGTGGATGACGTTATTCATAAGCCCAGGGAAATCGAGGCCTATCGCACAGCCATAGACAATTGCGGCAGGCCGATGGTGCTGAGCCTAAGTCCCGGGAGTGCGGCAGAAGTGTCCAATGTTGAAAAAACCTACACCAAAGCTAATATGTTCCGGATCACCGGAGATGTATGGGATAAACCCTTGACATTTAAACAACACTTTAATCGCTACAAGATGTTTATGAAATTCAGCCGTCCCGGCATGTGGGCTGATCTGGATATGACGGTCCTGGGCGAAATGTGTCTGCTGAAGC
The DNA here is from genome assembly GCA_964639125.1 of uncultured Verrucomicrobiota bacterium. Lineage (GTDB taxonomy): Bacteria > Verrucomicrobiota > Kiritimatiellia > Kiritimatiellales > Pontiellaceae > Pontiella. The sequence continues at coordinate 1,128 of CAZWZW010000099.1, forward strand.
GTGAGGTGAATGAGAAAGTGAACAAGAGCAGTAAGAACAGTACTCGTTTTGGAGGGCACATGCATCATTGGTGTAAATTCAACACCTCTCAGAAGATGCACTTTCTCGGTATTCGTGCCATTGGCAGCAGTCCGATCATGATCGGTGGTTCCCTTATATCGATGGACAAAGAATCCCGTGATATGCTCCTCAATGATGACTTCATCGCATGCGACCAGACCGGCCTTCCCGGAAAAGTTGTTTATGATAAGAACAATGTGTTCGTCATTTCAAAGGAGGTTCCCTCCGGCGGTTGGCTCTTTGTCGGAAACACAAGTGGAAGCGATGCTTCTGTCAGATTAACTCCAGACATGCTGGGCATGAAGGGTGCGATGAACTGCCGCTATGTATGGAAGGATGGACAATTTGAGGTGCCCGATTCCGGGCACACTCTTAAACTGTCAGCATTTGGCGGCATTCTGCTCAAAGCGACTTCTCATTAGGGGAGGGGGCGGCAGGGAAGGCTATCCAAGATTACGGGCGGCAAGAGGGGTTAGCTTCTGCGAGTGGATTTTCGAATAACAAGCTCTGTGTTGATTTCGTGGAAACCGGGTTCGTAGGGGATTTCCTTTTTGAGGATTTTGAGCAGGAGGTCAATGGCGGCGTTGGCCTGAGATTCGATCGGCCACTGGACCGATGATAGCGGCGGGCTAGTGTGTTCGGCTAGCGGGGTGTTGTTGAAGCCGATAAACTGATTTTTATACCGATTTTAACGGAGGATATTTTGATGAAAGAAACAGGAAAACTTGCTGTGATGGGATCGTCACGTGGAACATTCAGGATTGAGACCCATGACATCCCCAAAATAGAAAGTGGAGCCTGTTTAATAAAAATCGAACTGTCCGGGATCTGTTCAACCGATGTTCATCATTGGAGTACATCACAAGAACATCCCGTAGTTTACGGGCATGAATTTTGCGGCAGCATTGTGAAATTGGGAGAAGGCCGCTCCAGGGATTTTCTGGGCAGAAAGCTTGAGGTCGGTGACCGAATTGCGGTCAAGCCGGGAATGGAATGCGGAACCTGTTACTGGTGTACCACGGGAAAGGTTCCAACGAACTGTGAAAACAGGTCGGCTTTTGGAGCATATAGTGAGCCTTGGTTTACCGGGGGGCATGCTGAATATATGGTTCTGCCTTCTTCTAATGCGGTGGTGTTCAAAACCGAGTGTAGTGCGGAGGCTGCTTGTTTAGTTGAGCCCTTAAGTTGTGCGGTTAACGAAATTATGACAGCAAAACAGGAAATAGGGGATACCGTTGTCGTGCAGGGCACAGGACCTCTTGGATTGCTTACCATTGCCTGCGCAAGGTTCTACGGCGCCGGGAAGATCATTGCTGTCGGCGGTCCTGAGTACAGGCTGAGATTAGCCCGGGAGTTAGGCGCTGATGTAACGATTAATATCAATGATATCAAAAACCCCGAGGAACGAATTAAACAGGTTCTGGATGAAACAATAGGCCGCAGAGGTGCTGATGTTGTTTATGAATGTGCGGGCGTACCTCAAGCCGTATCCGAGGGATTGGACTATCTTCGCCATGGCGGCACCTATCTGGAGGCCGGTAACTGCTCTGATGGTGGAGAAATTCGAATCAATCCCTTTCGTCAAATCTGCAGCAAGGTCATACGTCTTGCCACGGCATGGGGAAGCGGTACGGAGCATTTTGTCCGTGCCATGCGTATTATTGAATCTGGAAGAATCCCGTTGGACATGCTGATCACCCATAAAGTGCCGTTCAGCAGGCTGGATGAAGCCTTTGAGTGTGTTGCCTCGGATTACATGCTTGATGGCAGAGAGGCTGTTAAAATCGCTCTTGATCCCCGGCTCTAAGGAAATAACGATGAAAAAAGCATTAGCCATATACGGGGATGGATTCCATGCGGTGCTTCCGTTGCACGCCTCAATGAGCGGAGCACTGGAAAAAGCGGGCTATGATGTGGACGCCGTTGCGGATCTGGAACTTCCGTATGACCGGTTCAATGACTACGATTTGATCGTGATCAGCCGCTATGGCCGTGACGATGCCCATTTGCTGCGCACCGGTGAGGAACGGCTCTGGCTTTCGGACGAGAACGCGAAAAAGCTGGAGGATTATGTCCTCGGGGGGGGCAACCTGTTTCTGCATCATGATGCTTTTGCTTTGTATCCCGGGGATCACATCCTGTGCAAATTGGCCAAGGCGGTTTTCATCACCCATCCGCCGATTGGTTTGATGACGGTCAGTCCCGTGCGGCCTGAGCACCCGCTCAATGAAGGTATCCATGCGTTTGACCTCGCGGATGAGGAGTATGAGATCACCTTTGATCCGGAAGAGACGGAGGTGTTTGCCGAGTCCCGCTCTGATGAACATGGCCACGCCTTTCAGGGATGGCATCATGCCTATGGCAAAGGGCGCGTGGTGGTCTTTATTCCCGGACATAATGGCGACGCGTTATTCAATCCAACTGTTGCGCAGTATTTCACCAACATTTTTAACTACTGAGGAGAAGTTATGATTTCATTCATCATCGCACTGATCACGCTGGTAGCGGGCTATTTTATCTACGGCGCCTTTGTCGAAAAACAGTTTGGCATCGACGAAAATCGGACCACCCCGGCCATCGAGTTTGACGACGGAGTCGACTTTGTTCCGATGCCGGCGTGGCGCATCTTTATGGTGCAGTTTTTGAACATTGCCGGGCTGGGTCCAATCTTCGGGGCGATTATGGGGGCGATGTATGGCCCGGCAGCGTTTTTGTGGATTGTGTTCGGATGTATTTTGGGCGGCGCGGTACATGACTTCTTTTCCGGCATGCTGTCAGTACGTCATGGGGGCGTCAGTATTCCCGAGGTGGTGGGGCACTACATGGGCAACGGCCTCAAGCAGTTCATGCGCGCCTTTTCCGTTGTGCTGCTCCTGCTCGTCGGCGTCGTCTTTATTCTCGGTCCAGCCAAGATCCTGGCGGGACTGACCGGCGAGTTTATTTCGCTCGGTGCGCTGAAAACCAATGATTTCTGGCTGATCATTATTTTTGCCTACTACATCACGGCCACGATGCTGCCGATCGACAAGATTATCGGAAAAATCTACCCGCTCTTCGGCGCAGTACTGTTGATTATGGCGGGTGGACTGCTTGTCGCGCTGATCGGTTTCCAAGCACCCATTCCTGAACTTAGCCTGGGCAACCTGACCAACATGCACGGTGAGGCGTCCACGCATCCGCTGTTCCCGATGCTCTTTATCACGATCGCCTGCGGCGCGGTTTCCGGCTTCCACGCCACGCAGTCGCCGCTGATGGCGCGCTGCATGACCAATGAACGGCAGGGTCGCCGCATCTTCTACGGTGCCATGATTGCCGAAGGCATCGTTGCCCTGATCTGGGCCGCGGCGGCCATGAGCTTTTTCGGCGGCGTGGGCGAACTGAACGAAACCATGGCGGGGCAGGGCAACAGCGCAGCATGGGCCGTGAAAGAAATCTGCAACTCGTGGCTCGGCAGGATTGGCGGCATTCTCGCGATCCTTGGCGTGGTGGCCTGTCCGATCACCTCCGGCGACACCGCCTTCCGTAGCGCGCGCCTGATCATTGCCGACTTCACCAAGCTCTGCCAGAAGCCGATCGCCAAGCGCCTGATGATCAGCATCCCGTTGTTCATCGTAGCCTTTCTTGTCACGCGTCTGGAATTCGGGGTCATCTGGCGCTACTTCGGATTTTCCAACCAGCTGCTCGCCACGCTCGTGCTCTGGACGGCGGCGGTCTATCTGAAGAAGCACCGGAAGAACTTCTGGATTGCGATGCTGCCGGCTGCCTTCATGACCGCGGTCTGCTCCACTTACATCCTGATTGCACCCGAAGGCTTCAAGCTCTCCACCACCATCGCTTATCCGGCGGGGCTGATTGTGACCGCTCTCGCGATGGGTCTGTTCTTCCGGAAAAAGAAGGTGTTGGACGAAACTAAATAGCAAAAGGAATCAAATGAATACGTTATCAAAGCTCATACTATGTACGCTCATCGCTTGCGGTTCATACACTGCGGCTTCCGGTGCCAATGAAAACAAGGGAAGCCTTGGTGAAACAGTAGAAGACGGCTTTTACAGTGAGTTTGAACACAAAGGTTTTTACGTGAAAGACTACTTCGTCTACCGTCATCCGAACGACAAGGTCTATCACCTGTATTATAACATCGGGAACGCCGGTCCCAGTCAGCATTGGAAGCAGCCTTTCAACGAAAAGCAGTTTGGGCACGCCACCTCGAAGGACCTGAAGACCTGGGTGATTCATGACACCATTTTGCCCGTCGTTCCCGGTACCTGGGAGTCCGATGTGGTGTCCGCGCCCTTTGTTGTCCGGCACGATGATACATTCTACATGGCCTATACAGGTTTCGGCGGAGGAAAAGCCAACCAGCGCATGGGGATCGCCACCAGCGATGACCTCTTCAACTGGACCCGGATACCGGAGAATCCTGTGGCGGTAGGACCCTCATGGACGGCATGGCGGGATAAGGGCTGGGCGGATTTTCGCGACCCCGCGCTTCTTGAATGGAGGGGACAATGGATCGCTTTTAATACGATCAAGGATCCCCAAGGGGATGGAGGTCTCGCCATATCGACCTCCAAAGACCTGATCAATTGGGAGCACCTGCCCCGTGAACGTTCCATCCTCACGAAATGGAAGGCCCCAGAGAGCCCGGTAGCTTTTAAGCGAAAGGACAAGGTCTACCTGATCGCGAGTAGTGGCCATGGACGAGAAATGTGGATGACCGATGACCCGCTATCCGGCAACTGGAAGACCGTTCCGTTCGTTTTTCCCAGTAAGGGTCTCTGGTCCGGTTGGGAGTATATGGAATCTCCCGAAGGTAAGGAAATGCTCAGTGCTTTTCTGTGGAAAAAGAATGGCAACTTCATTCGATTTTGGGAACTAGAGTGGGATGGGGACACACCGCGACTGATTAAAACGAAACCACTAGCGTCCCATACGAGAAGGTAACTAACCACGGAGACAGAGACACGGAGAAGAGAAAAAACGAGACCCAGCTCTTGGACTTAAAGGCGGATCCGTACGAAATGCGTCACTTCGTGCCTCAGGTCAGCATTCTCTACACCACACGTACAAAAATAAGGACCGGTGCCCCTAATTGGAAGTTCCAGTGTTTGGAAATACCCAGTGCATTTATCCCAGCGAAATGCGTTCGATGAGGCGGGGTTTTACGTAGGCAATGTTGCTGTAGTCGGGTTCGGCTTCCATGGTGCGAAGCCTTTTTTGTCGGTGCCTAGCAACAGGTCGAGCTCAATGTTGAAACTGTCACGAATTGTCTCTAAATTGCTGTAGATCCGTTGAATAAACGGGTTGACCAACGCCATGTTGCCGTTTCCTTGTAACCCTCATGGCTAAAACGGAAGCGGGGATGCACCAGATAGCGCCCGGTGGGGGTGGTGGTTACGAAGCGTTCGTCCTTGAGCTGCAGCAGCGCGCGCCAGACCGTATTGCGCGGATAGCCAACCATTTCAACCAGTTTGCGCACGGCAGGAATCTTCCCATCGTTGGAAAGCTCTCCGGATTGGATTTTTTTCTCAAGATTTCGCAGATGGCGTCCGTCTGTGTTTGGGTCGTTTTTATAGGGGTATCGTTCATTTGTCCCATACGGTAGTACGGCTGTCCCATTAATGTTAATAGTATCAACGGGACAAATTGGGACAAAGTGGTTGACGGATTGTTTTTCGGGTGTAGTGTGGGATTATCTATCGGGGAGGGTTTGCGGTATAGGCTCGGATAAAACATAGGAGAAGAGAACATGAAAAGATGGATGGTTGCAATTGCATCAATGGGGCTTCTTTTAGGGGTTCAGGCGGGAGTGCTGGTTTCGTCGGACGGTGCGTGGAGCAGTGCGGGAGTCATTGGTTCATCCAATGGCGGGGCGCAGACCAATCAGAATGCCGGCGGGGCATTCGGCAACTATGGCGGGCCGTCGTTCAATGTGAATGCGGAAAGCATTGTTATGGACATGCAGGCGACGGTCTCGAATATGCTGCCGGTTTATACGGAAGGCTATACCTACAATTACAAAGCGTCGTCTGCCGCCGCCAATGTGAGTATGGCGACCAACCAGGTGGTTTATCTGCTGGCCAACGGTGGCACCGTGGCGGGAAGCCGCGTGTCCGGGCCCAACAATACCGGTATCTATGGCAATTTGGATCGCCCGACGATCAGCGGAAGCTATGCCGTTGCAGCGGGCGATGCGCTGATCGGCCAGACCATCGGGGTACGTCTGAGCAGCGAGGGAGTCCAGTCCCGCTTTGCGGCTGACGGCAGCTCGGGACTCAGTGCGGTTCTGACGGACCACTACGGATGGAACGGGGACGGAGTCATTTATTCGACCTCGTTTGAAACCAACAACAGCGGACTGATTGCTACGGATCATGTGCTGGACATGACCCTGGCCGGGGTTGCCCTGAGGGACGGCTTCATTTCCTTGAACGTGAATGATACCGGGGGCCGGAATACGTCCACGTTTGCATCCGCTGAGGACACCTGGCGCACGGGCACAGTGTACACCGTTACATTTGAAGCAAAGAAGAGCATTGAGAGTGATCCCGGACAGACTGATCTATCGATTGCGCTGGGCAGCTTCTCGACCAACCTGACCGTCGGCACTACGCGGGCAACCTATTCGATCGAGGTAGATGCCGATGCGCTCGGTATTGCGGGTGACTCTCTGAGTGTTGTGATTGAGCCGCTGGGCACGCCGGTCACCAGTGTTAACCAGTATCAGCTGTACGATTTTGAAATCAGCGCGCCCCCGCCGCCGCCGGTGCATCAGGGAATCCTGTTCCAGACCGAGTTCGAAACCAATGCAACTGGCCTTGTTTCTACGGGCAATGTCGGCCTGGAGCTTACCCAGGGTATCATCAATGAGGCCGCCGATAATTCCATTCGTTTTAACCTGAACGGTACGTCCTATAACAATGCCCTTTTGGAGAATGCTTCGGACACCTTCCATGCGGGAACGGTTTACACGTTTACCTTTGATGCGAACAAGGCGATTAGCTCTGACGGAGCTCAAAATGAGTTCGGGTTCATTCTCGGCGGAGTCCACACACAAACTGTCGTCATCAGCAGCGCCACGATCACGGAATTCACATTTGATGTGGATGCGGATGCGCTTGGCCTGACTGGGCAGCCGCTTACGATCGAGATGCTCCCGCTCGGAACCACCACGGCGGTTAACCAGTACCGGATCTACAATCTGGAAATCACGGCTCCGGACATTGACGCTTTCGTGATGACTGCAGACCCGGGCAACCTGATTGCCAACGGCGGATTCTCCACCGTCACCGATACAAACGGCGCTCCGCTCGCATCGGGAGGATACAACATCGAGGGAACCTTTGGTGATTTCTCGGCGTACTGGGGGGCGGTCGCAGAGGTGACCGGCTGGGCTCCGTATTATGATGATCCGAATGGCCTGAGATTGCGCGTTGGAAATGTCCACTCGAATGATTTGGGTGCGGACATTCTGGACGGAACGTTCTATCTGGATACGCTGGTCAACGCGGGTAACGACACGGTTACCCTGAACTCCTCCATGGACTACAAAAACGGTTTGGTGCAGACCGATCTCTTTAACGGGCTCACCGTTAAGGCCGGAGCGACCTATCAGTTCAGTGTCGATGCGTATCAATCGAGTCCCGGAACCGATCAGTCATCAGCAACATTCACTGCGGCTTTGACGGCCGACTCCACCGATACTGCGGATGCCGTTGGTTCCGCGATATCGCTTGCGGCCACCAACCTGCCGACGGCGGGCGGCACGCTCCAGACGAACGCGATCAGTGGGGTTGACCTCCTTGCCGCACTGGCTGGTGGGCCGGTGAATGTGATCTTTGAGCAGGTGAATACAGAAGCCATTGCCGGCTATCCGGCCAGCGCGGATGCCAAGGATGCCTCGCAGGTATCGCAGGTTCGGATCGCAGATATCTCATTGATCCTCAACATTCCGGAACTCGACCTGAATAAAGACGGTGTGCTGGATTCCGATGATGTTGCGCATCTCAACAGCTATCTGGACGGATCGATTGATGGCGGCCCCTCTGCTGAGGCGCGTCAGAATGCATTGATCGCACAGGGATACTCTGCGGCGGAAGCGCTGGCATACCTGAACCTGACCGACTACGACTTTAATGGCGACGAAACGTTCGATGCCGCTGATGTCACAGCCTATCAGGCCTTGCTGGCCGAGGAGGAGGATGTCGTCATTAACGGCATCACCGTGGACGGCTCCGGAAATGTTACGGTCGAGGTTGGCGGCCTGCTGCCCGGCAAGGTGTACTTCCTGAAGCGTGACGCAAGCCTGACTATTGCTCCGGCATTCGAAGACATTGCCGACAGTGTTCTTGCCGGAGACGTTTCTGCAATATTGACAGATACAAACGCCCCTTCAGGTGCGGCGTTCTATCGCGTGACAGATTAGCCGTTATAAAATGGTCTGCGAAACCCGTCTCTTTAAACGGAGGCGGGTTTTTAGTTGGAAATGAAAATGATTATTCTACCACAGAGAACACAGAGGCACAGAGGTCATGCACCACTTACGAAGCGCTGTACCTCTGTGGTGAAAGTTGTTCTAGTCATCTGTGTTTATATCTCTGCTGACTGGGTGCAGGCGGCGGAGCTGGTTACGGCCGATGGTGCCTGGGGCACTAATGGCATCAACGCTTCTTCGAATGGAGGAGCTCAGACCAATTCGCATGTTGGCGGGTCGTTTGGCTCCTGGGGCGGGGCATCGTTCAATGTGAATGACGAGTCGCACTATGTAGACATGCAGACTCCCGCACAATTCTACACGGCAGGCTACACATATAGTTTTCAAGCGTCGGCCGCCGCCGCACTGGAAAGCATGAAGACCAGTCAGGTTGTCATGCTGCTGGCCGACGGAGCCCCTGTCTCAGAAAGCCGGGTGGCGGGCGCCAATTATTACGGCACGTTCGGCTCCGACAACCGCAATGCGATTTACGGGTATCGCTCCGTTTCTGCCGGTGATCCATTGGTCGGACAAACGGTCGGTCTGCGCCTGAGCAGTGAGGGATCCCAGTCCCGCTTCCGTGCGGACGGTGATTCGTTTCTGAGCGCGCGGTTGACCTCCCATGCCGGGTTTAATAGCGATGCGCTGTCCGGGCATGCTGCGACGGGCACTTTGTTTGATACAGAATTTGAACTGGATTCGGGCGGGCTGGTCGCAGCAGTCAATTCGGTGGGAATGGGCGTTGTAGCCGGTTCCCAGCTGATTGTAACGAATGCCGCCGACAGTTATTTCCGCATGAACCTGAATGACACAGGAGGCAAAAATCGGTTCGAGCTGGAGGCCGCCGGCGAGTCGTTCCAGGCATCGACCACCTACCAACTCCGTTTCCGGGCACAGAAGACGATTGAATATGATCTGTCGCAGAATGAGATCAACATTATCCTAGGCGGCACGGTTATCGAAACGTTGGCCATTAGCACATTGACTTCATCCTATACGGTAACTGTGAATGCAGATGAGGCGGCCCTTGCCGGTAAAGGGCTGAGCATTGAGTTTGAGCCGGCCGGTGCGGCGGTAACCAACACGGTCAACCAGTACCGCATCTTCAATCTTGAACTTTCAGCAATGCCGTTGTCCGGCACCGCTGACCATCTCTACCAGACCTCGTTCGAGACGAACGCAGCCGGACTCGTGGCTTCCGATTATATCCTGGATATGGCGTTTTCGGGAACAGGCCGCTTTGATCAGGATGCAGGCTCTGACTG
>CAZWZW010000100.1:0-10887 GCA_964639125.1 uncultured Verrucomicrobiota bacterium
GTCAATACAGCGGAGGCTCAAGTGATAAAACAGCCTTTGTTTACTTAAGTTTTATTTGAAAAATAAGGGTTTTTATGAGCGGAGCCCTTCTCTGGCACGAAAGGTGCTTAATGGGTGCAAGTATTTAATAAACAAAGGAGAAATGGTGATGAAGTTGCAGCTAAATATAGGTTTGACGGAATCCCTTTTAAGAGGGTTTGTAGTACTTCTGTTCATTGGCCAGCTTGCAGTGGCCCAGTCGGGGTCTCAAGTCATTGAGCCCGGAAAAGATGCGAGAAGCTCTGAGTTTGTTACGGTCAACGTGAAGAATGCGAACATTGCCGAGGTGTTGAAGGCCTATTCGCTGCAGACCGGACAAAGCATTGTGGTGGGGCCCGATGTGGTTTCGGACAACGTCAATGTACGCCTGAATAATATTCCCTGGGAAGAAGCGCTTGATGTGATTCTCAAGCCGTATGGATTTGGCTATCGGGTGGTGGGCGACACCATCGTGATCAGCAAACTGGAAAATATCGTGACGGTTGAAGGCATTGAACCGTTGGTTTCCAAGGTGTTTAATCTTAAGTTTTTAGATGCCTACGATCTTCAGGAAGTTTGCGAAGCGCAGCTTTCAGAACGCGGAAAGTTTACCATTCTGGCCACCAAGAGCCTGCCGGGCTGGGAATTCGGCGGCGCTGGGTCGAGTAGTGGTGCCGCTACCGAGGCGGGAATTCGCCAGCGCAAAAAAAAGGAAGAGATTCAGAAGAGCAAGGTGTTTGTCATTACGGATGTACCGTCGGCCATCACCAAGGTGGATCGAGTTCTGGCGAGAATGGATGTTCTGCCTCACCAGATATTGATCGAAGCCCGGTTTATGGAAATTTCCAACGACGGTCTTTCGGATATCGGTCTCGAATTCATTAGTGGAATCGGAAACGTGGAAGATGGCAGCGGCACTGGTGTCGGTGCAGGCTCCAGCACATCCCTGACGCCGTTGCCCATCGACCTTCAGGAAGATTTACTGCGCGTGCTGAATTTAACCACGGGTTTTGTGGATCCGTTGGACAGCCACACGTCGGGTAGTTTTTCGCACGATACCGGCATCCGTCTTTCCCACAGCGAACTGGGCGGGCTTGGTCTGGACATGCTATTTGCTTTCATGAAGAAGGATGATAATGTGAACGTGCTGTCCGCGCCCAAGGTTTTGACCGTGAACAATCAGGAAGCGGCCATCCTCGTGGGGGAAAAGTTTCCGATCATTGAGTCGGAAAGTACTTCCGGCAGTGGCACTGCCGTAACTTCGACCAGTCTCGACTATTATGAAAATATCGGAATCCAGTTGAACGTGATTCCACAGGTCTGTGCCGATGGATATGTGAACATGATTGTCCACCCTGCGGTGAGCGAGATCAAAAGCTTTGAGGCCGGGGTCGTTACTGCCGACAGCGGGTCGCAATCCGGAAGTCGTTATCCCGTACTCAAGATTCGCGAGGCGGAAACACAGATCATGATCAAGAGTGAAAACACGGCTGTTATTGGCGGTCTTCAGAGTGAACGAGATAAAGAAATCATTAAAAAGATCCCGTTCCTCAGCGATATTCCATTCCTTGGACGATTGTTCCGCCGAGAAACCTTGACCAAGGAAAAAGTGGATCTGCTGATCTTTATCAAGGCATCGATCATTGAAAACGAAGAATATGCCAAGACCTCTGAAGAAAACAAAGCGGAGCTCGAATCAAAGATGAAGGAGGAACAGCAAGAGTCTGAAGCGGCCTCTGCCATTGAAGAGAGCAAAACTTCTGACCGCGATGTGCAGGAAATTATTGCCTTGGTCGACGAGATGGATGCGGCATCGTCCAATCAGGTGGATAGCGCGCAGCTCTAGGATGTTGGACAAGCACACACTTGAGTCTATGGAACGAAGGAACAGCACGGTATGATTACTGACCAACTCAGCGAAATGATGATCCGCAGCGGCCGGGTCGGTGCCAAGGAACTGGAAAAGGCGCTGACCATTCAAGAGCAATCGGGCCATGTGCTGACCGACATCTTGATTGAAGAGCAGTTGGCTTCTCCCGAGGATGTTGCGTTGACCTTTTCTGATCTGCTGAATATCCCATTTCTAGAGTTGGGAGAGGAGTTTCATCTCAAGCGGGAAGAATTCAATATGATTCCCGAGTCGGTTGCCCGTCGCTATTGCCTGATTCCGTTGATGAAGGAAGAGGGGGTTTCCATTACGGTGGTAATGAAAAACCCGCTGGACATGGATGCCGTCGATACCGTGCGCTCGCTCACCTCTCTGGAAATCCACAAGGCGGTCAGTACGGGGGACCGAATCAACACGATCATCGATAAATGCTACAAGGAAGAGGCTTATGTTGAGGCCGACCTTCAGGCCATCGTGGATATCGAGGCAAGCGAAACCGGCGTTTCAATCGAAGGCGACCTGGGCGATGTGGACCAATTGCTGGTTCATGCAAACGATGCGCCCGTCGTTCGTTTTGTGAACCTTCTGCTCATGGAAGCGGTACGCGATGGAGCCTCGGACATTCATTTTGAGCCGGGGGAGCATACTTGTTCCGTGCGCTTGCGTGTGGACGGGGCCTTGCATCCCGTAACCCCCCCTCCGAAAAGCCTGTATCCGGCCATTGTGACCCGCATCAAGATTCTCAGTGAAATGGATATTGCCGAGCGTCGCTTGCCTCAGGATGGCCGGTTTAAATTTAAATATTCAGGACGCGTTATCGATGTACGGGTCTCCTCGATGCCTTTGGTCTTTGGCGAAAAAGTGGTCATGCGTATTCTCGACAAAGACAGCCTGCTGCTGGATCTCGAGGACATCGGTTTTGAGGGGCAAAATCTCAAACGGTTCAGAGAGGTCTTGGATCTGCCAAACGGGGTTGTCCTGCTTACGGGACCGACCGGCAGCGGGAAAACAACCACCCTTTACAGTGCACTCGGTATTCTGAAGAATCCGACCCGGAATGTGCAAACGGTTGAGGATCCGGTTGAATATCTTATGGAAGGCGTCAACCAGATGCCCACGCGTCCGAAGATCGGGCTGACCTTTGCCGAGTGCCTGCGGCATATTCTTCGTCAGGATCCGGATGCGGTGATGATTGGCGAGATCCGCGATGCTGAAACCGCCGAAATTGCCATGCGCGCCTCGCTGACGGGTCATATCGTGTTGAGCACCTTGCATACAAACGATGCAACCTCAGCCTTCAGCCGCCTGCGCGATATTGGCATTCCATCTTATCTGATGGCCGCGACGATGCGCTTGATCATTGCACAGCGACTGGTTCGGACCATTTGCCCAAACTGCAAAACAGAATATCAACCGGATGCCGGTGAAATGGAATGGGTCAATCCGATCTATCCCGATGCGAAAGACTGGACTTTTTACCATGGTGCAGGCTGCAACCAGTGCCGTAACCGCGGGGTGAAAGGGCGACGTGCTATTTTTGAATTTCTTGAGGTCACACCCGACATTCGCGAACTGGTACACGAAGAAGTGGGCGATCTCACCCTCCGGAAAAAAGCGATCGAAGGTGGAATGGAAACCTTGGCCGAAAATGGATTTACCCGTGTACGTTCGGGCGAAACAACGATTAGCGAGGCCATCCGGGTCTGTCTTGTGGATTAATTTAGGGATGTAGAAATGCCATTATACAACTATATAGCGAAAAACAAGACCGGAGATGAAGTGCGCTCCACGTTGATGGTTGCCACGCGACTGGAAGCCTTGGAGGCCTTGCGTAAAAAGGGGCTCACGGTTGTCGACCTTTTCAGCGCGGAGGAATCCGAGGCTCCCCCGGTTTCCGTCCAGCCGGAGTCAAAACCTTCCGACCAGCCACGGGCATCATTTTCATTTTCGTCCAATGTAAAACTGACCGATCTGGCCATTTTCTGTCGTCAGCTGGCCATTTCCGTAAATGCCGGGGTGCCGCTGCGCGATGCGCTGGAGGGTATTGGGATGGAGCTCGAGCACCCGGTCCTTAAGCGGGTAATAAAGGAGATCGTGAAGGATCTGCACGACGGGGTCAGTTTTTCCAATGCCATTAAGAAATATCCAAAAATCTTTAATGAAATGTTCCAGGGGCTCATTAAAGTGGCCGAAGAATCGGGCAAACTGCCTTCCACGCTCAAGCAGCTGGCGGCCTATCTGGAACGCGCCGACCGCTTACAGCGGCGGATCAAAGCCATGTCGGCCTATCCCACATTTATCGGGATCTTCTTCGTTGTGGTATGCATGATTATGACGCTGTTTATTCTGCCCAAATTTACGGAAATATTTTCCGGTCTGGGTGCGGACCTGCCGGTATTCACGCAGATTGTCTTTGGCGTTAATAACTTTGTGGTGGATCACTTTTTGATGCTTTTTGCCGGAATCGGGGCACTGGTTGCATTTTTGGTTTTTTATTCCCGAACCCCGACGGGCTCTTACCGGAAAGATCAGCTTACACTGAAAATGCCCTATACCGGCGGTTGCATGAAAAAATATTTGATGGCCCGTTTTTGCCGCAGCTTGTCCATCATGGTGCATAGCGGGGTCCCGATTTCCAGCGCTCTTGAAATTTGTGCTGACGCAACGGGCAATCAGGTGTTGAAACGAAATGTGCTGGGTGTGCGCGAGCTGATCATTACCGGCAGCCGCATCGCGGCCAGTCTCGAAAAATCCAATATTTTTCCGGGTCTGATCGTTCGAATGGTCGCGGTGGGTGAAGACTCGGGACAGCTGCCGGAGGTACTCGATAATGTATCGGAGCTCTACGAAGATCAGGTGGAAGTCTCGATCATGACGACCATGGCCATGTTTGAGCCGCTGGTCATCTGTATATTCGGAGCCTTTATTCTCATCATCATTTTGGCGATTTATCTGCCCATATTTACGGTATCGACGAGTGTAAGGTAGTTAGGAGAGGAGGTGCGGAGATCAAGATAAAAGTTGAATTGGTTGAATCGCCTTCGAGGAAGGTGGACACGGGGATGGAGCCCCATAACATTGAAATGAAAGCAGGAAAGTAAAAAGGAGAATAATGATGAAAAAACAGACAAATAAAAAAGCCGGTTTTACGCTGGTTGAATTGATGGTTGTAGCCATTATCGTGGCCATTTTGGCAGCGGTTGCTGTTCCACTGATGACCGGAAACAGCGACCGTGCTGCGGCAACGGAAGGCCAGGCGGGTTGCAGTACCATTGCCACGGCGATGCGGGTTGATCGGGTGCAGAACGGGGCCTACGCCGCCTATGCCGATGTCACGCAGCTCCCGGGAATTTCCGCAGGAGACTTAGATGGCACATACTTTAATGATGGCAGCTACGCCGTGACTTTGGCTGGTGGAAGTTTCATGATCACAGCTACGGTCCGTGCCGGTGCACCGAATGGCATTACTGCGGGCGATACGGTTATTATGGTTGTGGATGCCAATGGCGTTTCAACATTTGACCCCACCAGTACGTTGCTTGATTAATGGCTACATTAAGCTGGGAGGCACACCCTGTTGTCGGGTTGCCTCCCCGGGCTGAACAAAGGAACAGGATATGGCGTCAGCGAAGACCATAGCAAAGAGTGAGAATATTGCGGGGATCAATATCGCCGATGGCGTGGTTAGCACCGCGCGGGTGGTTCGCCGCGGTCGACAGAAGCTTGCGCTGACCCATGCCGGCTGGCTCCAATACGAGCCGGATGCTTCCGACGCGGAGATTGCGCAGACGATCCGGAAGTTATGGAAAAAAACGCGGATGCCGACCCGCACGGTTTGCAGTGCCATGCATACACGCTCGCTCTGCCTTAAATATTTTAAATATCCCGATCTTGCGCCGCGCGAGCTAACCTCGGCGCTCATGCTGGAAGCCGAAGAATCCCTGCAGCTTCCTCCCGAAGAGTTTGTTCTGGATTGGCATCTAAACCGCCCGAAAAACGATCCGTATACGCCGCTTGGCGAGCAGCTGCATGGTATTCTGGTTGCGGTAGAAAAAAAGCAGGTAAACCGTCAGCTAAACCTGCTGAAGATGGCCGGTCTTTTTCCGGTGATCATGGATATTGGCAGCACCTCGCTATGCAACCTGTATTTGGGGTTGCGTGGTGAAAAAGTGAATGAGCATCAGGCGGTTTGTGTGGTCAACCTGTCGCGCTACAATGCAGATATCAGCATTCTTTACAACGACCACTATATCTACCCGCGTTCCATCATTTCCCGCTCTTCGGAGTGGTCGAGCAAGCTGCAGTATTTAATCGAAAATATTTCGGATGCCTTGCTCTATTATCATGTTAAAGTGGATAAAACTCCGGTAACGCAGTTGGTGCTTACTGGATTTGTACCCGAAGAGCCCGAGTTTGTGGGTCAAATCCACGATACCATTGGTTTGCCAACCGAAGTCTGGAGTCCGTTGCGGGATGAAAATTTCCAGATGGCCCCAAGTGTCAGGGTATCTGACAAAAATGATATCATAACCCCGCTGATGACGACCAGTCTGGGGCTCGGTTTGAGGAATACATAAGATGGCTGTAGATTATCAAATCAATCTGGCAAAAAGCCTGACCAGTTCGAATGAGGCGCGAAACCGTTTTAATAGCGGGATGCTGCTCTACTTGCTGGTTTGTACCGTGGGTCTGGTGGTTGCGTCCTACTCCACAAGCATTAACCTTTCCCGCTATATGAAAAACCGCCAGGAGCAGCGTCAGCTGATGGCGACCACGTTGGCGGTGTCCGGATTGAATGCCTCCACGTTCAAGAATCCCGACCAGGTTTATAAGGAGCTGCAAACCTACTCCGAAGAGCTCTCCACCCTGCAGGCGGCCCTCGGTTCGCGCACACTGTTGCTTCCGGTCATACACAACCTGTTTATGGATCTGTCGTCCGATATTGAACTAAAAACCCTATCTGCAAATAAGAGCAAGATTACTTTTGGAATCAATGTTCCCGCCGCTTCCAAGGGTGTAAGCGATCCGGTTCGCGCACTGAAAACGGCATGGGAAGGGAACGCGGATTTGATGCGATACGTTACCAGCATACGGCCGGTTAAAGGAGAGCGACGGACCACGGGCGCGGAGTCGGTTTTCTATGTGCAATTTGAATGCGTTTTGAAAAAATAGGTCGGCTATGGATATCGGAATTTTCAAAGCAAGTAGAGTGCGGTTGATGTTATGGTTGGTCATCCCTCCGGTCGTGGCGATTGGAATGGGGTTGAGTTCCTATACCTTGCAATTGCGCTCTCAATGGAAGCTGAATCGTACGAAAAAGCTGTCCGCCGTCTTGCCACGATTGGTAAATGCGCAGCAGGAAGCAGGAGCATTGTTGACCGATTTCCGGTCGTCGAGCAGCCGGAATATTAAGTCCGAAGATGAAATGATTTCGTTTCTTCAAGATGTTGCCCAGCGGGCAGGGTTTGTTGTGGACTCGTTGAAGGTGGAACGTCGGCGGTCGGCCCAGAATATGCCGGTGCTGAAAGCGGATGTAGCCGGATTGGGGAGCTACAGTTCCATTGAACAGTTCTTACACGATGTGGGTTCGGCTCAGAACCTTCTGTCCGAAAGTTCCCTGAAGCTCTCCCAATCCTTTTCAGATCGTGACGCGGAAAGCTTTCGGGCCGAGATTCAGTTTGAATTGATCGTGTTCAATTCGGTTGTCGCGGCGGACGGGAGGGCGCAATGAAACTGGATATGCTAAAAAAGATAACTGTGGATCCCGATGCGGATTATTGCGAGGAGTCCGTCAAGATTCCTCTGGCGATTGCCATACTTGCCGTGGTGCTTGTGGCTGCTCCTTTCATATACACCGTTCTGAAAATCAACGATGAGGGTGCTCAGGCGGCCGTCGTTACAAAATACAATGCGTTGGTTGAAGCCGTCCTGTCCGATTTGGGTGCAGCCAATACCATGTTGCACGATGACAGCGGAATGGCATCGATCAAGGCGGTCGGGGGAAACTCCGTCGTCAAATTGATTGTTCCTGAAGTCGTGCTGGTCGATGCCGAGAGTCAAAATCCCGAGGATGAACTTAATGTTGAGCTTGAGGCCATCTATTGGAGTCCCTCCAACCCCATTGCCGGAATCAATGGCGAGACCTATCACGTGGGCGACACGATCCAAGGGTATGAGATCGTAGAGATTGGAAAAACAACCGTTCATTTCAAAGGGAAGAGCGGCAAGGTGATCGTAAAGAATTTCTATGAAAACCTATTTAAATGATAAGGCATACAAAGCAAGAGCTGGATTTTCGCTTGTCGAAATCATGGTTGCACTGCTTGTCCTCACGGTTTTGACGATCGGTGGAGCTTCTATGATGATGCGATCCGGGGAAACCATTGCTCATCAGCGCAACAAGCGCATTGCTATTGATGCGGCCAACAGACGCATGGAGCAGGTTCGGTCCACACCCTATACCCTCTTTAATCCGATCGGAGTGGAAATGGTGTTTCTGGAGCCAAGCGGAACCTCCTTTTCCTGGTCGAATAGCGATCCGGGGGAAACGGTTGTAATCAATGGGTTAACATTACCGATCAAGACACGCATGCGCCGAGTCAGCCACTCTTCCACAAGCAATAGTTATGCGGACGGAGATAGTCTGGAGATAGAAGTGCAGGTGATTTACAAGCCGGGTTCCGGCGACGATATCGTACTGACGAGCTACTTTCGCTAGACGGGAGGTAATAATATGCAAACCAAAACCAGAAAAACTGAACAGAACCAATGCCGCGAAGGCGGTATTCTGCTGGTGGTGCTTCTCTTGGTTTTGGTGTTTAGTGTACTGGGCCTTGGCCTGCTGAGCCTGGGGCGGCAGAATGCAGTCGAGACAAGTCGTTTATTGAATCGATCCAAGGCATTTTGGATGGCAGAGGCGGGCCTGCATGAATTACGCGCCATCATCACCTTGCCGGTAAATCGTGGTCTGCTTGAGAATTATGGTTTGGTGGATGCCGTGGATTCGCCGGTACTGCAGGGAAGCATTGCCGGAGCGGGATCATACGAGGTGTATGTTTCGACGAACCTGAATGCAAGCCTGACGGGGGCGGTTCGGATCTACGACGTGCGGTGTGTGGGGCACTCTCCGGGGGTCCAGTCCACGGTTGTGGTCAGTTCCGTGGTACGTTTGCGGACGGGATCGGAACGGGTCTGGTCTACCAATAATGAACGGAATATCAGATTTACAACGGGTGACATTATAAATGGCCCGGCACATACAAACGGGAAATACTACATCAATGGAAAACCTTCGTTTCTGGGGGCCGCCAGTTCATCCTGGAGCGACCTGTACTACAACGACGATCTGCGGGGGGGAGCCAATTCCTTGTTCATAGATCCTGAGGTTTTCACAGCCGGGCTTGAGCTTGGCGTACCGGAATCCGATTTTAATCCGAACATCATTTCAGACCTGCGTAGCGATGCCCTGCAATTTCCGGCCGGCGATTATCAAGTCGTTTTTAATGGAAACATGTATATTGCCAGGCAGGGTGCAGGAACTTCGACAACAAACTTTATTTCCAGCATCAACTCGCCGGATGATGAAGACAACATTCTTTACTTTCCTGGGAATGTAGAGGTTAGCGGGGAAGTCGGAGGTCGGGTTTCCATCGCTTCGGAAGGTGTTATTAAAATTGTCGGCGATATTGTCTATTCCTCCGCTCCCGATCCCAACCATGGGAACTGGAGTGCCGACTTTAGACCCAGTGTGAACGAGGCTCTTGGGCTGTTTTCTCAACAAAAAGTGGAGATCGACCTTCCTTTGCCAATCGGTGCGGATGTCAATATACATGCGGCAATCTTTGTTACCGAACCCAGTGGCAGCATTCAAAACCCCGGATTTGGGGCGGCCGATCGCTACTCGAATCTTAACTCACCCTACATTAATATGTATGGTAGTATCATGCAGCATACGCGAGGCATCATCGGGACTACGGGAGGAAGTGGATACCTGAAAAACTATCGCAGCGACTCGCGCTTCCTCCTGACGCCTCCTCCGGGCGCCCCTTATGATCCGCCAGAATTCTCCCAATGGAGGGCTTCGTTTTAATGGAAGCGGACCGTCAAAAATCAGCCGGGTCCGTAACGCTGTGGACCATCTTTTCTCTGACGTTTCTAGGCGTCTTGATTCTGGTTTTTATTGTGTTGGATACGGTGAAAAAGAAGCAGATGCGGGCGGAACCGCCCCCTATATACACGGAGAAAATGGCGGAACCCCAACGTAACCCCGACATCCAGGATAATACGAATAGGGATGTCGTTCCGGCATACTTACTCGACGAGGTCGACAAGGAGGCCACCTGATGGCCAAAATGATAAATAGGGCCGGCAGAACCAACCGTTCAGGATTTACTTTGGTGGAATTAATGATGGCCATTATGTCCGCCTCGCTGTTGGCTTTGGTGGTCGGCACAATGCTGGTTTCCGGATTCACAAGCTGGCGCTATAACAACAATGCCGTGAATATGCAACGCGATGCATCGCTGGCGATGGAGACCATTGGCTGGCAAATACGCCAGTCGGTCCGGGGCGATATTTCCGTGCCCGGTGCTGGAGTGCTCGATTTTTCTGGTAGCAACATAACCAACGTTAGTTGGGAGGGGAATCAGTTGCTCTTAAACCCGGGTTCATTTCCTTTGGTACGGGACTGGGTTCTAAACTTTGAGCCCACCATACTTCCCGATCTGTCGGTGAGAGTAATTTTACAATTGTTCGATCCGGAAACCGGCAATCAAACCACCACCTCCGGAACCTACTTGCCGCGCAATGTGCCCTGAGAAAGCTGCTTTTGGTTAAATAGGCAATTCCGGCCGAGTATTTCCCCCTCTGAAGAACACGTATTCATGCAGACATGGCATATATATTGCTAGCTTGCAAAGTACGCAATTTGAGTAAAAAAGGACCTGACTGATGTGCGTTTGGAAAGGAGAGGCTTCAATGAA
>CAZWZW010000101.1:0-10887 GCA_964639125.1 uncultured Verrucomicrobiota bacterium
CGCCTTCGCCACCGGTGTTCCACTTGATATCTACGCATTTCACCGCTACACCAAGTGTTCCCTTCTCCCCTCCAGTACTCTAGATCGGCAGTTTCGAATGCAATTCCACAGTTGAGCTGTGAGCTTTCACATCCGACATACCGTTCCGCCTGCGGACCCTTTACGCCCAGTAAATCCGAACAACGTTCGCCACCTCTGTATTACCGCGGCTGCTGGCACAGAGTTAGCCGTGACTTCCTCTGCAGGTACCGTCAAATAGCATAAGTATTAATTGTGCTATCCTTCTTCCCTGCTGACAGGAGTTTACAACCCGAAGGCCGTCTTCCTCCACGCGGCGTCGCATGATCATACTTTCGTACATTGTCAATGATTCTCGACTGCAGCCTCCCGTAGGAGTCTGGGCAGTGTCTCAGTCCCAGTGTGGCCGATCACCCTCTCAGGCCGGCTACCCGTAAGCCTTGGTGAGCCATTACCTCACCAACTAGCTGATAGGATATGGGCTCATCTTTAAGTGGAAGGATCCGAAGATTCCCCTCCTTTAAACAGTCTGCCATGCGGCAGACGATCACATTCGGTATTACCTACCGTTTCCGATAGCTATCCCGAGCTTAAAGGCAGATTGCCCATATATTACTCACCCGTTCGCCGCTCTCATAACAAGTTTCTTTTCCGAAGAATTGAATCAAGTTAATCTCGCTCGACTTGCATGCCTAATCCACGCCGCCAACGTTCGTTCTGAGCCAGGATCAAACTCTCCATCAAATATAAAAATGGTTGATCCTATAATCTCAATTTTAAAACTCGATTCCCCTTAGAAAAAGGAGGAATCGGATTGCTTTAACAGTTTAAAAGCAATTGGCTTTAACAAACCGCACCACTTCTGATTCGAAGTAATGCTTCTGTCATTTTTCTTATGAGTCATTCAGTTTTCAAAGAACAAAAATGCTTCAACTTTCGCAGCGCATATTTCAGCGGCATTTCCGTTGAAGCGGCGGACAACTTATCAAACTCGTTGAGCGAGTCAACCGCTTTTTGTAAAAAAAGATTTTTAAGAACATCCACTCAAATTTAACCGCTGCACTGAGGCGAGCCGTTTTGTTTGAGCAGGCGGGCTATAGTAGGGATTCAACTGAATCACGCAACCCGAAAGTTCAACTTTTTTTCTATGTATCAAAGATCAATTCAGCGGCCTCATTTGGCAGCATCTTGTTCGACCTGCATCGTGTGTTTCAACGACCGGTTGATTTGAACAAGGCGGGCTATAGTAGCGATCAAAACCAATCGATCAACCCGAAAATCAAATTATTTTCAGCACGCTAAAAAAGAACAAATTCATCGTAGCCCTTGCGAGCTTCCTCATGGATTGGCATGAACGGCTATTAGCACGTTTTGCTATCGAAGAGGCAGGCTATAGTAGCGATCGAAATCGAACCGGCAACCCGAAAGTTCAAATAAATTCAGCGGTCTAAAAAAGAACAATTTGAGCACCACCTCGGCAGTAGCTCCCTGTTCGTTCGCTCGCCTCAAATGCGGCTGACGTGTTGTGAACAGGGGGACGGATAGTAGTCAGAATCGGGTTTCCCGCAATCGTTTTTTCAATTTATTTTCACTCCCTATCACAACCCCCTAATAAATCGTATTTTGCAGAAGTCGATTTTAGGGCTCCGGCATGGGCAACGGGTACGTGATCCATCAATATATCAACCATGCTGCAACACATGTTTCCTGATATCATCAGGCACAACCCACCGAACATTTTCTTTTCGGTCACATCCGGCAGGCCCGCCACTACCTCGCGCAACCGCTCCGCGAACCCTTCGTCGTGTGCCATAAGAGCTCCTCATGGCCCGTTCGTCGCGGGCAACAGTTCGGCTCATCTTTCGACGATCCGAGTGTTCAGGAATCTATAAGGGGCGAGTATCGCGCCCAACGAGAAAATCCGGCCGCCAAAGCTTTTCAGGATCCGGCGCATTCTTAACATCATTATAGGTAACAATGAGCAATCGACGATGATGAGGGGAAATGTTCACGCCAGAGCCATGGGCAATGTTCGGATGAAAAAAGAGAACAGATCCCCGGGATCCCTTGGGAGCTAGCATTCCCCCTTTTTCAGCCATAGCTTTAATTGTATCCTCATCGAGCGAATACTTTAAGTAGGCACTAACGTTCTCTTCCCAATCGCCACCGCCCTTTTGAGACCGCTTTGACTCAACATCGACGCCCCCCACTTGATGGGACTTCGGAATAACGATCAGGGGCCCGTTGAATTCCGTAACTTCGTCCAGGAAAATCATAATGTTGACCGCATCGGGTCGAGGCATACTATCTTCCTTTTGCCAAAAAATATAATCTTGGTGCCATTGCCAAACGCCTCCACCAAAGGCCTCCTTGCAGTTTATCTTGAACTGATAGACATAAACATCGCTCTCCAGCAACTGCTTTGCCGGTTCCAGCATACGGTCTTGCCGCACCAACCCCGCGAAAGTTTCATGATGTTCGTGCGAGCCATGGAGGGCACGCACCAAACCCGTCTTCTCCTCCAGCACACGGCAGGGCAAATCCTCGCCTTTAATGGCATCGAACGCCGCCAACATTTCATCGACTTCCGAGGGGCTAAAGTAGTTTTCCAGCAACAGGAATCCATCTTCGCTGTAGGCCTGGATTTGTTCTTCTGTAAGCTTCATCACATTAGGCTCCTTCACTGGTTTCCGATCGAATACGTGCGGGCTCCATTACTCCCGGTGGAGATGTTTATTTTCATGCATGAGCAACTGTTTTTTGACGACTTCAGTCATCTCGGGCACATCAAACGAGACACCGTTTTCCGCTCCGCCCACAACGATGGCGTTGAAATTCCCCTTGCACAGCTCCCGAAAACCAAGCACAGGATCATTCCACCAGCCATGCAGCTCAAAGTTTCGGCCGAGAGTACGGTCGGAGCGGAAGTATAGCACATCGCCGCCATAGGAAGTCGGCTTATAGCGTCGATATGCAGGCGCAACCATATAACGGCAGTATTGTTTGCGAAATTCCATCGGGACGGTTTTTCCCCTGACAAGCATCCAGCTAATTTTCAACCTCTCCGGCATCGTTCCTGAATATTGCCTGACCTGACGGGCGGTCCTCATAAACCATTTCCCCGCGGCAGTGAAGCGCAAGCGCCCTATCGCGCCCGATGGAAGCGAAAAATCCGGAACGGGAACGGGCGGAAGCTGCGGCATGGTTTCGCGCTTCAGCTTCTGGAGCACTTCCATCATTTTTCCATAGGCGGCAGCAGACGCAGCATCGTCCCATGGCTCGTTTTTACGGTATGAAGGAGATTTCAGATTGGGCGTGTCCCACACCAAGATTGGCCGCGCCATCTCCCTCCCCTCCTGCTCCAGCAAGTTAGCCAGCTCGAGCGCAATCATGCCCCCCGCACAAAAACCGAAGAGCAGAATCTCACCCTCGGGATAAAAATCCATCAGCTCTTCCTTATAGCGTCGCACCATTTGCAGGATGGTTCGGTCCCCTTTGCGTCCATCCCAGCCAGACCACTGGAAAGCATAAACGGGCTGCTGCTCGCCCAGACTGCGTGCAAAGTTTGCGAACATCAAGGCGCTGCCGGCACCGTCGTGAATCAGAAACAGCGGGATATGGCCCGCTTGCCCCCGCTGGAGCATCTTGAGCGATCGGTATTGATCAAAATCATCGACGCCGCCGTCGCTGTCAATCAAACGGGAAAACTCCGCAACGGTAGATGCGGTCGCCAACGACTCCACCGGCAGGTCCACGCCAAACTGCAGATGGATTTTCAGCAGCAGGGTTACAGCGCGCAGGGAATCGCCACCCAACTCAAAAAAGTCGGCATTACGCGGAACAGCGCCCAGTTCCAGCAGTTCACTCCACATCTTGGCCAACCGGGCTTCGGTCTCGGATTCATAACGGATCTCGTCCCCGGCATAACGGCTGTTTTGGATGGAAGGCTTCGGTAGCGCCTTTAGATCAACCTTGCCGCTTGGCGTGTAGGGGACATGCTCAATCTCAATCAAAAAGGAGGGCACCATGTAATCGGGCAGTTTTTCAGTGAGATAACGATGCAGGACATCCCGCTCCACAACAGCACCGTCTCTGACGGTGTAGTAGGTGGCCAGCTTCAAAATATGGTCCGCTCCACTGAATGCATGGGTTAGGCAGTGCTCCACACCCTGACATCCGGAAGCTGCATTATTGATCTCGCCCGGTTCAATGCGATAGCCGCGGATTTTGATCTGATGATCCCGCCGTCCCAGAAAATTGATCGATCCATCGTCATTGTACGATGCCAAATCACCGCTCTTATAGAACAGGGGCCATTCATCGCCACCAAATGGATTGGAAAGAAACACCTCCTGTGTGAGGTCTTCCCGATGAATATAGCCGTGGGCCAGATTGAGGCCGGCCAAATAGAGTTCTCCGGACTCGCCGGGACCGACCGGCTGCAGGTCTTCATCAAGAATATAGGTCTCATTGTTCTTCAGCGTCAGACCAATGGGCGGAAGGTCCGGCCAGTCTCTGGGATCGCCTTCCAACAGATGGGCCGTAATGACATGCGTCTCCGAAGGTCCGTACTGGTTATCGAGCGAGGAACCTTCGATCCGTTTAAAAAAGTCGCGCACGCCATCGTCAACGCGCAACTGCTCCCCCGCAGTTATGATTTCCTTCAGCCCGAGTGGATATGTGCCGACCACGTGGGCTGCTTCAATCATGCTGCGCATCGCAACATAGGGAAGATAAAGACGCTCAATGCGCTGATCTATCAGGGCGCGCAACAGCGCACGAGGGTCCTTCCGGTCGGGATCACTGATTAAATACAACGCCCCACCGGATGCCAGCGCGGTTCCAATCTCCTCGAACGAGGCATCGAAACTAATGCTGGAATATTGCATCACCCTTGCCCCGAAGTTGAAGGTTTTCCGTTCCAGCTGCCATTCAATGAGGTTGGCCAGCGCGCGGTGCGGCATGGCAATCCCCTTCGGTCGACCGGTCGAACCGGATGTAAATATCACATAGGCCACGTCGGCGGGATCGATATCAATGCCGAGCGGCTCCGCCGGTTCGCACAAAACCTTCGCCTCCTCTGTCTCCCAAAGGGCCAACGTGTCCCCCGCCAGAGGAAAACGTTCTGCATGGGCGGAATGGGCAAGGAGCAGACGCAGACGGGCGTCTTCCTGCATCATGGCAAGCCGGTCTGTCGGATAGGAGGGATCCAGCGGAACATAGGCCGCCCCCGCTTTCAGGATTCCAACAACCGCGGCAACCATTTCGATCGATCGGTCAAGGCAGATCCCTACCCGGTCCCCACGCTCAACGCCGCGTGTGGCCAGATAGCGTGCGACACGGTTGCTTAGTTCATCGAACTCCCGATGGGTCAATGTAGTGTCGTCGAAAACCACCGCCGGCGCACCGGCATTCAGCTCCAGGCCTTTCGCCAGCCAATCCGTCACGAGCGAACGGCGGGAGGAGCGGGTTGCCGAATCCAAGCTCGAAGGGGTTTGTAGTGTTGAATCGGTTTCCATGGCTCGAAAAAGTTACTCCATATTTGCGGCTCGTGCACGCCGAACATCCACAAAGCTCTTTATAAAGAAAACGAGCGAGACCAGCGTCGACAGCATCATGACCGAAACACGCATGATGGCCAGGCCATCCTCGCGCCCCATCGCAGCCGTCAGCGGCTTCACCAAACCACCCAGAATCAGCAGAGTCAAAAGCACTGCAATATGAGCAACGATTTTATCCTCTTTTTTTACGCCCTTATATAGGAAAAGAAGAACCGCCCCAAAAATCACCGGAATCAGCGCCGTTTTTGAGGGTGCTTCCGACCCCAAATAGGCCCACAAACCAAACCCGATCAAAATCACTGAATTTATCAAACTTGCCGTATGCGCCTTCATTCCGACTCTTCCTCTCTTTCAGCGGTGAAAATTATGCCGAGTGCTTTTCCGTCAAATATACATGACCGATCTGGTCCTCTTAACGAAAGCACAGCATACAAATGGCCCGCTGGGGTAGCAAGCAGGATTCAGAGAATAAAAGACTCTTAATGGAATTCGCCCTTGCCCCCGTCTTTGGGGGAGAGCCGCCTGATCCTGACAATGGCTTCGGACAGCCAGCCAGAGCCTCAAATGATCGGCCTAAAGAGTGGTGCACCCGAATGGAGTCGAACCATCACGCCATTGCTGGCACAAGAACCTGAATCTTGCGTGTCTACCAATTTCACCACGGGTGCTTTAAAGGGCGCTATGTATACCGATACGCCCTAGGTGAGTCAACGCCTGAAACAAAAAAATCTACCCTGCGAAACGGGGTTTGATAAACACGGGCGGATGCATGTAGAGCGGCTCGAATGGTTCCGACTCGATTCCGTTTTCAAGGCGCTGATAAACCAGCTGCCCTAGCGTGCCTGCCGCCGGGAAAACAGGCTCGGCATTTTCTGAAATCTGAAAGTTGACCCATAGCTCCTCGAGCCGGTCATGGTCGGGACTGACCACCCGCGTGTTCTCGGGAATGAATGCCTCCAACTCGGGAAGCGCCATCAGCTGAAACTCTTTTTCCAGCTCATGCCCGGCAAATACCCCGGCCCAAACCTTATTGCGGCGGGCATCGCCCACAACCGCGGTTCGTTTGGATCCCAGTTGGGCTGCCAGTGCCGCGCCGCTGTTGAGGGCATACACCTGGGCGTTCCGGGGAGCAGCCAGTGCATTCACCACCGAGAAGGCAATTCGCATTCCGGAAAAGGCTCCGGGGCCGCGCCCGGCGGCAAAGACATCGACCGCATCCCAGTCAATCTCCATCTCAGCCATGGAATCAAATAGCTGCTGCCGGTTTTTAAAGTTTTCCTCCCAGCTCTTCTCCATCAGAACGACCCCGTCTTCAACGAGGGCAACGCTGCCATACCTTGAACTCAACTCGATTGAAAAAATCTTCACGCTTTATTCTCCCTGAAAATTCGGAACGTGCGCGTTCCGGTGATTTCATTGGCATCAATTTGAATATGCAGCAGGTCGGGGGGCAGCAGTCCTTCGGCGCGCTCGGCCCACTCGATGGCCGTGATCCCATTCACATCGAAATACTCTTCGAGCCCCAGTCCGAGTGCCTCTTCGGGGCCGGACAGGCGATAGAGATCGATGTGATGGAGCGGCAAGCTTCCTTCATATTCGCCGATCAGCGTGTAGGTCGGGCTCGTGATGGGCTCATCAATCCCCAGCGCAGCCGCAAAGCCCTGAATGAAACAGGTCTTACCTGCGCCAAGATCGCCGTGCAGGGCAATGACTGTCCCCGCACCGAGCTCCTCGGCCAGTTCGGCGGCCAGCGTCCACGTTTCTTCGGGACTATTGGTTTCTACAGTGCGCACTTCCTCATATCCTTTCAAAAATTGCGCGGCCAAGTTACATACCATATCGGCGCATGGGAAGAATGGATTTCAGGGAAGTTGCATCCTGTAGAAGCCGGCGCGTCAACCTCTATTGCGCAAATGTGATCGCAAAGACTGCGGGCTTGCTGGAGACCTCCATACCATCGGCATAAACGGCAATGGCGCGCACCCGGTTCGGCCCTTCGCCAATGATCTTCTCATCCAGCACCAGTGTGGCGTCCTGATCGAAATCCTTTTCATCAAGCACCAGCTCCCCGCAGACCAACTTGAGTTTTTCGGGCAATTCCTCACCACCGATACTTACCTTCAAGCCATGCTTGTGTTTTTCGAGCCGCAAAAATTCCGGCTGAATTTCGACCGATCGCCCAAGCCGGCTGACCGTAAACGCCTTCTCCCCCTGGCCGCTGAACTGAACGGTGTGCTTGACCCGGCCAACGGCCCGCAGCTCATGATAGCCATCCGCAAGCTTGTGGATATTGAGGAAGAAAGACGGATCATCAGAAACGGCGCGAACCAGTTTTCCATCCAAATGGAAGGAATAAAGGTAGGTCGCCTTCGGAATATTACTTCTTGCATTGGCCATATACGTGAAATTCTGATCCAGCGTATCGGCGCCCAGCACCTTAACCTCGACTGGCGGGGCATATGGCTTGGCCAGCGGATCACCCAGCAGCAGACTTTGCAGCGGGCAGGCAATGGATTGATAAAAACTTTCCAGCATGGTGCAGCCGGAAGCATAGTGGGAAAAGAAGCGGGCCGAAGGGAACTTGTTCGGATTGGAATAGGGCTCCACTACCGCACCGGCGGAGCCGGTGGCCCCGGCCTTGAGCCAAGCGGTCATCTTGGTTTGCGGCTTCTGAAACTCGGCGCTCCAGCTGGTGAGATGTTCGGCCATGGCTCCCGGTGCAAACGATTTGATCAAGGAAGGATCCACCTTCTCCGCCCCCATCAGCAAACCCATTACAGATTCGGCACCGGCTGGGAAATTCGTCGTCGTGACGGCTTCAATCCCGCGCTGCTTCAGCTCGTTCATCGCCACCGGATACTGCCAGTCGCGGCAGGTCGAGCGGACATCATCGCTTTCGACAAAGTAGATGCCCTTTCGCTGCCCGCGAAAATCGGATTGGCGCCCGCGGATAATCGTATTGATTACGGTTTGCACCTCGGTTCCATTTTCACCGATATACCCCAGCATCATATTCGGCAGCGGCATGCGTTTGCCGAGCCCGCTTTGCAGGTAGGCCGCTTCAGGCGGCACCTTGGCATCCATTCCGACACCTTGCTTCTGCATGCCCAGCGAGAGCGCCTGAAGGGTAAGCTGGATGCGTTCATTGGGTCCGGCAAACAGCTTGGATAGATATTTACCCTCCTCCACCAGTCCCAGCCCCGGCACCCGGTTGCGCAGGAAGGTCAAACCACCAACCGACATTTGTTTGCGATCATTATCATCGGTTTTAATACGGATCGGAAAATCAACCGAATAGACCCATGCGAGGATCTGGGCATCGATGCCCCGCTCCTGGGCCATGGCATTGGCCGGTTTCCAAATCAGTTCTGAAAATTCTTCCGGCGTGATCGTGGCGGTTCCGCCATAGGCGCTCTCGGGGATATCGAGATAAACCACGTTGGGCTTCGGAATCTGCCGAACGGCCGCAAACGTGTTCGCCACCTTGAGCGACGGTTGCGAATTCTTATTCACCAGCAACAGCACCTCGTGCGACATCTGTGCACGGGCCGCCAACGCAACAAAAACAAATACGAAAACCTTCCAACATTTGGACATATCTCTTCTCCGGCAGCTTATAGATTACACTTCGCCGAAGACAATAGCCTCAAAGACATGGAATTCGCAACCGGATTCCCAATCATTGGAAGCCAGACCGGCCTTGAGCGCAAGATGGGTCAAGGTTTCTTCGAGCCCCCATCCCTGCTCGGGAGCAACCTGCGGAAGGAATACAGCAGAATGACTCCCTTTGCGTAAGACCACGCCATGCCGGCCGATTTCGATATTCTCATGGGAATTGACCCGATGCGGCACAGTAAGTGCCGAGATTTCGATGTCGACTTCCTTCAGTTCTTCCGGCCGGAGGCGTGGAAAGCGTGGATCGTGGAAAGCGGCGTTTAGCGCCTGTTCTGCCACCGCCTCATACAGCTCGCGTCGAGGAAAGATCTCACCGATGCAGCCGCGCAACTGGCCCTGCTTGTGGAGGGACACAAACGCCCCCATGATATCCTGCATGGGCGGTGTGATTTCCAGTCCGAGGTCGGGTTCGTCTTCATTGAACTGTTTCGCAATCTGGTGCCGGGCCAGACGAAGCAGGCCGACCTTATCGGAATCCGACAGCACCAGATCCGGTTCACAGTGGATTCCATCATCGCACCCGCCCCCCCACCGACCGGAAAATGCAGCGGCCACATAGCTGACGCAGTGTGTCCAATCTCCGGTCAGGTTGCCGGAGGTATCATAGTTCAGCAGATGAACCTCCGCATCATCGGGCAGCATATTCAGCAGTACTGTGATTGGACTGCGCCCGCAAATGGTCGCGCCCGTCTCCTGGATATAGTCAACAAATCCGGCGGGATCTTTATGTTCAACAAACCTGAATGCCCCCATATCCAGAAGATCCAGATTCTTCCGGATATCGAGCTTAAACGGCTCGTAGCCAAACGCGCGTCCATAATGCGTAAAGTCGGAACTGATGACCACCAGCGTTTCCGCATCGATCTGCTTCAATAGGGTTGTGCCAATATCGTGGGCCGCCGCCTCGCCGAGCTCGCCGCAGACTATGGGAACCAGTTTAAAATCGCCGAGCACCCTCTGCAGCAGAGGTAATTCAATCTGAACACTGTGCTCGCTGATGTGCGCACGGGCATGCGACTGGAAGGCCGCATTCTCTTGAAGCGCTGCCACCAAATCCTGGTCGAGCTCAATGCAGCCAAGCGGAGTTTCAATATAGGCAACATCAGGAATGCTCACGGTATCCCGCATCGCGACCCGATGGCTGGGTCCGAGCACCACGACACGGCTGAACGAGCGCCCTTCGATCTGTTTAATGCCATGGGCGGCAACCCTGCCTGAATAGCGATAGCCCGCATGCGGAAGGAGCAGAGCCATCACATCAGTGACGGATGGCGACTCAACATCCTTCAGTAAGGTATCGATCTCCCGACTCAACTGCTCCTCATGCTCAGGATACCATGTCCCTGCCAGTTCGGATTTGAGTACATCCGCATGCATAGCCATCTCCCCGTTTCCGACGCGAACGCTACACCCAAACAAGGCAGGTCGCAAAGCCTTATTCACCCGAACCTGTCCTTTCGAGTTGCCTTAAATTAAATCATACCGAAGCATCCGATAGGATGCGGGCGGAGGGGAGTCGAGGATCTCCCCTCGGATGGGGTATCGTCGCCCTCCTTTCAGGCAACCGGCTTTGCCGGACAAGCAAAAAGCCGCCCGGAACCGGACGGCTTTTGCATCGCACAATGCGAAGCCT
>CAZWZW010000102.1:0-3538 GCA_964639125.1 uncultured Verrucomicrobiota bacterium
AATGCAATCATCAATCCCGGCGAGCCGCCTCACCATAAAAATCTACGTAGAACCTCATTACTGCCTATTCATAGGTTCCGCGGATCGGATATTCGTTTTCCGGATCGCGAATAAATTCCAGCCCGCTGAGCAACACGTCCAACTCCGGCCGCGCAAAGGGCGCATTGGAGATATCCGCCAGCTGCACCGTTCCTTCGGCGTTGACGACAAACAGGCCGGGCTCGGAAAAAGGCCTGTCGGTCTCCTGCGGCGAGCGCGGCGATGAGATGTAGAGGCCCAATTCTTTCATTTGCTCGATGCTCAATCCGTAGCCAACCGGAAAATCGAGCCCCTTCTTCTCCACCATTGCCACGGCCTTTTCTTCGGGATCGCCGGATACGGCAACCACATCGACGCCTATCTTCGCAAAGCTGTCCTTCACTCTTTCCAGATTGACCAGATACCGGGCGCAAAGCGGACAGTGCCGCCCGCGGTAGACCACCACTAGCTGCCAATCATTCCCGCCACGTGGCTTACCAAGTTCAAGCTCCCCGCCGCCAACCTGCGGAACCGTAATCTTCGGGAAGGAACTTCCTGCTTTGAGTTTATTCGATATCATCTTCTCAACCTCTCTCTTTATTCATTAATCCAACGGGTCTGGTTCATACCGCCATCGGCCTGCACTTCGGCGCCATACATGAACGACGAATCGTCCGACGCGAGGAACAGGGCCACAGCCGCCATCTCGTCCACGTACCCCATGCGGCCTGCCGCAAGCATGCCCCCAATGGAACCGCTGTATGCGTCATAATCCTCTTCGGTAAAGCCGGCCTTCTTTTCAATATCCGTAGCCACCGGTCCCGGGGTAAGTACATTGATGCGCGCACCATATTTTTTCAGGTCCGGCGTAAAGGAGCGCGCCAGCGAACGGACGGCAGCCTTGGTGGCGGCATAGACCGAAAGGCCAGCCATGCCCATATCTTCCAAACAGGACGAAGTCAGAATGACCGAAGCCCCCTCGTTCAGATGCGGTGCGGCATATTTAACGCTGAAAAACGCACCTTTAAGGTTCACGTTGACGACCTTGTCGAAGGCGGCTTCGTCCACCTCTTCAAACACCGTACGGTCTGCGATGCCCGCATTGGCGAAGACCACATCTATCTTACCCCACCTTTCCGCGACGCCGTTGTAGAACGCTTCGATGCTGGGCAAGTCGACCACATCGCCCACAAACCCAATCGCCCCATGGCCAATTTCGGCAACCGCCGTGTCGATCTTCCCCTGACTGCGAGCCAGCAGTGCTACCTTCGCCCCTTGCAGGGCAAATTCCTTTGCGCTCGCCAGTCCAATTCCGCTGTTGCCTCCGGTAATCGCGACAACCTTATCTTTGAGTCTTCCTTTCATCTGTATTCTCCTTTTCATATTAAAACGTTCGTTCTGTTTCAGGGCAAAAAAACCCTATCGCCTCACCGTCTCCAGCGCCTCGTTAACGAGAAGCTGCAATGTTTTCTTGGTTGGATTGGTCTTCGCCGTCACATTGAGTCCCTTCATAAAGCACAAAAGGTATTTAGCCGTCAGGCCAATGTCCTTTTCTTCCGGAATTTCACCATCTTTTTGCGCAGCTTCCAGGCAGTTGAAAAATGCTTTCTCCGTCAGGCCCATATAGTAACGGGTTCTCCGGTTTATCTCATCGCACAGAACCTCTTGCTCGACCAGGTTGTTTACCATCATGCAGCCTTTGTTCTCTTGCGATACAAGATAGTCCACCCGGTTTGCGAAGAACCGCTCTATGTTTTTAAAAGACAGCGGTTGCTGTTCCAGAAGCTCCGCAGGCTCGCGGTTAGAACGGTGGGCATAGTTTTCAATACATTCCAGAAACAAGCCCTCCTTGTTCCCGAACTCCTTGTACATGCTATGCTTGTTCAAGCCGGTTGCCTCGACCAGATCGCTCACCGAGGTAGCCGAATAGCCCTTTTCCCAGAACACTTGGGTGGCGGCCTCCAAAACCTCTTCTCGAATATATTCCTTAACTCGCGGCATAACGTTTCCCAATTAACGAGTGCCTTTTTAAAACGTTCGTTCTGTTTTGTCAACAGCAACTTTCATTTTTTTTCGGAGATGCCACTTCTGTGAAAAGAAAAAGGCCGCAGAGGACGAATCCCGCGGCCTTTTATTACGCAATACGCATTACGTCTTAGGCATGCATTTCCTTGAGAATGCCGGGCACGGCCTTGATGGCATCGGGTACCTTGGTGCCGTCTTTTCCGCCGGCCTGTGCTTTGTCAGGACGTCCGCCGCCGCCGCCGCCTGCGAGCTTGGCGACTGCGCCGATGAGCTTGCCGGCGTGAATGCCTTCGCCCACGAGGTCGTCGCTGACGGAACACATGAAGCAGGCTTTTCCGTTGGCATGGCTGCCGAGAATAATGACGCCGCTTTCGAGCTTCTGCCGCAGACGGTCCATCAGCTCGCGAAGGGCATCCATCGGAACCTCGCCGGCGGTGGCAGCCAAAAGCGGCATATTGTCAACCGTGTCGGTCAACGACAGCGTTTCAACCTTTTCGAGCAGGGCTTCGATTCCATGCACGGCGGCCTTCATCCGCGCTTCCTTGAGTTGTTTTTCGGCGGCCTTGGCCTGATCGGTCATGGCCTTGACACGCTCGGGAAGATCGGCGGGTTTGACGCTGAGGTTTTGGCTCAAGCGGGTCAACAGCTCATGCTCCTGTGCAGCCCAATCCAAAGCTTCCATTCCCGTGACGGCTTCGATAC
This sequence comes from uncultured Verrucomicrobiota bacterium, assembly GCA_964639125.1. Classification (GTDB taxonomy): domain Bacteria; phylum Verrucomicrobiota; class Kiritimatiellia; order Kiritimatiellales; family Pontiellaceae; genus Pontiella. Next base: position 2,746 of record CAZWZW010000102.1, read on the forward strand.
GGCGAATACCGGCGGCTACGGAAGATTCGGAAACGATGCGGAACTGACCAATATCTCCGGAGGACTCAACATGGGTCCCGCCGCAAAGTTCCTTACTGTAGTTGCCAATCGTGACAACGCGCACGGTTTCGCCATATTTATCGTCGAACACGGCCTGAATATCGCCGGCGTTCTGTACATCGGCCAATGACATTTCGAGCGTTTTGAGCGGGGTATTGCGTAGAATTTCGTGGTTCACCATGCGCTCGATTTCGCGGAGCTGATCGGGTTTGACGGCTTCGAAATAGTTGAAGTCGAAACGAAGGTAGTCGGACCCGACCATCGAACCGGCCTGCTTGATGGAGCTGTCGACCACTTCGCGCAACGCCTGATTGAGCAAGTGGGTTGAGGTGTGGTTGCGGCGAATCTGTCCTCGGCGGTAGCGATCAACGCTTGCCGTTACCCGGTCGCCTTTCTTAAGTTCGCCGGAAATCAGTTCGCCGGTGTGCAGAATGACGCCGTCGGGCGATTTCTGTGTATCGTGTACTTTGAATTCGATGCCTTCGGCATTGAGCGTTCCGTGGTCGCCCTGCTGCCCGCCGGACTCGGGGTAGAACGGGGTTTCCTTCAGAAGGATCACGCCGGAGTCGAGCACTTCAAGCACCTCGGTTTCGCATGTGGTGGTTTCGTAGCCAACGAAAAGCGTGGCTTCTGCGTCGATACCCCCGCTTTCGGCAAGGACAACCGATTTCTTATTGGCGTGATCGGCCCGGGCTCGTTCACGCTGCTCGTTCATCCGGTTTTCGAAGCCTTC
>CAZWZW010000102.1:3638-10876 GCA_964639125.1 uncultured Verrucomicrobiota bacterium
ATGCCGCGGTCGAGCGTACGGTTGAAGGAATCTTCTTCGGCCTTAAGGGTTTTCGTTACGCGATCTTTATTTTCGCGCAGCTCGGGGAAGGCATCGCCGTAGGTTTCGGCGACGATGTCGGTGAGTTGAAAGAAGAAGGGATCTTTGAAGCCGAGGATACGACCGGTACGGACGGCGCGGCGCAGGATGCGGCGCAAAACGTAGCCGCGGCCTTCGTTGGATGGAATGATGCCATCGGCAATCGAGAAGGCAAGGCAGCGGATATGGTCGGCAATGACGCGGAAGGCGATATCGACCGGATCGGTCATGGAGCTGCCGTATTTTTTGCCGCTCATCTCTTCCAGCACCCGGAAAATCGGGGTGAATACGTCGGTTTCATAATTGGAGATAATGCCGGAGAAGTCGGTGAAATCCTTGGTGCACTGGATAATCGAGCAGGCGCGTTCAAAGCCCATGCCGGTGTCGACGTGCTGCGCGGGCAGCGGCGAAAGGGAACCATCGACGTTTGCATTGAACTGCATAAAGACGAGGTTCCAGATTTCGATGCATTCGGCGCTGTCGGCGTTGACCATCTTGGCACCGCAGTTTCCTTCGGGCGTGAGGTCGACGTGCAGCTCGGAACAGGGACCGCACGGGCCGGTGTCGCCCATCATCCAGAAGTTGTCCTTGCGGTTGCCGGGCACAACACGCTCTTCGGGCAGATGGCGGAGCCAGAGCGCTTTAGCTTCTAGATCGGCCGCGGATTTTTCGTCGCCGCCGAAGTAGGTGGCGTAGAGGCGGTCAACGGGGAACCCCCAAACCTTGGTGAGCAGCTCCCAGGCCCAGTCGATGGCCTCCTCTTTGAAGTAGTCGCCGAACGACCAGTTGCCGAGCATTTCGAAGAAGGTGTGGTGGTAGGTATCGGCACCAACGTCCTCGAGATCGTTGTGCTTGCCGCCGGCGCGGATACATTTCTGGGTATCGGCGGCCCGGCCCGGCGTGTAGGGGCAGTTGGCCTGACCAAGAAAGATCGGCACGAACTGGTTCATGCCCGCATTGGTGAACAGCAGGTTAGGCGCATCGGGCAGCAGACTGCCGGACTTTACAATGGTGTGCTGCTTCGATTCAAAAAAATCAAAAAACGACTGCCGAATTTCCTTCGATGTCATGGCCATAATCATTCCTCGCGTAAAACCGGATCGCCGAACTCCTATCGGCGAAAAACAGCGGGTTTTATACTGGGAAAGGTTGGGCTATGCAAGGTTTCCATCGCCCTTCGCAACAGGGGCATTGAGCGGTATGACCACGGGGGCTCCGGTCTTATGCTCGCTATACTGCTTGATCGTCGCGCGAAGGTCTTCGCGAAGGACTGGCTTGGATAGATAGCCATCCATGCCTGCATCGATAAACTTTTCGCGATCGCCCTTCATGGCATGGGCCGTGATGGCGATGATGGGCATGTGATTGCCCCCTCCCTCCTGTGCACGAATCATGGCGGTGGCCCTGAGACCGTCCAGGATCGGCATCTGGATGTCCATGAGGATGATGTCGTACTTCGGACGTTCTTCGACGGGAGCGGTCAGTTTAAGCATTTTTATGACTTCCTGCCCGTTTTCAGCGGCATCCACCTGGCATCCCATCTTGGCGAGCATTTTAGTCACGACCATCCGGTTGATCTTATTATCTTCCGCAAGCAATACGGATACATTGAAGGCGTCTTCTTGTGCTTCAGGGGAGTCAGCCTCTGCCGCAACCGTCTGGCCCACATCAATATCAAGTGTCAGATTAAAGGAAAATTCAGAGCCTTCGCCGGGCTCGCTCGAAACCCCCAGCTGCCCGCCCATCTTATCGATCATCTTTCTGGAAATCGCAAGGCCCAGGCCGGTGCCTCCATATTTGCGTGTATGCGAACCGTCCGCCTGCTGGAATTCCTCAAAAATAAGCGCTTGTTTGTCTTCGGAAATGCCAATGCCGGTGTCGATAATGTGGAATCCCAGCGTACATTCGCGGGCGGTTCTTTCCAGGCATTTTACACACAGTTCCACATGCCCCTCTTCCGTAAACTTGACGGCATTTCCAATGAGATTGATCAGAACCTGACGGAGGTGCCCGGAATCGGTTCGGACGAGCGGAAGTGTATCGGGAAGATTGATCCTGAATTCGAGATCTTTTTCCTTTGCGGTGCTCGCAAAGAATCCGTCGAGCTCGTTGAGCATCGTGCAAAGATCAACGCTCTCGATGTGAAGATCAATGGAGCCCAGCTCCACCCGGGAAAGGTCTAATATATTATTGATAATTCGTAGCAGGTTTTCGGCCGAGCTCGAAATAATTCCCACATACTGGCTTTGTTCCAACGAGAGCTCGGTGTCCGCCAAGATCTGCGCCATACCCAGCACACCATTCATGGGAGTGCGGATTTCGTGCGACATATTTGCAAGGAACTCGCTTTTGCTTCGGTTGGCTTGCTCGGCGGCTTCCATCGCGACCTCAAGTTCCCGCTGACTTTCGGCGAGATGTTCATAGGCGACTGATTGCTCGGCCAGAAAAGCGGAACGCTCAGAAAGGCGGCGCAGCAGCATGTAAATCAGTAGCGCTACCGTAATCCCCATCAACAAGATGCCTGCTGCGATACCGGGCCCACCGATCAGGCGACTGCCGACTCCTTTTGCAAGTCGGTCTTGCGCATTGTACAGGTAAGCCATATACCAGCAATGTTGCCCATCGCCCAACTGGACGGGAGTCCAAACCGCGCTCCATTTTCCCACTTGGAACTGCTCGGGGCAATGGCCGAAAAACTGAACCACATCCTCCTGCTCGAAGCGCTCTGCAAACCATCCACTCAACTCGGGAGGAAGATCCTCACCGCCATAAATATCGCCTTGAGGCGTTGCCAACACGAGCATCGTGCCAAAGTTTCCACGCTCCAGCTCTTCCGAAAGCGTGTGGATTGAAAGCATCCCTGAAACCATCCCGGATAACTTCTCGCCGTCGTACAGCGGCACGGAATAGATCAGTCCTGAATCGCGCGCGCCATAGGCATCCGGCACGCAAAGCGGTATCTCACGGCTAATCAGACTTTTCAGTTCCGGATGCTCGGCAAACTCGTTGAGCATGGCCACCTGAGCTGCATACTCATCGGCCTCGCGTTCCGGAGAATGAATTCTCTCTATATCCAATTCATCACCCGATTCAAAAGTCAGAAAAGGGCGTCCCGTTCCATCGAACCCACGCTCAATTATGTAGAGCTCCAACATTTCATGGTGCAGGGTTTTGCGTTCAAACAGATCACTGACCTGTTGCTTCACTCCCGGATCCAAAGCCTGAAAGCCGGAGAGCGCGCGGACAAAAGTCAGGGTTGAATACAAACGACTAAAATACTGTTCAACATGGTACATGGTACTGCTCATGCCGGACCGCATTTCTGAACGAAGTTGACTCCGCTGCCGCTTCCCGCGCATATGGTCAGCACGCAAAACCGCCCCGGCGATGATTACTGAAACCGCGACCACGGCGATCGGAATAAGCGCATTCCGGAATCGGATATGACTCTTTGGAGCAGCCTTTTTGGATGGCGCTTCAGTCGACTCAGTCATGGATATTCCTTTAAATTGCATCTAGCGTCCTGTCCGAAGTGGAGCACCAGACCCAAACTGAGCAATGTTTATGCCAAAATAAGGGGTGGCATATGGGAATGCGGAAAGAAGGAATACTTGCAGCTAGCAATATTGCTTGAGAACTTCAAGCAGCTCCTCGCGCCGAACGGGCTTGGAAATATAGCCATCCATCCCCTGTTCAAGGAACTTTTCGCGATCGCCCTTCATGGCATGGGCGGTCACGGCAATGATGGGTGTACGGCGCACTTCGCCCTCCTGGGCACGGATCATGGCCGTGGCCTTGAGCCCATCGAGAACCGGCATCTGGATATCCATCAGAATCATGTCGTATCGGGGCCACTCCTCTTGAGGAGCGGTTAACTTCAACTGAGTGATTGCATCGCGGCCATTTTCGGCCACATCGACGCTACAGCCCACCTTTTCCAGCATTTTAGAGATGACCCGCTGATTGAGTTTATTGTCCTCGGCCACCAATACATGGTAGTTGAGCTGCTCCGGGTTGTTTTCGGAATTTCCCTTTGGCTGATCATTCTGGAAGTCGCTCTCCATATTGACCGTGATGTTAAACGAGAACTCCGAGCCGTGTCCCGGCTCGCTGGTCACACACAATCGCCCGCCCAACTGCTCGACCAGTTTCTTGGAGATGGAAAGCCCCAGCCCTGTTCCGCCGAATTCGCGGGTATGGGAACCATCGGCCTGCGCAAAATTATGAAAAATGGTTTCCTGAGCTTCCGGCGAGATACCAATGCCGGTGTCGGCCACGCAAAAGGCGAGGGTGCATTCGTTGCCGGTCTTGTCGAGACATTCAACGCGCAAGCGCACCAATCCTTTTTGCGTAAACTTGACCGCATTCGCCATGAGATTAATGAGCACCTGCCGCAAACTGCCTTCGTCTGTACGGATGCGAGGCAGCTGTTCCGGGCACTCGATATGCAGGTTCAGCCCCATTTCGATCACCGAAGGCGAGAAAAAGGTATTTAGCTCGCTGAGCAGGGCCCGCACATCCACCGTTTCAATATTCAGATCAAACTTGCCCATTTCAATCCGGGACAAATCGAGAATATTGTTAATGAGTTTAAGCAGATTTTCGGCCGACAAAGAGATGGTTCCAAGATAATCGCGCTGTTCGGCGCTGAGGGGTGTATCCTTTAATAATTGTGCCATGCCCAACACGCCGTTCATGGGTGTACGGATTTCGTGGCTCATGTTTGCCAGAAACTCACTTTTGCTTCGGCTCGCCTTTTCCGCCTCTTCTTTAGCCACGTTCAGTTCAGAACTGAGCTGCTCCTGCTCAGCGCGCCGACGCTCCAGCTCCCCAATCATGAGGTTGACGCCACGGCCCAGGACCCCCAGCTCATCCTTTGATTTAACCTTGGAGACTCGGACATCCAAATTACCCTGTTCCACGGCCTGCAGACATTTCACAGCATCCCGTAATCGCGGAACAGACATGATCCGCAGCAACAACGCACTCAGCACCGTGATCCCCAGGATACAAACAAAAAAACCGCCCACGAAGCCCAGGGCGGTATTGCGCTTGCGCAACTCGGCATTACGGGTACTCACCTTCATGTGCAAATCACCCAGCCACTGATTTTCGGAATACAGCGGCGTTGTGACACAAAGATATGTCCCCCCGGCCTCGGACACCCTGACGATAGAGGCATCGGGTTTTGTTATCACCTTTGCCGACGGGTTAAAATAGTTGTGAAATTCGTCGGAACGCTGGCCCTCGAGCTCGCGTTGCAAGCTATAGTAAATCGTTTGGTCCGGCTGGTCCACCAAGGCCAGGACGATCTCCTCTCCGACGAGGCGAGAAAGCGCAGCAGAGTCGCGAACAATGGAACAGGGAATGGCCTCCTCATTCATCAACCGACCGGGGATCTGAACGGCCAAATAGAGGCGCTCATCTATTTCCCGGGCAAAGCGTTGGACATAAAATATTTCGAGGCTCGAAAGTAAAACCGAGGCAATCAAGAAAATGGCCAGCCCAAGCTTAAAGGCCAGTGACTGCGTCAGCCGGTTAATTCTACTGTTTTCTGAAAAGCGCGTCATAGCTTATATGCTTATCATGACAGCAAGCGCGATACAACCGTAGTGTTTGACCGCTTTGGTTTTCCATGAAGAACAGGGAGAACCCAAGATGCGTGCAGCGTGCTCCTCTATTTATCTGCAGGTGCATCACGCGAAAAGGAAGGTCCGTACAATAATTTTTTGGACAGAGCAAACCATTCGGGATCAATCACAAGCCCGCTGTTGTGCGGTAGGCTCATCCGCATTAACGGATCCATCATCCCTTGTTGATACTTGCTTTTTAAGCGCTGCTGGTAGGCCGCAACAACGTCATTCCCATAAACGGGATCGTATAGGCTCCCAATCAATCCGGTTGGATTTTTGGTCTTCCGCACCCACGCATCCGCAATACAAGGACGACTCCAGTGCTGGAGAAGCTTAATGCCCGCCTCGCGGCCGGGCGCATTCTTCAGCACGGCCCAAGTCGAAATATATCCACCGAGTACGGGGGATTGCCCACCCAGAGTCGGCATTTGCGCGAGCCGAAGCTTCTTCAGCCCGACCGGATCGAATTGCTCAAAAACATTATATCGCCATGTAGCATCGAAAAAAAACAACGCCTCGCCATCCATCAACGCACGCATGGCCTCCGAAGGGGAATACGCCTCGAAACGAGGAGAAAGCGGTTTATATGCACCCAGTTCCCGAAACAAATTGAGCACCCGCTCAACCACCGCATCTATTTCCGGTTCACTCACCCCATCCAAACCCTTTTCGGCAAAAGCGGAAAAGACCAGATTATAAAAAAGACGGGCCGAGCCGCTCGCGAGGTTATAGTCAAGAAAAGCCGACACCGGCGATGGCGCGGTCTGGTTGTAGGCATAAACCTTTTGCACGTAGCCCAATAGGTCCGCATAGGTCATTCCCTCTTCCCGAATATGAAGACCCAACCGATCCGCAACCTCTTTATTGTACCATGCTGTGTAAAAAAATCCTTCGATGTAGGGCCCCGGGAAAACTCCCGCGGTATCCCGGTGGGCATCCGGGGCGTTCACGATCCCCGGCTGGTGGGTTTCAGCAAATCCGGGAACCGTTGAAAAATCAACCAAATGCTTTTTCCCCCAGTCCCAATCATCCAGCTCAACGGCAACCTGATGATAGATCCGGGGGTCGAGCCAGATAACATCCCAATCCAAACGGCCCGAACAAATCATCTGCGCAATGTAAACGGCCGCCTCATGCTGGGACTTTTTAGGCAGAACATCCGCCGCAAATTTAAATTCAACATCAATCTCGGGATGCATGAAGGAAAACTCATCCAATACATCGAGGACCAACTGTTCCCGCGCCCCCTCGCCCTTCCAATGCCCCATCCACCGAAGCTTTTGGGGGGAAGACGGCTTGGTGACCGCCGCGACACGCTCTTCTTCAGGCGCCACCGGAGGCGAACAGGCGCACACGAAAGTCCACCCCGCCATCAGGAAGCACCACGACGCCTTCCGCAATCCTCTCATGTACAATTCAATACGCATTAGCGCGGCAACTTAGAACACACGCAAATACACCACAATGACAAAATAATTCTTTTTAAAAATCCTGCCGTGATCCGGTGTTTCATGGCTCGACAAACCC